>JACCUI010000268.1 GCA_013811945.1 Pyrinomonadaceae bacterium | reverse complement strand
CTTTAGTTCTGTTATTTGCCTAGTTGTGGCCGCCACGCTTTGTGTCGGACCAAACGTGGCTGGATCCCCAGCGCTCAGCGCTCTTCGAACATCTAGTACAGCGCTTGGCGCCCTGGATTCCGCCGCTAAGGTCAAGCCGTTCCCTCGCGAGCCTTCGCGCGATGCTTTGAAGTGGGCGGACAAAGAGCTGCGGCGCATGCCCATCGAACAAAAAATCGGTCAACTTATCTCAGTTGGTATCAATGCTACGTTTCTCAATCAGGATAGCGACGCCTTTCGCGTTTTGAAGCGGCAGGTTGAAGAGAACCACATCGGCGGCATTATTCTTTTCCGTGGACCTGTCTACGAATCAGTGTTTCTGGTGAATCGCATGCAACAGTTGGCCCGTTATCCACTCTTGATTTCAGCTGATCTTGAAGCGGGGGCCGGCATGCGCTTTGACGACACCGTCAACTTTCCCTGGAACATGGCGGTTGGAGCCACCGGCAATCCTGATCTGGCGCGCCGACAGGGCGAAGTCACAGGGCGCGAGGCCCGGGCACTGGGAGTACAGCAGGTTTTCGCGCCAGTGGTCGATGTGAACAACAATGCGGCGAACCCTGTGATCAATGTGCGCTCATATGGTGAAGACCCAGCAGACGTTGCCCGCTTTTCGGCCGCCTTCACCGTGGGCGCCCAAAGCGCTGGTGTGATCGCCACAGCCAAACACTTTCCCGGGCACGGTGACACGGCAGTTGATTCGCATCGAGGCCTTCCCGAAATTAATGTGGGACGCGAGCGGCTGAACACCGTAGAGCTGGTGCCCTTTCGCGCGGCGATCGATGCGGGAGTGGGAGCGGTGATGGTGGCCCATGTGGGCCTGCCTCAGATCGATCCCACCTCAGTCAAGCCTCTGCCGAAGGAGCAGAGAATAGGACCGATTGATACGGATGAAGCCGGCGAGATCGTCGCTGAGAGCGCTGCAATTCCGGCGACGGTTTCGCCGGTGATAGGCAAAATCTTGAGAAACGATCTCAAGTTTGATGGCATGATCGTTACTGATGCTCTCAGCATGAGTGGCTTGACGATTTACTTCAACCAGGATGAAGCGGCGGTTCGGGCACTGGAAGCGGGCGCAGACATGTTGCTGAAGCCTGCGGATCCGGACGCAGCTTTTCGAGGCGTACGAGAGGCGGTGCGCAGCGGCCGATTGACAGAGAAACGAATCGAAGAATCCGCGCGCCGGCTGCTGGCGGCGAAATACGATCTTGGACTCGTCCAGCGGCGGGTTACGCCGCTCGAAGAGATCGATCGCATCGTTGCTGGTCGTGAAGTCGGGACGCTTGCACGCGAGATTGCCGAACGCGCGATCACGCTTGTGCGCAACGATGATAATCTCGTACCGCTCGGTAACCTGAAAGCCGAGGCGCGCATTTTCAACCTGGCCATTACGAACGGAGACGATCGCTTGTGGATCGCCAACACCTTTGCAGGAACAATGGCCCGCGCCGGTCGCAGACTCGAGACCGTGGTGCTCGACGAGCGCTCCTCGGAACTGGACGTGCAGAAGGCAATTGAAAAGGCAAGAGGCGCGGACATTGTACTGGCCTCGCTCTATGGGCGGGTACGAACTGGGCAGGTTCGCAGTGTCGGCTTGCCGGAGCCCGGAGCGCGGGTGCTATCGACACTAATCTCCAGCAAGAGACCGATTATTGGACTCAGTTTCGGCAATCCCTATTTGCTCCAAAGTTTTCCAGGGCTCCGCACCTACATGGTTGCCTATGGCGACATGCCTAGTTTGCAGCAGGCGATGGCCCATGCTGTACTGGGGCGGATCGATATCACCGGGAAGTTGCCGATTTCTCTGCCTGATCTCTATCCGCGTGGCACAGGGATTCAATTGAAAGCGCTGGCTCAGTTCCGCAGTTCCGTAGGAACCGAATGTTTATAGTTGCCGATAATCTCCTATCGAATCATAGCCCCGATAGGGGCGACATTCCGCTCCTCTGGAGCTTAACTCTTAGGGTGGTACCGCGGCTATAAACATTCCGCTCCTACGGAGCCACTCAATACTGTGATCCTATTCCGGTCCCCAATTAGCATGGCTCCTACTTCTCGCTTTCGCGGTTCTGTCCTTCTCGTTATCTCCTTCTGTTTATCGCTTAACGCGTTCGCTCAGCTTCCTCGCGCGAATCCCGAAGCAGTCTCGCTTTCGACGCCACGGCTCGAACAGATAAACCAGGTTATTGCCGAGTCGATTGGCAAGCGCCAATTGCCTGGCGCCGTTGTTCTGGTTGCCCGGAAGGGCCGAGCCGTCTGGCGCAAAGCTTACGGTTTCCGGGCGGTCGAGCCGGTTAGGGAACCGATGACACCGGACACGATCTTCGATGTTGCCAGTCTGACCAAAGTCGTGGCTACGGCGACGAGCATCATGATTCTGGTCGAACGCGGCAAGGTCCGTCTGAGCGATCCGGTTTCGAACTACATTCCCGAACTAAAGGGAGAGGGTCGAGAAAGAATCACCATCGAGCTTCTCTTGACCCATCGATCTGGCTACGCTCCAGATTTCGACTTGAAAGAGCGATGGACCGGATATGACGAAGCAGTTAAGAGATTGATCAAAGAGCCGTTGCGAAATCCGCCGGGCACACGTTTCGTTTACAGCGACATCGGCTACATTGCTCTGGGGGAAGTAGTTCGCCGAGTCAGCGGCGGCACGCTCGATAAGTTTGCCCGCCAGAACATCTTCGTGCCTTTGGGAATGCGGGATACGGGTTTCCGTCCCTCGCGGATGCTCAGGAAGCGAATTGCGCCCACCGAAAAACGTCGTGGACAGATGAGCTATCTCGGCGACTCTGCGGAAAACGCCGGGGCGGAAGGAGAGGAATGGTTGCGGGGCGAAGTCCACGATCCAACTTCCTATCGCATGAATGGAGTCGCCGGACATGCCGGACTTTTTTCAACTGCTGACGACCTGTCGCTGTACTCCGAGATGATCCTGGACGGCGGTCGGTATCGGGGTGTTCGCATTCTTAGTCCACTATCCGTTGCCGAGATGACGCGGCCACGACTGGTTACCGAAGCCGGTTGGACTCGCGGGCTCGGCTGGGACATCAGCACGAGCTTTTCGACGAATCGAGGCGATCTGTTCCCGCTCGGTTCCTTCGGTCACACAGGCTTCACCGGCACCTCTATTTGGATTGACCCGGCCACGGACATGTTTGTGGTCTTCCTCAGCAATCGCGTGCATCCCGACGGCAAAGGTGACGTTGCCTCGCTGCGAGGCAAGGTAGCTTCCATAGCCGCGGGCGCTGTTACTGATCTGGCAGTAACCTCGAAAGCCGTGGTGGGCCAATCTCGATACTACGAAACTTTGAACCGAGACCTGGCCCGCTTCACTGCTGCTCGCGGTCAGGCATTAAGTGCGACTCCGCTCGCTGAGCACACTGCAGATGCAAAAGTACTGACTGGCATCGACGTGCTCGAGCGCGATGGCTTCAAACAACTCGCCGGCAAAAAAATCGGTCTGGTCACTAATCACACTGGGAAGAACCGCAACGGAAGGCAGACCATTGACGTGCTAAACAAAGCTGCCCGCGTCGAGCTCGTCGCACTCTTTTCGCCGGAACACGGAATTCGCGGCAGCGCCGATGAAAAGGTCTCCGATTCAAAAGATGAGCAGACTGGACTTCCCATTTATTCGCTTTACGGCGAGACGCGCCGGCCAAAGCCGGAACAGTTGAAAGGTCTCGACGCTCTCGTCTTTGACATTCAGGATATCGGCGCGCGCTTTTACACTTATATTTCGACTCTCGGTTACGTAATGGAAGAAGCCGCCAAGGCGGGTCTGCCGGTCTTTGTTCTGGACCGCCCAAATCCGATTGGCGGACTAATGGTAGAAGGGCCAATCGCGGATGCTGACAAGCTCTCCTTTACGGCATATCACACGATTCCTGTGCGACACGGAATGACGATTGGAGAGCTAGCCCAACTCTTCAATCAAGATCGGAAGATCAATTGTGATGTGCGCGTGATCAAGATGGAGGGCTGGCAGCGGGCGATGTGGTTTGACGCAACGAACCTCACGTGGGTCAACCCGTCCCCGAATATGCGCAGCCTGACCGAGGCGACGCTATATCCCGGCGTTGGTCTTTTTGAGACGACGAACGTCTCGGTTGGCAGGGGAACAGATACGCCTTTTGAACTTGTCGGCGCGCCCTGGATAGTCGGGCAACAGCTTGCAGCAGACTTGAATCAACGCCGTCTGCCTGGAGTGAGATTCGTTCCAGTGCGCTTCAAGCCGACGGCTTCTGTATTCAAGGGCGAAGAATGCCAGGGGCTAAATGTCATTATTACCGACCGCGCGACCTTTCGGCCAGTCCCCACCGGAATTGAGATCGCCGTGGCATTGAGACGCCTTTATCCCGAACGATGGAAAGTGGACGCGTACGGAAGACTCCTGGTGAACGCTGCTACGCTGGAGCGCGTTAAGCGAGGCGATGCGCCGGAGGATATTGTCCGATCCTGGACGGAGCAATTGGATCAGTTTCGAAATATTCGCGCCCGGGCCTTGCTCTATTAGTACGTCTTAAGCAAGTCAGAACAATTCCAGGTTCACATTGGTTCTCAGACCCCGGTCCCGCAACAGTGTCGAAGGTTAAGTTGATTTTTAGTCAGCAACGTGGGAATTGCGGGGCTTCACTCCGTAGGAGCGAGATGTTTATAGACGAGAACGGTGAAATCTCATCAGCCCCGTTCGGAGGAGCGGAACGCATCTGGAGATGAACTCTTCAACCTACTCTC
>JACCUI010000234.1 GCA_013811945.1 Pyrinomonadaceae bacterium | reverse complement strand
AGCCTCGACTCGCCCTTGAGCAACTCCTTGACGCGCTCGGGATCCTGGATGCCGGGCATTTGCACCAGAATTTGGTGCGAGCTTAGGGCCCCATGTCGCTGCACCAGGGGTTCCGCAACTCCTACGGCATCCAGGCGGCTTTCAATGATGCGCTTGGCCTGCTCGGTCGCTTGCTCCGCAAGTGCTCGCTGAGCAGTCGGCGTTAGAGTCCAGGTGATTGTGTTGCCACTGTTCGATGAGTTCCAGTCAGTAAGGTCGACCTTTTTCTTTACTGCTTCTTCGATGTCGCCAATCTTGGACGGATCCGCAGCTTCAAGAAGGATTTTATAGTTGCCGGAAGTCGCTTCCCACTTCACGTCATTGGGCGGATATCCGGCGTCCCGTGCCGCAGGCTGAATGGCGAGCGCATTGCCTTCCGTCAACTTCTTCAAGAACTCATCAGTCTTTACCCGCATTACGAGGTGAGAACCGCCTTTTAGGTCAAGGCCCAGACGGATGTTCGAAGCCAGGGTGGCCTTGATTCCAGACCAGGTAAAATCGCTGAGCCTGGGCTTTCGGCGTGGGCCGATGACAATATAAATACCTAACAGCGTAACAACAGCGATGATGATGGCACGTTGAAGGAGGTTCTTTTTCTTCATTGCAAAGACAATTGGAAAAGCAATCAATAATAATTTGAGGGGAACTACTTCTTCTCTTCCTCATCGATGCCTGCTACGGCAGACCTCGCAATTTCGAGAATCGACTTGTCGGCGCTTCGGATCAGGAAACTAGTATCGCGAATAGTGGTGATGGTTCCAATCACTCCGCCCGTGGTCACGATTCGATCGCCCGTTTTAAGTTGGGATATGGTTTCCTGCAACTGCTTCTGACGCTTTTGCTGCGGTCTAATCAGCAACATGTAGAACACGGCTATGATGAGCAGCATGGGCAGCAAACCACCGAGCGCTCCCAGGCCGCCTTGAAAGAACATGAGCATGTTTGTCATTTAACCGTCTTCTGAATTGAGATAAGGGCGAACGTGACTGTTTATTATACTAATTAATTGGGCTCACAGAGTCGATCGCCAAGTGCTCGCTGAACGCCTTCATTCCCCAGATTCGCTCAGGCGGTCTATGAACTCTCGTCGAAATTTTGGGAAATAGCCAGACCGGATAGATTGCCTTACACGTCGCATAGTGTCAAGGAAGAAGGCTAGATTGTGATGGGTCAGCAAGATACCTGCCAGCATCTCTCCCGTTTGATGAAGGTGCCTGAGGTAGGCGCGAGAGTGTCTTTGGCATACTGAGCACCGACAGGATTCGTCCAAAGGCCTCCGGTCCTCTGCCCATTGCGCATTCTTTACGTTCAATTTTCCACGCGAAGTAAACGCCTGCCCCGTGCGACCATTTCGTGTGGGCAACACACAGTCAAACATGTCAACGCCTCTGGCCACCGCTTCAATCAAGTCTTCCGGACTCCCAACCCCCATCAGATAACGGGGACGGTCGGGTGGCAGGAGCGGAGCGACCTCGTCAACCAGGTCCCACATGACAGACTTCTCTTCCCCAACGCTGAGCCCGCCGATCGCGTAACCATCGAACCCGATCTCCATTGTGCGTTCCAGGCTTTCGCGTCTGAGGTCGCGGTGCGCAGCCCCTTGAACAATTCCAAAGAGCGATTGTGCTCCGGTCAACCCTTCCGGGAGCGCGGGCATGGCGAGTTCCCCAGTAGGGCAGTCCCGCTGCAGAGCGATGTTGCCCGTTACGGTGCTCCCTCGAGTATCTGCGGGAAGACTGAATCCAATGGATCCCGTGTCGCATCCTTCCCGCTGTAACTGGTCAAACTTTTCCCGCGAGCGTTTCGCCCAACGCGCCGTTAACTCCAGGCTCGCTCGCGCCTCATCGTGAGTGGCTTTGCCCGGCGCACACTCGTCAAACACCATGACAATGTCTGATCCGAGCCCGGCCTGAACTTCCATTGATACTTCAGGGGACAAAAATCGCAGGCTGCCATCCACATGAGAGCGAAACTCAGTGCCTTCTTCGCTGATCTTCCTTAATGCTCCAAGGCTCCAAACCTGAAATCCACCGGAATCAGTAAGTAGCGCCCGGGACCAGCCAATGAATTTATGCAGTCCGCCGCAAGCTCGGATTACGTCGACGCCGGGCCGCAACCAGAGATGGTAAGTGTTTCCGAGAATGATGCGGGCATCAAGCTCTTCTTCAAGGACCTCAAAGCGGGTAGCCTTCACCGTGCCGGCAGTGCCAACAGGCATGAAGACAGGTGTCTCAATAGTGCCACGTCGAGTGTTAAGTATCCCGGCGCGAGCCTGGCCGTCGCGGGCAGCTAAACTAAAAGTAATCGGGGGCGTGGTTACCATTGGCAAAATCCGCGTGCTCGACCCCGCTCATCTCTTCTTGCGCTGCTTGTGCTTCTCGACTATGCGCAACGGCGTGGCAAAGAAATCGAACTGTTCACGCAGACGATTCTGAAGATATCGTAGGTAGGAAAAATGCAAGCCTCCCTTGCCACCGGAGGTGAACACCACAAATGTCGGCGGCCGCACGCTCGCTTGCGTCATGTATTGCACGTGCAATCTCGATACTCCGCCTTTGACCGGAGCCGGCGCACTACCCCCGCGCGGCTGCGAAACCGCATCCTCAAAAAATGCATTGAGCTGCGAAGTGGTTACGCGTCTGTTTCGTGCTTCATTGGCGCGAATCGCGAGGGGCAAAAGTTTCTCGACGCGTTGGCTCGTCAGGGCGGAAACCATGATCACCGGAGCGAAGTCGAGAAACTTCATCCGCTCTCGAACATTTCTTTCAAATTCCGATGAGGTGCTTGTTTCCTTGTTCTTAACAGCATCCCACTTATTGCAGGCCAGGATGATCGAGCAGCCAGCGTCGTAGGCGTAGCCCGCAATGTGAGCATCAAGTGCTGTGACTCCCTCTTCGGCATCAACGATAACGATTGCGACGTCGGCGCGCTTCAAACTCTTCATCGCCATCACCACTGAAAGCTTCTCCGCCATCTCAGCCGCTTTTCCTTTGCGACGAATGCCCGCGGTATCCACCAGGCGAAACAGTTGATCCGGAGTTTCCAGAAGAGTGTCGGTAGCGTCGCGAGTCGTGCCCGCAACGGGGGAGACGATCGCGCGCTCCTCCCCCAGCAGGCTATTTAGAATAGAAGACTTACCCACATTGGGACGGCCTACAATCGCCAGCCGCAGCTCGCGCTTGTGAGAAGAAACGACACCTTCACCTGACTCCGGTGCTCTTTCGAGTCCTCTAATCAGCGCATCGAGTAACTCGCCTAATCCGATTCCCTGTTCCGCTGAAACAGGAAACACTTCCTCAAAGCCGAACTTGTAGAACTCCGAAGCTGTCGCTTCCACTCGCGCTGATTCTGATTTGTTCGCCGCTACTAACACTCGCTTGCCGGTCGCGCGCAGCAGCTTCGCCAACTCTTCATCGAGCGTAGTCAAACCCTGTCGCGCATCAACTACCCAGATCAACGCCTGCGAGTCGTCAATCGCGAAACCCGCTTGTTTGAAAATACTTGCCGGAATAACTGCATCGTCGTCGGTAACGATTCCACCAGTATCGACGATCGCAAAGCGCTGGCCCGCCCATTCGACTTCACCAAAGATCCGGTCGCGCGTAATACCCGGCTCGTCGCCAACTATCGAACGCCGTTGGCCGATCAACCGGTTAAAAAGAGTCGACTTGCCAACATTCGGTTGCCCTACTACAGCTACCAGAGGCAAAGCCGCAGAGCTGGGTTCTGCTCTTGAACTTTTCCTGGTCGCTATAGCCACAGATGTCATCTTAGCACCTTCCACGAAGCGCCTATCGTATCTTCAATGACGGTACCGGCAACAACGCCAATGGCAATCGCTACTGCAACATTGCCGAGCGTATCCCACCAGCGCAAAGTCAATCTCTCCTTGCGGAGAACCGCAGCCGTGAATGCGATGGCTAAGACTAGCCCCGCGCAACCGCAAGCGGCGCGAGTTGCCGCGCAGGCTATTAGGCGATTGACTTAAAGACTAAAGGTGAGGGGTCTCGGCGGAGCGTCGAGACCCCTTCCCGCTTTTGAGGGCACTCGCGTTTGGGTGCTAACTATTGGAACTAAACCAGCAAGACGACGGAGTTCATTGACTCGTTAACAAATCGTCGGGTATAAGCCTGACTGCAGAGCCGATGCTGACAACACCTAAGCTCAACGGAGGGTCTGGCGACCAGGTTGGTTTGGGCCAGGCGGCTCACATCCTGCATGAACGAGGATTCAAACATCGCTGGCAGGGCGTTGGCCCACTTTCCATCAAGTGCTTCTTTCGCGGCCAGGCATTCTATGATATCGAAGTGGGACGCTATGCGGTCGATGATAGTTCCCATCTCGTATTGAACGAGGGCCAGAGACTATGCGGCGGCCTGCTTCGACGAACCGATCACGCTCAACGACATGGCCAGGGTGCGTGCCTTTCCCCTAATCATTTCCTGCGAACCTTCAAGCAAGCGTTTCATCAAACTCCACACCAGTATCTCACGCGGATTCGGCTTGAACATGCGCAGGGGCTGTTGGCTCAGACCAACCAACCAGTGACTGATGTATGTTTTGCGGTGGGTTTCGAGAGCCTGGGATCTTTCAGCTGGTTGTTTAGGCAGCGCGTGGGCCTGGCTCCTGAAGCCTACCGCCGAGCAAAAAGGTGATTTTCGAGAAGCGGGAGTAGGATCTGCCAATTATAGTGCCTGCCTTTGAACATAGATCGAAACCAGGGAGGATCAGATGACCGAAACAAATAGCTTTGGTCTGTCCGCGATTGGACAGATTGCCGTGAACGCACACGATCTAGACCGAGCAGTCGGTTTTTATCGAGACCGGTTGGGAATCAAACACCTCTTCTCAGTACCTCCGAAGATGGCCTTTTTTGACTGCGATGGCCTCAGGCTCATGCTCTCACTTCCTGAGAAGCCGGAGTTTGATCATCCCAGCTCGATTCTCTACTTCAAAGTGGACAACATTCAGCAAGCCGCGCAAACTCTTACCGACCGCGGTGTCCAATTTGAGGAGCAACCTGTATTTGTCGCGAATATGGGTGTCTATGATCTGTGGATGGCATCCTTCCGCGACTCGGAAAACAACCTCCTGGCGCTAATGAGCGAAGTTGCACATTGATCTCAATAGCGACCTCGCGCTCATAGATGAAAGGACAACCATGAAGAAAATCACCATTCGTTACTGTCCCGTTTGACCCATAAAGAATCTGATAGCCGCCCGTGTGGCGGCTGATCTTTCACAGGAACCCGAGCTAAAAGTGGAAACCGTAAAGGGCGGCCTCGGTGAGCTGAGCGTGGGCATTGATGGATCGAAGGTTTTCGAGGGCAGTCGCCTCTGGTATTCCACGCCGGGGCGAGTCATCAAGAAGGTACGAGCGGCACTTGAGAAGTAAAAACTTATCGTGACCGAGACGCGTGCTAGATGAGACTCTGGACCGTTCATCCAAAGTATCTCGATGCCCGGGGCCTGGTTGCTTTGTGGCGGGAAACGCTACTGGCGCAAAAGGTTTTGCAGGGTGACACCAAAGGCTATCGAAATCACCCGCAGTTAGTCAGATTCAAAAAGCAAACTGATCCGGTAGCATGCGTGGCAACCTACCTGCGGTTTATTCATCAGGAAGCCGCCAGTCGCGGATACAGCTTCGATGAAACCAAGATTGCTCAGGGCAAAAGCCGGCGCCGTATGAAATGCTCGACGGGACAGCTACTTTTCGAGTGGCGACACTTGAAAAGGAAGTTGAAGCTAAGAGATCCCAGGAAACACGCAGAGGTGAGACAATCCGGCTATCCGGAGGCCCATCCGCTCTTTGTTATAGTTGATGGAGACGTCGAAACCTGGGAGCGGTGAATCCCACTCGGCATTAAAGCCGAAGCCGCAAACGCTGACTAGATCTGAGGGAGCTGATATGAGGCGGAGAGACTTCCTGCAAAGAAGCGCGCTGGCCGGCGCGCTGGCAATCAGCAGGCCCGTAATTGCTACTGCCAACCGGGATCCAGCTGTTTCTGATTCATTGGGGCCAGATCCTGAGCCTTTTGAATTCGATGAACTAACTATCGCCGAGCTGCAGGAGGGCATGAAGTCTGGAAAGCTAAGTGCGCGCACCATCACACGGAAGTATTTCGATCGCATCGAGGATATTGATAAGCGCGGCCCAGCTATAAACACCGTGATCGAGATCAACCCCGACGCGATGGCCATCGCAGAGGCCCTGGATCGGGAACGCAAAGAAAAAGGGGCGCGTGGACCACTGCACGGTATTCCGATTCTCATCAAGGACAACATCGACACCGCTGACCGCATGATGACAACCGCCGGCTCGCTCGCCCTGTTCGCCTCTACTCCGAGCCAGGATGCTTTTGTCGCCCGAAGACTGCGCGAGTCTGGAGCAGTGATACTCGGCAAAACAAATCTCAGTGAGTGGGCTAACTTTCGTTCAAATCACTCGAGCAGCGGCTGGAGTGGTCGCGGTGGTCAGACCAAAAACCCTTACGTGCTAGACCGCAATCCTTGTGGATCCAGCTCTGGCTCCGGAGCGGCCGCGGCCGCAAACCTGTGCTCGGCTACCATCGGCACTGAAACAGATGGATCGATCGTCTGCCCTTCTTCAACAAACTCACTGGTCGGAATTAAACCCACCCTTGGTTTGGTTAGCAGGTCGGGAATTATTCCCATCGCCCACAGTCAGGACACGGCCGGTCCCATGGCTCGAACTGTCGCAGATGCCGCCGTGCTGCTGGGGGCATTAACGGGAATCGATCCGCGCGACAGCGCGACCAGATCGAGCCGGGGCAAGTCGCATAGCGACTACACCCGGTTTCTCGATAAGGATGGGTTACGTGGTGCGCGTATCGGAGTGTCCAGAGCGTACTTCAACTTCAACGATCAAGTTGATAAGCGAATGGAAGAGCTAATAAGGAGGATCAAGAAACTGGGGGCAGTGGTAATCGATCCCGCCGACATCCCCACCAAAGGAAAGTTTGACGACTCCGAGTTCGAGGTGCTGCTTTACGAGTTTAAAGCGGATGTCAATGCCTACCTCGCCGGCCTGGGACCAAAGGCGCCGGTTCGTAGTTTGAAAGAGGTTATTGAATTCAATGAAAAGAACCGCGATAAAGAAATGCCTTACTTCGGGCAGGACATTTTTATAAAAGCCCAGGGGAAAGGCCCCCTTACCGACAAGAAGTATCTTCAAGCGGTGCGCAAGAACCATCTTTTGTCTCGAGGCCAGGGGATTGACTTTATCATGCGCCAGCATCGGCTTGATGCGCTAATCGCTCCCACGGGCGGACCGGCCTGGCCCACTGATTGGATCAACGGTGACCACTTCACGGGCGGCTATTCATCACCCTCCGCGGTCGCTGGCTATCCACACATCACCGTGCCTGCCGGCTACATTTTCGGCCTGCCGTTTGGCATCTCGTTTTTCGGAGCTTCGTATAGCGAGCCGAAACTGATCAAGTATGCCTACTCTTTCGAGCAGGCAACAAAGGTGAGACGTGCTCCTCGGTTTCTGCCAACTGTGAGCTTTCGAGAGTGAGAATGGAACGTGGGCAACCTGGCACCCGGCGGGGCAGCCACTACAGAACCGGAAGCGCTAGCGACCGCATTCAAGCAAGGCAGTATTCACGGCAGGAAGAGAAAGGCATGTTCCCCAATTGACTCAGAATGAGCATGGGTTGATTGAGATCTAAGTAGTCGACGCCGCTTGATCCCTGAGCCAGTTGAGTGCGGTCGCTATAACTCCCGGTTCTGTAAGAAGCGATGAGCCCAGTCGTAAATTGAAATCGAATACACACGTGGGTGGAGCTATCTCTTTGAGTTACACAACCTTGAATTAACATCTCGCCTGGACGTTGGGACACTAGCTGTCAAGTTAGCAATTTTGAAGAAGCCAAAGCCGTGAACTTTCGGCTATCCTTGGTTTTCCAGAAGAAAGGAATTTCCTTATGCCACGCACTGCCATAGCCACGAAAAAGAAACCCATCTACAGCGTGCATCCCGGGATTGCGATGACCCAGAAGTGGGTCGCGGAGCTCAAGGAGAAGACTGGACGCTCGCTCGACGAGTGGCTACGTTTCGTCAAGAAGTCCGGACCGAAAGACGAGAAGGAGCGGCGAAATTGGCTCAAGCAAGAGCACGGCCTGGGAACCAACACTGCCTGGTGGTTGGCTGAACGCTCAGTGGGAAAAGGTACTGAGACGGCCGACCCCGACGAGTATCTTAAAGCCGCGGAAGGTTATGTGGAACGGATGTTCTCCGGAGTGAAATCCGAGCTGAGGCCCATTTATGAAGCCTTGCTAAAACTCGGGCTTAAGGTGGGAAAAGATGCTAAGGCATGTCCCTGCCAAACCATCGTGCCCCTTTATCGCAAGCACGTATTTGCGCAAATCAAACCAACCACGCGTACGCGCATCGATCTCGGTTTTGCCCTCGGCCATATGGAAGCGAAAGGTCGTTTGATCGACACTGGTGGCTTCGCCAAAAAAGATCGCATCACACATCGCATTCAGATCGAGTCGGTTAAGGAGATCGACGATGAGGTAAAGCACTGGTTGAAAGTAGCCTACGACCGGGATGCATAGGCGGAGCACGTAATAACTCTGCTTCTATTAGATCTTCTCCGTTTGCGGTTTATCTGAAAGAATTCATGTCAACAAGAACGAAACCGCAGAGCCCGCGCATGAGCGACGAAGCCGTCTAAGCAAAGACGGGCAAGAAATGGGACCAATGGTTCGCAATTCTTGATAAGGCCGGCGCAAAAGAGATGTCGCATCCGGACATTGTTAAGTTTCTCAACTCGAAGCACGACGTTGGCCCGTGGTGGCAGCAGATGGTCACTGTCACTTACGAGCAGGCTCGGGGCCTGCGCCAGAAGCATGAAACGCCCGGCGGCTATCAGATTAGTAAGTAGAACCGTAAACGTGCCCCTTGCGAATCTCTACAAAGCAGTGGCAAACGAAAAGAGCCGCAGCAGTTGGCTTCCAGAAGGCGGACTCGTGGTACGAAAGACCACTGCGAACAAGTCTCTGCGCGCAACCTGGAAGGACGGCAAGACCAGTATCGAGATTTATTTCTATTCAAAGGGCGACGCCAGGAGCCAGGTCGTCGTCCAGCATAGCAAGCTTCCGGACGCAAAAGCCGCAGCCAAAATGAAAACCTTTTGGGGCCAGGCATCGGATCGATTGCGCGAAGTCCTTGAACAGCCGCTCTAAGCGGAAAACCAATGGAGGCAGGCGCTCACCTCCTGCGAAGCACCAATGCAGAATTCCTCACCAGAACAGCCTGAGACTCTCTCAGCCCTTCATGAGCTTGGCAGGCGTGGCGAAGAACTCGCCGCCGCATTTCTCTTGCAGACCGGCTTTCAACTCGTAGCTTCCAATTTCACTATCCCCGTGGGTCGAAATCGGAATGACGCAGTGGTAAATGTGGAAATCGATCTGGTTGCCTATGAAGGTTCTACTCTCTGTTTTGTGGAAGTGAAGACTCGCACATCAGACTGGTTTGCTACCCCTTCAGCGAACGTTGATCTGAGAAAGCAACGTCAGATTATGCGCGCCGCCCACGCCTACCGCCGCATGTTCGGCCTCACGAATACACACTGTCGCTACGACGTGGTAAGCATCGTGTTGCCGGCAGCTGAGGAAGGTCCCCGCGACTTGCAGATCGAACTGCTGCGCAACTTCTGGTCAGAAGAGAAGTTTCGCAAGCGCCGCAGGCCCGACCGATATTGGGATTGATCTTGAATTGTTAATTCTCGGGTTAGAAAATTTGTGCAACTTAGCACCTAGCTCTGCGTTTAGTATGACCAGAAGTCGATTCTGGTCATCGGTCAGGGTAAAAATGTCCGCAATAGCGACACGTGAAGACGTACGAGAGGGAATTCTGAACGCGACCGAGCGTCTGCTGGCCCGTTACGGCTACCGCAAAATGACTGTCGAAGACATCGCGCGCGAGGTGGGCGTAGGCAAAGGGACCATCTACCTGCATTTCAGCAGTAAAGAGGAGATCGTCCTCTCGCACGTCGACAGGATTGTAGACCGACTCAAAGAACGACTTCACGCGATTGCGCAATCTAACGCTACTGCTGCGATCCGTCTTCGTCTCATGCTTTTGACGCGGGTCCTCTTCCGTTTCGACAGCATCCAGCATTACACGCAGAGTCTTAACGATTTGCTGGCAGCGCTCCGCCCGGGTCTACTCGCCCGCCGCGCACACTACTTCGACGACGAAGCACAAATCCTCGCCGACGTTCTGAACCAGGGGCGAGACGCAGGCGAGTTTGAGTTTGGCGACGCACTCTCGACAGCGTACGCACTGCTGCATGCCACTAACGCCCTCCTGCCTTACAGCCTAAGTACGATTGAGTTAGGTGAACGCGAGGAGGTTAAGGAAAAGACCGACGCCGTTGCAGACTTAATACTGCACGGCCTGCTGCTTAAGCCAAACGCAGCGACCGATCCAGGCGCGACCTGAAGCACGATTTTTTTGGCGCTGCTCCCCGTCCCGTATTTTTTAGTCATCCATTTAAGTTAATCAAAGGAGAGTCAATTATGTTTAGATTTGCAAGCACCAAAGGGTTCGCAGCGCTCGTTCTGCTCACCCTCGCCATACAACTCGCGTCGGCGCAGCAGTCGGGCGGGCAGCAGCCCGACGGAACCATCGACGCCGTCACGCGCACGCAGATCATCGAATCGATCTCGAAGCGACTCAACGAGGCTTATGTTTTTCCCGAGGTCGCGAAGAAGATGGACGCTTCGTTGCGCGATCGCGCCGCAAAAAAAGAGTACGACCAAATCACCAGCTCCCGGACGTTCGCTGAGACTCTCACAAAGGATCTGCAGGCGGTGAGTAAAGACAAACACTTGCGTGTGCGTTACTCGCACGGACCGCTCCCCCTTCGCCAGACCCGCCGCGAGCCAAGCGCCGAGGAGCGTGAGGAACAACGTCGCGAAATGAGTTGGATGAATCACGGCTTCAACAAGGTCGAGCGACTGCCCGGCAATATCGGCTACATAGAATTCCGGGGGTTCTTCGATCCGGAGCTAGGGGCCGCAACCCTGGCCGCTGCTATGACCTTCGTTTCCACCACTGACGCGCTCATCATTGACTTACGGAAGAATGGTGGCGGCAGCCCCGAGATGGTTGCGCTCGTTTGCTCATATCTCTTCGGCGCCGATCCAGTTCACCTGAATGATCTTTACTGGCGCGAAGGCGATCGCACGGACGAATTCTGGACGCGTAAGGAGGTGGCCGGCAAACGCTACCTGAACAAAGACGTGTACGTGCTCACGAGCAAACGCACGTTTTCCGGAGCCGAGGAATTTACCTACAACCTGAAGAATCTCAAGCGCGCGACTATAATCGGAGAGACAACCGGCGGCGGCGCCCATCCCGGCGGCGGGTTCCGAATCAACGAACACTTCAACGTGTTCGTGCCCACCGGGCGCGCTATCAGTCCAATCACTAAAACCAATTGGGAGGGCACAGGGGTTAAGCCTGACATCGAAGTGCCGGCGGATCAGGCGTTGCTCGTGGCGCGGCTGACAGCGATGAAGAAGTCTATAGCTACCCTAACCAACCCGGGTTTTAAGGCTGGTGTGCATGAAGTGATTGAGGAGTTGGAAACGGAATTGTCCGAGCTCAAAGGGAAGAAGTAGCCAAGGAAGAATATTAGCCGCGGATTTTCGCGAATAATCGCGGATCAGAAGAAACATGCAACTGAGCTGACAAGGGTTGTTCTTTACCTGTTTTTAGTCTTGTTCTGATCGGCGTTCATCTGCGAAATCCGCGGCTATTTTCTTAGTTCGCCACCGCTGTCTGCTGTTTCGCGCGCGGAGGTGCGTTCTTCACGTACTTATCGAACCAATCGATCATCTCGTAGAGCACGTGCTCGATAGTCTCGCGTCCCGCATAGCCGTGAGCCTCGAGCGGCAAAGTGACCAGCCTGACTGTGCCCCCATGACCACGCACGGCCTGATACATCCGCTCGGATTGAATCGGAAAAGTACCGGTATTGTCGTCCGCTTCTCCGTGAATGAATAGGATCGGTTCATTGATCTTGTGGGCGACCATGAACGGAGAGACCTTGATGTAGAGCTCCGGGGCTTCCCAAAGCGTGCGGCGCTCGCTTTGGAATCCGAACGGCGTCAAGGTGCGGTTGTAAGCGCCGCTACGAGCAATGCCCGCGCGAAACAAATCTGAATGCGCCAGAAGATTCGCCGTCATGAACGCGCCATAGCTGTGGCCACCCACGCCTACTCGCTCCGGATCGGTAACACCCATTTCATTGGCCTTATCAATCGCCGACTTTGCGCTCATCACAATCTGCTCGACGTAGGTGTTGTTGACTGTTTCCGGCTCACCAACCACCGGCATCGTGGCGTTGTCTAGAATCGCATAGCCTTGCAGCAGAAAGAACAGATGAGAGGGACCGACAATTTGTGTGGAGCGCTGTGTCGAGCCTGTTACCTGGCCTGCCGTGCTCGGATCGGTGAACTCCAGCGGATAGGCCCAAACAACGGTAGGCAATCGGGTACCTTGCTTGTAGCCGGGTGGCAGGTAGAGTGTGAACGAACACTGCACACCGTCCGCCCGCTTGTAGGTAACTAACTGCTTCTTGATCCCGCGCAGCTGTGGCGTAGCATCAGGAAAGTTTGTGAGCGCCTTAATAGGAGCACCTGCTGCAGCTTCACCCACAGTGCGCAAGTAATAATTCGGCGCCGCCATCGGGCTTTCATGTCGGGTGATGAACTTCTTGCCATCGTCATCGAGCAAGGCCACAAACGACTCGTAGTGATTGGCGTCGCTTCTAAATAAGCGCTCGGCTTTCTGAGTCTGCAAATTGAAGCGGTCAAGAAAGGGCCGGTCACCTTCCGGTGATGAGCCTGTGCCAGCCAAAAAGATCCAGTCGCCATTTTGCAGAATGGCGCGTTCGCCGTTTGGCAGCTGCCGAGTGACGGGAGAGCCGGGGTCCCCATAACGATCTTGCACGCTGCGACTCCACACCAGCGTGGGCGTTTCGCCCCGCTTGTCTGCACTCATCATGAATGTTCTTATCCAGCGGCGATCGCGATCGAAGTCGGACACCAACGCGAGTCCGTTTCTCTCTCCCCACGACGATCCTGCAAAGCGGTGCTCAGTCCTGGTCAATTCAGTTGGCGAGCCGGCGAAAGGCGCTTTTAGCATCAGCACTCGGTCGCGGTGTGCCACTTTCTTTTTCGGATCGCCGCCATCGAGCGCCTCAACCCAAACGAGCGTGGCCGGCTCCGTGGGGCGCCAGCGATATGATCTTGGCCCGGTGACCACGCCATCAATCGGCACCTGATCAGCTAACGGAAGGCTGGCCAACTTGTAAGCCAACTTCCCTTTCGTGTCCCAGATCTCCACGTCGCGAGGAAAAGAAATGTCCGGGTAAAGATAGGAGAAGGGACGGCGGAGGCGGGCCAACAGAAGGTGTTGGCCATCGGGTGCCACGTCCTGCGAAAGAAAGATTGCGGGCTGGCCCACTTCAGTGAGTTTTCCACTGCTACTATCGATTAGGGCGAGCTGAGAGGTGGCGTAATATTCGAACAAGTCCTCGTCGTAAAAAGTCTTCAGTAAATCCTGAAATGTGCGAACCGGACCCACTTTGCCCGAACTCTCTTGCCAGTTCGGTTCGCGTGGCACACTCGATGGTGAGGGCGCCGGGCGTCGCTCTGCAGGCACGAGTTGCACCAGCAGGGTTCTATTGTCAGGCATCCACTGGAAGGGATCGCCCTCAGCAGCGTTGATGGCGATGGCTTTTAGCATTCGCACTTTTCCCCCTGCGCTATCGCCAACCCAAAGCTCGATTCCTGAGTCTGTGGTATTCGTGAAGGCAAACTGTTTCCCGTCCGCACTCCACTGCGGCGCGCCAATCTTCGCGCCGGGCGGGAGATCGATCTTGATTTCGGAGCTGTCACTAATTCGCTTGAGAGTCAGTGCCACAGCATACTGATACCGGTGCGGGCCATTGGTGTTTGGGTTGATTCTGAGGCCCGCAAGTCTCAACATCGGCTGCGCCAGATCGGCGATGGGTGGATAACGAAGGCCGGTGGCGAGCAGTATGTTGTCCTGCGCGGGACTAACCGTCGCCGTCGGAGTCACGGCCGCGCTGAGTATGTCCAGAATATCTTGCGACGGCTTCTTATAGCCCTGCTGGGCCGCGGCTCCCACGGCGAAAGCTGCGATAAGAATCAGCACGGCAGCTCGTTTGGTAACAAGACTTGAAATAACGCTTGAGACGTTTAGCATAGGCGGAAGCTCCTTGCTCAGATGATTCGAACTCGAGGAAGCTGGATCAGCGAAACCTTAAAAGACCTGCGCTGGGAAGTCAATTTCACTACGTCCGAGAAACCTCCGGACAGTAGCCCGACTGTCAAGGAGGGCCTGGACTCACCATTGAGCCTAGTTACTGCGCAATCAAGAAGACCGGGTAGTGAGTCTTGCCACGTAAGACCGATCCACGAAACCACACTAAATAGCGCGAACTTTTTTCGTGTTCGTTCGTGTCATTTCGTGGATCGTTTTTACCGCGCGATTTTGCAAACCATGAGACTGCCCAGCTCAAGTTTCCTTGTAGCTAAGTCGGGAGCGGATTATGCTGGCCCGCGAAAACTTGGGCAGTTATCTGACGGAGCGGCCTTAAGGAAAACATAGCAGGAGACTACACATGATTTGCACTAGCTGCGGCAATGCCGTGGAGTCGTTCAACAAATTTTGCCCAAAATGTGGCGCTCCCGTTCAGGCTCAACCTCCGCCAATGTACGGAAGTCCCCCTCTCTACAGCTCGCCCCAGGCACCGATGTCACCGATGATAGGCGGACCCGCAGCCCAACCCGCGAAGAAATCGGGTTGCGGCAAGATCATCTTGATCGTGGCAATCATATTGTTGGTGTTGGGAGCCGGACTCGCTGCCGCTATCTATTTCGGCTACCAGAAGCTTGAGCAGACGTTGAAATCCTCTGAGGCCTACACCGTGGCGGTCAAGGCACTAAGGGAAAACGAAGAGGTCAAGGACCAGTTAGGTGAGATCAAGGACACCGGATTTCCCCTCGGAGCCTACAGCCAGAATGCCGATGGTTCCGGCAACGCGGCCTTCACAATGTCAGTGCAGGGCTCGAAAGCCAGTGGCCAATATGAAGTGAATCTAGTGAGAAGCAACAGCGTCTGGCACCTTGCTAAAGGCGTCGTTCGGACTAACAGCGGCCAGACAATTAACATCCTAGATAAGAGCGGCGAGAGCGAAGATGCCAACCTCAATAGTAATACCGACACTGACATCAACACCGACGAGAGTGTGGCTGCTGGCAAGACTGTTTCAGGTGGCGTATTAAACGGCAAGGCCATCAGCCTCCCAAAGCCTGCTTACCCGCCCATAGCAAAGCAAGCCAAGGTTTCTGGTACGGTGGCGGTGCAAGTACTGGTCGACGAAAAGGGCAACGTTGTTTCCGCGCGTGCTGTATCAGGACATCCATTGCTCAAGGCAGCGGCGGTGACCGCTGCCCGCGGAGCGAAGTTTTCGCCAACTAAAGTAAACGGCAAACCGGTGAAAGTCTCCGGTGTACTCAGATATGAGTTCACTGCCGAATGAGACAGCGGTGAGACGAAAACGTGGATCAGACCATCAGCGTTCAGATGTTTTAGCACTCAACCTTGAACTGACCACTTAAGGTGAGGAAATTCGCAGGTTGGGAAGGTGGGCAAAGCGAAGCGCGCCCCCGCTCCAGCGTAGCGTCGTTCGCTGAGCTGCAAAAGCCGCTCAATTGTTATGCTGACTTAGTCCGGGGTAGTCTTGAAGGAAGCTGAAGTTGACGACGCTACGCTGGAGCGGGGGCGCTTAGCTTTGCCCACCTTCCTCACCTGCAAATTCGCTAAGGTTGGATAGTTGTCTCCGTGTTGAGTGTGGAGGACTTGGAGCGCGCGGTGAACCCGCGCTACTAAAACCGCCTCGCTTGACAACAATAAACGGATACGTAGAATCAAACACCAAAAGCGGGAGTAGCTCAGTGGTAGAGCATCGCCTTGCCAAGGCGAGGGTCGCGAGTTCAAATCTCGTCTCCCGCTCCAAGATCAAAGGATGAAGGCGGAAGAATGAAGGATGAAAGCCCGGCTTTCATCGCCAATTTGGGCTTCAGACTTCCGCCTTTCTCCTTCATACTTGCTTGTGGCGGCGTAGCCAAGTGGTAAGGCAGAGGTCTGCAAAACCTTTATTCATCGGTTCGATTCCGATCGCCGCCTCCAATCCTATCAACAACTTAGAGACAGTATGCACTCCACCGAAAAGCTTACTGTAGTAAAAAATGTAGTAAGTGTTTGCATTCTGACCTTTGGAGTCACTCGATTTAGCAGAAGGTTTGGGGGGTGCTGAATTTCGGTCAAGGGTTGAACCATGAGTTATTGGGTCGGACGCATGATAAGCCTTATGAGCCCACTCATAATCAGCGGGTCGCCCGGTCCACCATATATTTCCTGACTATGCGGCAGCGTTTTCTTTAATGGAGTTTAAGATACCCACAATCTTGTTGGCATCGGTGTCTTGGAAGACCCCATCCAAGCCGCTCGTATTGAAGTCGGTGTAGGGCGCCTCGTAGAGCTTTGCCGGCTCTATCGCACCGTTTTGGCTCAGGTAATCGATAATTAGATTCACAAATTGAATCTGAGTCGAGTTGAATCTGTGCTCGTTGAGGTAATCACTAAATGCTTTTTTCGCTGCTTCGCGATCCAAGCCTACTATGCTTCGGATAAAGAGTCCGAGATGTTCCTGCTTGCCAAAAGCCTGCTCAAAATCCTCCCGCGTCCCCACTTCGCCAGTCTCGAATAGTAGACGCTCCAATTCCTCGATATCACGTTCGGTAATCGGAACGTTATGCTTCAATTTATGTAGAACTATGTGATCCTGATTAGCTTTTAAAAAGCTCATCATTTTCTTTTTGAACTGCACCCTTGACTGACACAAAAAGTTAAGCACATATCCCCGCAGGGGAAGGAGGCTTAACGATGACCAAGAAGGGCGCAGTGGCTGCCAGGACGGCGGTGCTCAAACGTCGCACGTTCAC
>JACCUI010000194.1 GCA_013811945.1 Pyrinomonadaceae bacterium | reverse complement strand
TTTCGTCCGTCTTCAGCCGAGTAGGTGCTCGAACTTACCTGCAATTCCTTAATGCTTTCCTGTGACGGGGTAATTATAGCGGCTCCGCCCCACCTTTGGGCGTTAACGCTGGTACCATCGATCTGGTAGTTATTGGAGCTAACCCGCTGCCCGTTCGCCGAGATCGGCACCTGATTTTCCGTCTGAAAGATCGAGTTATTCGAACCGCCCGGGCCCCTCGAGTTTGGAAAGAAAACCGCATCTCCACTTCCGTTTCTCGCTCCGCTTCCGAAAATGCCCGGCGCCAGCCGGAGCAGTTCATAAGGATCTCGCCCCTGTTGCGGAAGAGTCAGAACCTCTTTAGTCGTGATAGTTGTTCTAACGTTTGCGTCCTCCCTCTGCAACCCCTCATTCTCAGCCTCCACCGTTACGACTTCGCTGATACCGCCGGCTTCGAGCGAAAGGTCTACACCTTTTGTCGTTTCCGCATCGACTTTCACATTGTCTGTTACTCGTTTCTTAAAATCAGCTTTTTCAACCGTAATCGAATACAAGCCTGGGGCGAGACTCGAAAAGCGGTAAAAACCTCCATCGCTTGTTTGAACCTGCTGCGTGCGACCGGTCTCTTTACTGGCGAGCGTGACAGTTGCGTCCGTGATGACGGCACCTGCAACGTCCGTTACCGTGCCTTGCACGCTGGCACTAAATTGGCCGCTCGCAGCAGCCGCACAAACCAACACGATTGACCCACACAGAATAATACGAGCAAAAGCAGAAAATCTGAGTCGCATGTTAGTAACTCCTTGTTCGAAGCGTGGAAATAATGCCTGTCCGGGTTTAAGGCCCGCAAATGTTAGGCAGCATTGGGCGCAGGTAGACTTCTCCCCGACCCGTAAAGTTGTAACGGATCATTCGTGGGAAATATTTACAAGGGCACTTGAGACAGAATAGGTAGGTGTGGATTAGTCGAGGAGAAGACCCTTCAAAGAACGCAGATCAGAAACTACCCCTTCTCGGGGTCTACGTTCTTCCAATGTGAGTCATCGAACGGCTGCGGGTGGCAGAAATTCTCAAACTCGAGGAGATGATCAAACCCCGAACGGCTCCAGCGATATCGCAGCCGGCATTCTTGGTAGACTTCGTCATCAGTGAGTTCTCGTTCGAGCCGCTTGCTCAGTTGTGTTCTTGTGCTCCACAGCTTACGTAGGTTTTGCGCTTTTGTGACCGCTTTCGATTCATCGTCATCCGAGAGATGTTGGATTCCAGCGAGCACATAATCCAAGGCACGGTATTTAAAGGCCTTCTCGCTGGAGGGGAGCCGCTCATCGGGCCACCTTGATTCGTCCAGCGCCAGGTCCTGAACAAACTCTCGAAAATGGTCTTTGACTTCTCCTGGAGAAGCCCAATGGAGACGCTGAATGACAAACCGCTTAACCTCCTGGGCGACCCTGATCTCTTCCCCGGCTAGTGCTTGTTCCTTTCCACTCAAATAGCTGGACCAATCGGTGAGCTGATCCCTGGTCCGCCACGGTGTTCGTCCGGCGCGCCGTTGAGGTCCTGGCTGTAGCGGCGGCAACTTGGGGATAATTTGCAACAAGCTTGCCAACCGTGAATGCAGCCTGTCCTTCTGTTCCTGACTCACCTTTTCTTCGGGTAAGTTTGCAACCATCTCAACTGCGTGCTCATAAGGCGCTCTCTGTTTGTGGGCAAACGCAATCGCGTTGCGAACAAAAGGGTCATCCTTGTCGGCATGGTTTTGGATTGCTAACTGGCAGAGGAGAATATTGCCCGGCCAATTTTCCACATCAATCTGCAGCAACTGTTCGACATGGTGCCGCGCATCTTCCCATTGCTTAGCTTTGTACGCTTTTAACGATTGTTCAGAGGCATGAAAGAGCGACCAAATCGAATGACCGCCACCTTCGCTCTGAGCGTCCGTGTAGAAGTGAACATCTCTGACTTCTATTGGAATGGCGCCACCGTGATAAGAACCTCTCCCGAGGATTTTTCCCAGGCGCCAAACGCTTTCGATCTCCTTTCGAAGTTTCGTACAATGAATGGCAAATGCTTCTTTCGGAAACTTGGGGTGTGCTTCCGGCCAGATGCTGTAGCTCCATATCCAGTGAGTCTCATACCAACCCACTTGCAGACACTCGATGATATGCCGAAACAGGTCATATTCTGCTCCGTGAATGACTTCTTCGGGTGGCTCGGAACGCGTCTTTTTTACGAGAACCTTGCGCCTCGCAGTATTGAGATAGAGAGCGGGGTAACCTTTGATATCTAGAGTCAGCGGATCATGCGAGGCGGCCCGACCGCCGGCGTGCGGCGGCTCTGGCAGTGGCGCCATCCCACGTTGTAGGGTGGCCAGCAGGTCGCGGGCTTGTCGTAATTCCGCTATGCGCTTTCGTTCGACCCGCTGGCTCCATACGAAAGCAAAGACGCCAGCAGTCAGAAGTAGAATTAAGGCCAACAGCCATGGCCAGAGAACGGATAGCTTTCCAGGCGACAGTTCCTTGTTAATGTCTACCTCAGCCGAGTGCAGAGCGGCCAGAATAAGTTTCTCTCGAGTCGCCTGTTCCGCTTGGCCTGCGACTGAACGCGTATCGGCGAGAGCCGATAGGCGTTTCCAGAAGGCATAAAGATTGTCTCGGGTCGCAAGGTTCTCCACGACGGGGGCCCACTCGGGAATCTCAGGGTACGTCTTTCCTCTCTCCAACGCCGTTTTAATCACGCCGGAATACGGGGTTTCCATCAAAACGTGCTGGTTCGCCGGGAGTGCCCCGAGGGCGTGAGTATAGCGACGCTGGCTTTCTATTGAGCCAAAAAATTCGACCAGGCGGCGCGCTCGGATAAGACCAGTTAAATTTTTGCCATGGCTGGGATCAAGAACTACGAATAAGGAACCGCCCTTAATCGTCGTAGCAACATTTGCGCCAATCTTGGGGGGTAATGTCGCGCCAATCCTCGATTCCCAATCTGAGCCGAGTCTTTTCCCCGCCGCCCTTGCGACCCACGGTCCGACGATGACCATGGCGTATTTCCGGGCAAGAAAGCTTTCGACGATTTGATCGCTGGGTTGTTCTGGTAGTGCGACATAACCACGCTTAGCCAGGTTGATAAGAAATTGTGCCGCCCGTTCCCCTTCGGGACCTGCAAATCTCGCCTCCTTCCAAGGTAGCACTCCAAGCTTTTTCTCGGACGAGATGAGAGAAGGCAGCCCGGCGTTATAGAGCCATACAGAGAGGTCATGGAGAAGGTTCCAATCCGGAGCTGTGGAAATAATAAAAGGCGCCACCAATTCAGGAGGAGGGGCCTCATGCAGCCTCTGACACGCCGCAACAAATCCATCACCATCAGCAATCTCTTCAGCGTTGACCATGTCCTTCCAATACCAGAGCAGCCGAACGTCCCAAGCCTGCCGTTGCTCGTATGGCATGACACCCAACGAACGGAAGTAGGCCGCCCAGGTGTCGCCTAGCTGCGCCACAATGGGCGGGTTACTAGGATCGGATACATAGTCTGCGAAGAAACGAAACGCATCGGACCAGGAAATGAACTTGACCTTCACTGCCATATTGTGTTGGGCCTGGAACTGGGAGAGTTCATCAAAGATCTGACTCTGCCCAAGCACGTTACGGGCTAGCTCCCGATCTCTCATCAAATCTTGCGGAGCCATGTGGAGGTATGTTTCCCGCGAAGCCACGAAACGAGCGATGTCGGCGTCCGGCGGCTGGTTGACAACTGCCGCTTCATCCGGCATTCGGATGAGCATCAGAGGCTCGTCAGCCGCTGTTTGGGCTGGGGCCGCAGAACAAAACCAGGCCAATATCATTGTCACCACGATCAGTTTCAATACGGCATTCATTTTGTGCCCTATCCGAGAAAGCCGCTCAATATTGTTCTCTGGCCTCACAGAGGTTCATGAGTAAATAGGGGAGACTACCTGATCCGTTAAACCCTGCCTACATAATGTCTAAGCGTCCCTCGAGTGTAGACTGAAGGATGCCTTCATTGGAGTTTTCAAAGATGGCTACGATACTTTTCTTCGGCGCCTCTCCAAGATCGTCCGATCAGTGAGCCGCTCCACCTTCGGTAAGGAATGGGCCGGTTCGTGAGGAGTTTGGACGCAAACATCCGCCCCCGCCTCCAGACCCTCAATAACAGCGCGGCCGCGCGGTCACTTTGCGCATCGCATCTACGAGTAGGATCGGCGTTTGGCTAACTCGCAGTCCGCACGCATTAGGCGGCACAGCTCAATGCCACCTCCGCCCGCCACTAACACCGCGCTGTTGACGAGAAGGGGGCTTTCAATAGTGTCGAATTACGGGGATGACAGCCCTCTTATCATACTCCTTGCGGTTAGATAAACGGGATGTTTCCTTTCTACCTCTTCGTTTGGCGGCCGTGTGAATTGAATTCGACCTCAGGGTAGTTAGCAGAAGGTCCTTTGAGCAGAGGGGTGTCCTTGCCCTTTATATATTTGTCAAAAAAGGCCAGGACGTAACCGTTCATGATCCCCTCCATGCGCGCTCCGTCAATGGGACCAAGCAGTCCGGCTTTTTGATAGTCAGGTGAAAACATGGAGAAGTCTGAGTAGTTAAAGTGCTTGGTCCCCTTTACGACCACGTAGTAGGCATCGTTCTTCGCTCGCTCAAAAAAGAGACGATTGATATTTCCAGCACCTTCGCTCTGCATGAACATGAAGGGGCGCTCCATCGGGCGATCGATCAAGTCACCAGACTGTAAGCCGTCCAGGTTAATACCCGCTCTGCACCGCTTATCAACTGCGCAAACCTGTCCCGCAGTCGCGCCACCAAAAGACATCCCAAAGATGCCGATGCGCTTCAGGTCCAGCTTTCCCGCGAACATGTTTTTTGGCTTATTTGATTTCATCTTTTCAAGTTCACTTAGAACAAAGCGCACGTCGGCGGTCCAGATGCGGAGGCTTTCGTCCAGGACTGGCCAATCGGCGACAATCCGTTTTATGAGAGCGTCCTTTTCAGTAGGGTCGGTTGCTGCGGTGTATTTGGTGACTAGTACGTTCGCTTTTCCCGCGCCTTGGGCGAAAGTCATGAAGCGGGTCTGACTGAAGGGCACAACTCGCCCATCAGGAAAAATGTTGGCTACAGTTTCATAAGAATGGCCGATGCTGAATACGACATACCCATGACTAGCTAACTCCTCCATCTGCGCAGTGTTTTGTGAGAGAAACCCCGGATTGTAGCCGTGCGAGAAAACGAGCACCGGGTAGGGAGATTTAGATTTTGAAAGCGAGGCATCGGTGTACGCATGGGATTGAGCCAGAGCCAGATCATCGAACGCTGTCTTTGGCAGGCGCATGAATTGCGCAAGAAGTGATCCGATCTCTTTAGTGTCCTTCCCCCAGAAAGGCTCGGGTTTAGCCCCGGCCACGGGCTGCGCCGGGTACCAGCAGCGCACCAGAAGTTCGCGATGGTCTTTCGGGTCGTCGGTGAATACTTCCGGACGCGTCTCGTCAACGAGAGTTAAGGAAGTTGTGCCGATCTGATAAGGGCCGGTCGGCTGCGGCAACTTCACGGTCCACTGCGACGTTGCGGTGGTTGCAATCAGCAGCACTAACAGCGCTGTTGCGCTTAGAAGCTTTGTCATAACATCCTCCTTAGAAATAACTTGAGAAGTGAAACGCGTCCGAGCACGCACTAAACTGCGAGATCAAACCTACTCGAAAAGTACGCTAGACTTCGTGATTGCCCCTCAGCTTCATACCGCGTTCGGCGGCGTGTACTCGTAAGCGAGCCGCTTGCGATTTCTTATCTCGTGTAATGGTCTGCCCCCAAGAAGTGCAGCGAAACATAAGGCTCGTCTCCAATCACCCAACTATCGTGTGCAACGGGCGGTATGTAGAAGAGGCTACTGGGTGTGAGTTCAACTTCAGTGCCATCTCCCATAGCCGCCATTGCGCGCCCGGAGACAACCATCCCGACATGTTCGACTTCACAAAGCTGAGTACCGGCAATCGGACTTACATGCTCAGACCACTTCCATCCGGGTTCATAGCTCGCCCTGCTAATTGTCATTCCACCGATCTTCACCACTTCAAACTTGCCTTTATCAAAAACGCGGGTCTCATCAGGAGTTTCAAACCTTTTCAATATCACCTCTAGCATTCGTTGTCTCCTCTCGAAACTATCCCTCTTTGCGCCAGTAAGGCTCGCGCAGCTCTTTTTTCAGAACCTTTCCGAGCGCGTTGCGCGGAAGCTCATCGCGAAACTCGACGCCGGTAATCCGCTGATGCTTGGCCAGGCGGTCGTTGGCCCAGAGCGTCAGCTCTCCAGTCGACAGCGATGTGCCGGACCTCCTAATTACGAGGGCGAGCGGCGTCTCTCCCCACTTCTCGTGCGGCACGCCGATGACTGCGACGTCCGCGACTTCGGGGTGGCGCGCCACTATCTCTTCAATATCCTTCGGAAAGACGTTGACGCCACCTGAAAGGATCATGTCTTTCTTGCGGTCCAGAATGTAGAGAAAGCCGTCTTCGTCGAGCTTGCCAATGTCGCCGGTGCGCAAGTAGGTGCGGCCCGCCTCATCTTTCCACACGGCTGCTGAAGTTTCTTCGGGCTTCTTGTAATAGCCACGCATGAGCCCGGAGCTGTAGCCGACGATCTCGCCCGCCTCGCCACGCTGAGCTTCCTTACCCCCGTCGTCAATGAGGCGTATGTCGCCGCCGACGATCGTGGTTCCGACCGATGAGAGCTTACTCTCCATCTCCTCAGGCCTGAGCCTGGTCGCGATCCCTTCGGTCAGCCCGTACAACTCGAAAACCCCACCTCCAAACATTCGCAACATTCGCGCCTTCGTATCGGCACGCAACGGTGCGCCCGCTGAGAGCAGTACCTTAAGCGAGCTAAGAGCGAAACGCTCAAACTCAGGGACGTCCATCGTCATAATGTACTGTGTGGGTACCATGAACGTGTGCGTCGCGCGCTCGCGCTCGACGATATCAAGAAACTTTTTCGGATCGAACTGCGGCATGACGACCAATGTCGAGCCGACAGTAAGCGACGGCAGCATCATGATCCAGGTGCCATTAGCGAAAAGCGGCGTGGTAACGACGGCGATAGAGTTCAGATCGAAACCAAACTCAATGGCCAGTATGTAAGCGGTCTGCTGGCGTGCGTAATGTGTGTGCGCGATACCCTTCGGCGTGCCGGTCGTGCCTGAACTGTAAATTAGATTGAAATCGTCTTCGGGAGTTAGGCGAACTTGCGGGGCCGCATCCGTACACTGGTTTCGCCATCCTTGGTAATCGATCCAGTCGATCCAGTTCGCGGTTTCATCACCAACGACGAAGAAGCCTTCGCACGTGATATTGAGAAGATCCCGCCTGATAGAATCAATCACCGGCGCGAACTGCGCACCCACGAAAATGAACCGCGAATCCGAGTCATTGATCATCGTGGCAAGCGATTCGGCGGTGAGCATCACGGAAAGCGGAACGATGACGCCGCCGGCTTTGACTGTACCCATCATGATTTCAAGCATCTCGATGCTGTTAACCATCAGGACGCAGACCTTGTCCCCCTTGCGCAACCCGCCTTTGATTAGTCCACTGGTCACTCGGTCGATCGCTTGATTGAAGTCGCGCCACTTCAGCCGCTGGTCCCCGCAAACGAGCGCAGTTCTATCAGGCCGCCACTTCGCATGACTGGCTATCGCGTCCGTAATGGAGATGAATGGTGTCTCAAACGTGTTCATTAGTCACCTTCTCTAACAGGGCAGGAACGTGAATGCGAAGACACCAAGAACAAACCAGAGCAGTGCGAAGATTAGGCTGTAACCAAAGAACTTTCGGAAATCTATGCGGGCAATTCCCGCGATCACAACTGCCCAGAACGGCGAAGTAGATTGCCCATTTGATCGCCAACGCCGAGAGCCAACATCCCGCATTGAGCAGTCACGCCAACTGCCTCAGCCGCCCTGGCCGTGACGTAGCCTTGAATAACCCACTGTCCGCCGCTCGACGGGACGAAGACTGCGACCACCGTTCCCGCGATTGCTGTCAACAAAGGAAACGTGTACCTCGTTGATATGGAGGCCAAAAGACCGGCAAAGGACTCGCCGACTGTGGTGAACTGGATTAAGCCAGCAACACCCGCGTACAGGTGGTAAAGGACGAGTACTGGCCAGCAGGACACTACGGCCCCTTGCAGGGCTTTCGAAAAGTTGTGAACATTTCGATGAAGAAAAAAGCACAGCAGGAGAAGGACGGTATTAAGTGAGTTGAGATCAAGGCTCGCCCTCTTGATCCAAAAGTGGTAAAAGAGCCAGCTCAGCAACGCCACACACATGACGGTTGAGATAAATCTGTTTCGTTCGAATCGTTCCGAGTAGTTGTGCCCCCCGGCATCCTGACCTTCCTCAGGGATTTTGCCCTCCGAAGTCCGGGCCGACTCGGCGAGTGTGCGGGAGTCTGGGAACTGAGAGATGGGTTGCGAACTCGTGGGCTTTAACAGGTGCGCCGCAATGATCAAGGCATACGAAAGGCCCGCCGCGAGTAGTACCGAGAAAACAATCACCTGAAAAGCCGTGTTAGGCTTCCGTGAGAGTGCCAGAACGATTCTCCTGAAGAAGGGCGTGGCACCCAGGACGGAACTGAGGACGAGGATGAGTGTCATCTGCATGGTGAAGGGCAGCAGCATCCATAGCCCTCTGTAGTAGGCATCTAGCGTTGCCGTCAACGTATTGCCCATCTTCAGAGCAGCAAGAACAAGGAAGGCACGAAGTAAGATGGAAGTGGAGATGGCATCCGGCACGAGTCTCGCCACCAGCTGTGAAAAGCGGGTGAGCCAAGTGTCTTGATAGGAGACCTGTTTAGCTTTCATATCGAGATCATCGGCACGATAAAGCGGATCGCCGCCAGGTGGCTCGACTTTGATTACTTTCGCGCCAAGCTCACGCAAACGTGCGACCGGCCTGGAACGTTAATCGCGAGGGTCAGCGCTCGAATTCCCGACAATGGTTGAAAGTCGAATCCAGATAACATCTTTTCAAAAGAAGTCTTCGTAGTGTGTTAGACGGGATGACGTCTACTAAAAGCAATTACTGCCGCGTGCGCTCCACGACCGGCACGGCGATGTATGATGCATACCGGCCCGAGCGGAACACTCGCTGGGTCGCTCGCTGAAAGTCCGACTCTTGGGCGAAGAAGATGTTCGACACGAAGCGCTGTGGGTTGCGGTCGATCACGGGAAACCAACTACTTTGAACCTGCACCATGATCCGGTGGCCCTTCTTGAAGACGTGGTCGTTGGCCGGGAATCCGATTTGGTAGTGCAGCACTGCGTTTGCCTCGATTGGCTCGGGCTTCTCAAAGCTTTTGCGGTAGCGACCACGAAATACATCGCCGGCGATCATTAGTTGATAGCCACCCATCTTCGGATCGGCCGGGTATTTCTCGGGGTACACGTCAATAAACTTCACGATCCAGTCGCTGTCAGTGCCCGTGGTCGACGCGAAGAGGTTGGCCACGATCTTCCCCGACACGACGACGTCGTCTTTGAGAGGGTCGCTCACCCAGGCAAGCACGTCGGGACGCCGATGCACAAAGCGCTGGTCCTCGACCAACCACGTCGACCATCCCGAGCGCAACTCAATCGGACGCGGACGATAGGGAACAGGGTTCTCGGGATCCGAAATGTAACTATCGAATGCTGGCCGTGCCTTTGCGGATGGCGAGTCAAACGACAGCTTCCCAGTGGCCTGAAAGTAAAGCCGTCGTCCGACAACGTTGCGTTTCGGCGGCCAAGCGTCATGCTCGACCCACTCGTTCGCGCCGGTTCTGAAGGTCAGCGCTTCTGGACGCTCGCCGCTCCCTTTATCCTTCAAGTAGTACGCTAAGAACGGCGCCATTATATTGCGGCGATAGTGCTCCGCGGTGGCGCTGCCGAAGTCGATCCGACCGAGCTTACGCCCCTCGCCTCGCGACCATCCACCGTGGTTCCACGGACCTACGACCAAAAAATTCTGCTTCGACTGATCATGCCGCTCGAGCAGCTCGTAGATCTTGATCGGGCCATAAAAATCTTCCTGGTCCCACCAGCCGGCAGCGTTGAGCGTCGGCACCTTCACGCGGTTCAGCCAGGGGGCGAAACCCTGTCGCTTCCAGAACGCGTCATAGTCGGGATGGTTTACAAAGTCGCGCCAGGTCGGGATCTTGTTATGGAAATACTTGGCGTTCACGTTGGATAGCGGACCGAGATCCAGATACCACTCGTAAGCATCGTAACGGTCAATCAGGGTAGAGACGTCGGCGATCTCTTTCGATGATTCCATCATGTACGCGTATTCGAGGCCGTAGCTTAATCGAAACGCGCCGTTGTGGTGGAAGTCGTCTCCAATCCACATGTCTGCAGGGGAAGCTTGCGGAACGACAGCCTTCAACGCCGGATGTGGATCGAGCATTCCCATCACCGTTAGCCACGCACCGTAGCTTGTACCAACCATTCCAACGTGCCCGTTGTTGTTGGGCGTGTTCTTGAGCAGCCACTCAATCGTGTCAAAGGCGTCGGTGCTTTCGTCGATCGCTTTCTTGTCTTTACGATCGCGCGGCTGCCGGAGCATGACGAATTGACCCTCCGACTTGAACCGTCCTCGGATGTCTTGCCGGACGATGACGTACCCGTCTGCTACTAACTCCGGTAGTGCGGCCGCCAGTTGCGCCGAGTTTAAGTCGCCAATCCCATACGGAGTTCTGAGCAGCAGGATTGGAAGCCGCTCGGTGGCGCGAGTCGGAGTGTACACTTGCGTGTAGAGACGTACGCCATCGCGCATCGGAATCATCGGGTCGGTGCGAGTGAAGAGCGACTCATTCGGCGGCTGCGCGCTGAGAGGCGCAACGATTGCGAGGAAGACCAGTGCGATGAGGCTGCGATATAAGACCGTAATTGACTTGTTCATATGAGCCCTTCTCGCTAGTCCTCTGATAGTAGTTGAACGCCTCGCACTACTCTCTGAAGCGACAACAATTCGCAGGTTGGGAAGGGCGGCTTGCCCCGGCTCAAGCTGGGCCGCCACACAACATCACATAAATTGACTCAATTGAGCACTCAGCTCCTGCATCTTGAGCGGGTGAACTGCACCCTTGACTGACGCAAAAAGTTAAGCATAGTCCCCTTGGGGGGAGGAGGCTTAACGATGATTGAGAAAGGGTCAGCACTTGTCAAACGGCGCGTATTAACTCGCGAGTTCAAGCTACAGGTACTGCGCGAAATTGCCGCGGGCAAGTCTCAGGCGCAAGCCGCGTATTCTTTGCGCGGCGCGATGGTAGGTTGAGCCTCTTGTTCAGTTAATGCTCGAGAAGAAGCTCCCTGGTTATCAACAACCAGGCATAAGATGATTGTGACCGCCAAAAATGCGGCGCCTGTTCGTCGATACTTATTAAGTGCTTCCATATTGTCTTTACGGTTCACTAATAGTGAGCCCATTCTTTGTGATTATTTGATCTTACCGGGACCCCAAAGTGCGCGCCCGGGTTTTGCTCCTGTGTGTTCACCATCCTTGAGCACCTGACCGCCATTGACGAAGACGTGCTTCACGCCGACCGAATACTGGTGCGGATTTTCGAACGTGGCGCGGTCGGCAATGGTTTGCGGATCGAAGACCACCACGTCAGCAAACATTCCTGTTCTCAGAAAACCTCGACGATCTAGACCGAGATTCGTGGCGGGCAACCCCGTCAGACGCCGCACTGCCTCAGCGAGTGAAATCACCTTCTCCTCGCGTACGTACTTGCCTAAAAGACGCGCGAAGTTGCCGTACGCGCGCGGATGTGTGGAGGATTTAAGGAAGACTCCTTCTGGGGCCATCGATGCACCGTCAGAGCCGAACGAGACCCAGGGCTTGCGAATCTGCTGCTTGATGTTCTCCTCCGACATCTGGAAGTAAATCGCATCTACGCGAGAGCGGTCCTCGAGCATTAAATCCATGATCGTTTCGACCGGGTCCTTACCTCTCATCTTTGCTACCTCTGCCAGTGTTTTGCCGGTTAGAGGTTTCAGCTTTTCGGTTTTGAAGCCGACCAGGAGCACGCGGTCAGGCGAGCCGGCGTTACGGTAAAGATTCTCCCATTCGTCAGTCGGCGTGCGAACGGCTTCGGCAATCTTCTGTCGGGTTGCAGGGTCTTCCAGCCGTTTGAAGAGCGCCTCATACCCCCCATCCAGCGCCCACGGCGGCAGCGTAGCGTTGAGTCCGGTCGAGCCGGCAGGATAGGTGTACATGTCGGCTGTAATCTTTAACCCCTTGCGGCGAGCCGCCTCGACCATCGCCATCACCTTGTTCATCTTGGGCCAATTTTGTGTGCCCGCCGCCTTCAGGTGGTAAATTTCGGCCGGCAAGCCGGCTTCGCGGCTGATGCGAATCAGTTCCTCGACAGCTTCCGGTAATTTGTTTGCCTCGTTGCGCATATGCGAGATGTATTTACCCTTGTACTTCGCTGCCACCTTGCACAGCTCAATCAGTTCCTCGGTCTTGGCGTAGAATGCGGGCGCGTAGATCAACGATGAGCCGATGCCAAGCGCGCCTGCCTCCATTTCGCGGCGCACGAGCTCGCGCATCACATCGAGCTGCGCTGGCGTCGGCTGCACGTCATTCTCACCGAGAACATACATCCGAACCGTCGTAGCCCCGACGTACGAAGCGACGTTCTGCGAGACGCCGCGCCGCTCCAGGTATCTGAGATATTCGGCGAGCGTCGTCCACTCTATGTCGAACTTGATGTCGCCTTGATCTTTGATCATTTGTCGCTTCATCTCGTCATTGAGCGGCCCCATCGACCAGCCTTCACCCATGATTTGCGTGGTCACCCCCTGGCGTACTTCGCCCTGCGAGCGGCCGTCAACGATTAAGCTTTCAGTGGACCATGACAGCATGTTGATGAAGCCGGGCGCGACGGCGAGCCCACGCGCGTCCACCTCGCTGCGAGCGCGTGCGCTCTTCAAGTTGCCAATGGCAACGATGCGATCTCCTTTAATCGCAACGTCGACTCGTCTGGGAGCGCGTCCGGTCCCGTCATAAACCGTGCCGCCTTTAATAAGGACATCAAAGTCTCCGGTGCCAGGCGCTTGTCCAGCGGTCACCAAAGGCAACGCTATGGTTAATAGAAAAACGAGATATTTGTGCAGGCGCATGTTGATAGATCTCCTCATGACTGACTTTGACTGCAATTCAATGATTTCTGCGAATATTCATTTGACCTTCTTTGCCGTAATGTCCTGGCCACCCTGGCGCAGAATTAAGTGAGTGACTTGCCCCTTTTCATCTTTGACGAACGTGATCTCAACGGCGGTCGCAGTGGGGAAAAACTGCGTCTCCGATTCAGGAAACAACTCAAGCTTCGGCTGTCCAGTCGCTTGACCCATCAGCCGACCGTCTTCTGCAGTGATCGTCAAAATGAAGTTGGGAGCAATCTCGTACTGCCCCGCATAAGAACTGTAGATTTTAGGATCGACGTGCGCTAAGACTTTTTCTTTAGCGAGATAATCAACCCAGCCGTACTCCGTGGCAATACTCCGCAGTACCTCGTCGGCCAAAGACGAGCCTCTATCGGAGTTGGTCATTACCACTGCGCCTTGTCCGGTACTCTTGTACGCGACCAGCAGGCATCGATAACCTTCATTAGCGCCGCCGTGATTGAAACGGGCCGAAGGCCCTTTACCCGGTAGTCCAAATCCGAGGCCCCAGCCTCCGACTTGCGCTGTGAGCATTTGCCTCGCCATCTTTTGAGAGAGAACTCTGTTTGATTTCCCGGCCAGAGACCTTTGAATTTCGATCGCAAAGCGGGCGAGATCTTCGGGAGTGGTCCACAGTCCGGCAGCGGCCATCTCGGGGTAAGTATGCCAGTTGCCATTCACCTTCTCTCCGTTTGATCTGTGACCGATCGCAGCCTGTAACCAACGCTCTTTCGTTAGGGGCTGCTCATAAGTGCTGCGCGCCATCCCAATTCTTTTGAGCACCGTTGCACGCATGAAGAGGGGAAACTGTTTTCCCGTGACGTCCATCAGCAGCTGCTGCAAGACCACATAGCCTCCTCCTGCGTATCGGTATTTTGTGCCTGGCGCGATGTCAACCCGAATTGCTTTTGAGTTTGCAGGATTCACTCCATCGAGCACTTGCAAAAGAGTCGGTACCGTGGTGTCTGAGGCGTACCCTGCAAACCCATGCACGGTCAATCCCGCGCTGTGACTGAGCAGTTCGCGCAGGGTCACTTTCTTTTCTTTCGTGAACTCATTTTCCGGGAGCTTCCATGAAGTGAGTTTGCGGTTGACGTCTTCATCTATGTCGAGCTTGCCTTGCTGTACCAATCGAAGTGCAGCCACCGCCGCGACTGGTTTACTAATAGACGCCGCCTGAAAAAGAGTCTCAGGTGTGACGGCTTCGCTGCCAGCGGTCTCACGTACTCCATACCCGCGCGCCCATTGGATACGACCCTTATCAATGACCGCTATGCTGATGCCCGGCGTGTTGTAGAACTTCATCCGATCAGCGAGCTTCATCTGCACGCTTGGCTGTCCCTTGATTACGAAGGGCTGCAGCAGGCCGTTCTCAACTCGTTTAATCCTCTCTGTTACGCTTGGGGACTCTTGCGTTCGACTCGGTGGCTGATTGCCTGGCGCGGATTGCGCGTCAATATTTCGCGCCGACGAATTGAGATTAAATCCGCCACTTAACGCTAGCAGGAAACAAAAGACCGCTGTGATACAAGTCTGCAAGTTCCTGTTACTTGAACAATGTTTGATAGAAGCAACGATCCACGAAATCACACGAACTAGCACGAATTGCGCTTGGTGTCTTTTGGAGGAATTTCCTAACACCCCACGCGGGCTGCCCGCGTGGGTACCCCGGCGTGGATCGTTCCCTTTGGTTGCGGCTAACAGCGGCGCCGTTACTTTGTTCTTCATCGTTCTGTCATTCATTCGTCTCACTCCCGCTAACCCCTTTCCGTGAGCGCCAGATCAAATAAGCGGGCGCACCTAGAAGTACAACGCCGAGCCCTACGGCGGCCCGAACGGGCTGCGTCACCATCGTGTTGATGACCAGAGCTGCAGCCGCAAGGATGAACAGTAGCGGCGTCCACGGGTATCCTGGCACGCGGTATGGGCTTGCAACTTCAGCGCGTCGTCTGCGATAGATAAAAATGGTCGCCGCGCCGAGGGCGTAGAAGAGCCAGCCGGTAAAGACGACATAGGTTAACAATTGCTCGAACGTGCCGCTCGCGGCCAGCACCACGGCCCACGCCGAACCAGCCAGGACGGCGAAAGCCGGAGTATGAAATCGTGGGTTAACCTCGGCCAAACGATGAAAGAAGACGCCGTCTCGCGCCATCGCGTAATACACGCGCGGGGCGGTTAATACAACGCCATTGGCTGCACTGAAGATCGAGATCAGAATCGCGATCGCGACCAGTTTTGATGCCCAGGGGCCGGCAACTGCGGTCACGGCGGCGGCGGCGATACTATCGCTCTGCGCCGCATTTATCGGACCAAGCGCGGCGAGGTACGCAACGTTAGCAAGCAGGTAGATGCCGATCAGAGCTGCCGAACCAATCAGTAGGGCTCGCGGGAAGTTGCGTTGAGGGTTGATGGTTTCACCGGCGCTGAAGGTCACGTATTGCCACCCTTCATAAGCCCAGAGAACTCCGATCATCGCGAGCCCAAAGCCGGACGCAAGCGTGCCGCCATCACCAGCGGGCCATAGGGTCACGCCTTCCCCGCTGAAGCCGTTCCCCAGCCAGAGCAGTGCCGCGCTCATGATCAGGATCGCGGTGACCTTGATCGCCGTGGTCCAGTTCTGAACGTTCGCGCTCTCGCGCGTGCCCAGCACGTTAATAAGTGTCACGACGGCGATCATACCGATAGCGATCACCTTGCTAAGGATGGGTGTCAGCGGAACGATCTCACCGAGGTAGGCGCTAAAGGCCACGGCAAGCGTGGCGATGGAGCCACTGCTGATGACGAGGAAGAGAGTCCATCCATACAGAAAGGCCGGCAGTGGGCTGAAACAGTCGCGGATGTAAATGTAGATCCCGCCCGCCTTGGGGCTTCTTGCGGCAAGTTCCCCGTACGTCAAGGCGCCAAGCAACGAGAGAGCTCCGCCGGCAAGCCAGACCAGCATGGCTACAGCTATGCTCCCTTGCACTTGACGCAATACGGAGCCAGGTACGATGAAGATCCCCGAGCCAATCACGGTCCCGATAATGAGCAGGATGAGATCACGCAGGCCGAGTGTGCGCTCCAGGGTGGCAGTTTGATGTGAAGAGTCTTCCTTCATCATGTGCAAGTCTCTTAAGCTCCCAATCGAACTGTCTCTCGCCGGACTGTTAGGGCCTCGATGCGTGCTTCGTTGACCTCGTATCCGATACCAGGAGTTGTGGGAACCTTGATCGTTCCCTGCCGTGAGACAGTGACCGGCGGCTCAATGATGTCCTCGTCCCAGTAGCGCGCCGAAGCTGAGACGTCGCCAGGCAGCGTGAAGCCGGGCAGCGTTGACAGAGCGATGTTATGCGCCCGCCCTATCCCAGTTTCGAGCATGCCGCCGCACCATACGGGTATGCCGTGCTTAACCGCGTAGGCTTGAATCAGGCGAACCTCTGTGTGCCCCCCGACGCGCCCGAGCTTGATGTTAATGATCCTGCATGAACCTAACTCATTAGCATGACGTGCATCAGCAAGGCTGACGATCGACTCGTCAAGACAGATTGGCGTCTTGATCTCTCGCTGCAATTTTGCATGATCAACGAGGTCACCGGGCGCGAGCGGTTGCTCGATCATCAGCAGGTTATACTGATCGAACTGCTTGACTACACTTAAGTCCCCATTAAGCGAATAGGCGGAATTTGCGTCAACCGAGAGCGTGATGTCAGGGAATCGCGCGCGAACTACCTCGACTAACTGAACGTCCTTTCCCGGTTTGATCTTGAGCTTAATCCTCTGGTAGCCAGAATCGAGTTCGTGAGCCACTTTATCGATCAATGTTTCGACCGTTTCCTGTAAACCAATAGAGACCCCACAATTGATCTCATCCCGTACGCCTCCAAGATGCTGCCAGAGTGGACGGGCCGCGATCTTCGCCTCAAGGTCCCAAATCGCCTCGACGCCGCCCTTGGCCATCTGATTGCCGCGAATTGGTGCGAGCGCCGCATTCACTTCCCCGGCAGTTTCGACTTGGGCCTTTGTCAGAAGCGGTCCGACGTACTTCGCAGTGATCAGCCATGCCGTGTCGACGGTTTCGTGGTTGTAGAAAGGTCCTTCGGAGGCAACGCATTCGCCGTAACCTGATGCGCCGGTTTTGTCGAACACTCTCACGATCAGTATGCGACGCCGCGTGGTGCAACCGAAGCTCGTCTCGAAAGGAGACTTGAGCGGAAGTTCGATCTCCCTAAGTTCCATTCTCTCCAGATGTAAGTTGGTCATTGTCTTTCCTGAGTTCAAATCGTTATCGCTCGACCGGTGGCTCCTCGTTGTTTCACGCCCAGCGTTCTCCGGTTTAGCTACTCATTTCACTCTTATCCGCAGTCACCGCGTCGACGCCTGCCCCGCGCACGTTCTTCAAGATGAATTCGATTAGATCCTCTGCCGACGACCCGGGCCGGAAAACCTCCGCGACTCCCCACTCCTTGAGCGCGCGAATGTCGCGCGGCGGAATGATGCCTCCACCGACAAGCAGAACGTCGTCGAGCCCCTGTTTTCGCATCCCCGCCAGGAGGTCTTCGAACACCGGCATATGTCCGCCCGAAGAACTCGAAATCCCAATGACGTCGACGTCCTCCTGTAACGCCGAGGAGAGGATCTCTTCGGCGACCAGAAAGTTTGTAAAGATGACTTCGAAGCCGTTGTCACGAAGCATGCGCATGAGGTAGCGGACCCCACGGTCGTGGCAGTCCTGGGTCGGCTTAGCGAGAAGTACTCTGATCCTTCGCTCCACAGCGTTTTCCTCAGCTACTAGTGGGGCGGACCCCACGTCAGTGCCGACTTGAGCACACTCATCATCTCGCCGGTCGTCGCGTCCGCCCGCGCCGCTTCTATGGCGGCAAGCATCAGATTGTCGTCTCCCAGCTCGGAGACCTCCCGCTGCGCGAAGGACTTAGCGACCACCTCGAAGTCGCGCATCGCTCGCTCGAAACGGGCGCTGTCGCGCGTTGCCCGGAGCTCGCGGATTCGCTCGATCGCGATTTGCTCAACGTCTGGACTGATTTCGAATATCTCCGGCTCAGGCCCCTCTTCACGTACGTAGCAGTTCTGTCCCACGATGCGTCGCTCGCCGGAGTTGACCATCCCACGCCAACGGGCGGCTGAGCGCTCCACCTCTCTTCGGATCCACCCCTTATGTTGCGCAGCGACATATCCTCCTTGAGCTTCCACCTTTTCGACCACGGCTAGCGCTGCCTTGGCGATTTGATCGGTAAGTGCCTCCACGTAGTATGAGCCGGCCAAAGGATCGGACACCGCCTGGACGTTCGTCTCCTCTTGGATTACCTGTTGCACTCGCAAGGCGAGCGTGGCTGCCTCTGCTGTCGGAATGGCCAACGCCTCGTCGTACGACGAGACTTCCATTGCCTGCGTGCCGGCTAAGGCTGCGCCGAAGGCGTGAAGTGTGGTTCTGATGAGATTAACCAACGGCTGCTGTGCGGTGAGAACAGCTCCGGAGGTGTGCGTGTGGATGCGCACCTGCAGCGAGCGGGGATCGCTAGCCCCGAATGTCTCGTGCATCGTAGTGGCCCAGATTCTCCTCATGGCTCGGATTTTGGCAACCTCTTCAAAGAAGTCGTTGGCCTGTGCGATCTGAAAGCCGAACCGCGGTAGGAAATCGTCAGGCTTCAGACCGGCCGCCACGCATGCCCGGACCAGCTCTTTGCCGAAGGCGAGCATTAGGCCAATCTCCTCCACCGCCGTGCCACCTGCCTCCTCGATGCCGTAACAGAAGAAGTTCGTCGTATTCCATCGCGGCATGTGCTTGGTGCAAAACGAAATGAGCTCGACAGCAAGCTTGAGAGCTTGATCGGGCGGGAAAGCAGTCATTCCTACGTATGCAGACTGGTGATACCAGTTCATGGAGTTGCCGCGAAGTTCGCCGGGCTGGATGCCCAAGCGCTCGGCATAGGCGATGTACTGTGCGAGCGCGGGAATCACCTGATAGTAGGTGATGTGGACCACGTTAATCTTTCTCAGGTCCAGTCCGCTGAAGAGCCGCTCCATGTCACGGACAGAGTAAACGGCCATTCCGCACTGGCCGATGCGGCCCCGGGCCCCTTGATGATCCGGATCAAGTCCTTCGTGCGATACGAGGTCGTAGACGAGATTATAGAAGGGACGCCCGAAGTAGCCGACCATACCCTGTGCCGCGAGATAGTCCATACGTTCACGGGTATGCTCCGGGAGTCCGTAGCCAATAACGGGCTGGTTCGCCCAGGACATGAACTGATATTGGGCAGCCAGGTTTCCCCGCGTGAAGGGATAGGAACCAGGGGTTCCGATCTGGTTAAATTCGAGGTGCTCGATGTCGTGGGGGAAGTATGCGTTCTTGATCGGCAGGCCCGACTGAGTCTCGCTCGGACAACCGTTGGATTCCATTCTCGCCCCCAACCGGTCGAAGGCGGCGCGCCAGCGCGCTTCCGCTTCCCGAGATTCGGTCAGCGTCTTTTCATCGAACATTAGACAGCTCCAATCTTCAGGACCGGGATGCGGGTCATGAGGTCATCAGTACCACCCCGCTACCGAAGCTGTGAAAATTAGATTCGATCCGGAATACTAATCAACATGCGGAAATTCGCAGGTTGGGAAGGGCGGTTTACCCCCGCTGATCCGCTGCGCTCAACCCTAATG
>JACCUI010000179.1 GCA_013811945.1 Pyrinomonadaceae bacterium | reverse complement strand
GGACTTGTCGGGCGGGCCGAGCTTTCGCGAGTTAGTGGGGCGGGTGCGGGAGGTGACGTTAGGAGGGTATGAGCACCAGGACCTGCCGTTTGAGAAGCTGGTCGAGGAGTTGCAGCCCGAAAGGAGTATGAGTCGCAACCCGCTCTTCCAAGTGATGTTCATGCTCCAGAATGCACCGGGACAGGCCCTGGAGCTATCCGGCCTTAGCTTGAGCTCAATGGGCTCTGAAAGCGGGATGATACCTGTAAGGTCCGATTTGGATCTGTACGTATGGGAGGATGATTCAGGAGAGATCAATTGCCTTTTCGTGTACAACACGGACTTATTTGAGGCGGCGAGGATAGCGCGCATGAGTGAGCGGTTCGTGGGCTTGGTGGAAAGCATTGTTTGCGACCCGGATGTGGCCCTGGCCGACTTGGAGATGGGCGGGCGAGGCGCGTTGCCGGGCCTCCCGGCGGGTGGTCAGGAGCAAAGAGCAGCGCCGCTGTCGTATCACCAGGAGCGGCTGTGGTTCATCGACCAGTTCGAGAGCGGGAATGTCTACGAGACGAGTCCGGTATACCACAACCTCCCGTTGATCCTGCACCTGAGTGGCGCGGTTGATAGAGAGGAGCTGGAGGCCAGCCTCAACGTGGTGATGGCGCGGCATGCGGCGCTGCGCACGAGAGTGGACAGCGAGGGCGGGCAGGGCCTGCAGGTGGTGAGCCCCCGTGAGACGCTGCAGTTGAAAGAGGTCGACCTGGCAGAGACGGGGGAGCGAGTTTCGTTAGATCGGGCGGTGGAGCTGGGGCTGGCTGAGGCGCAGCAGCCGTTTGTGCTGGCGCGCGATTTGCTGATACGGGGCACGCTGTTTCGCCTGGGTGAAGAGGAATCGGTGCTGGCGGTAAGCGTGCATCACATCGTCGCGGATAAGGAGTCGTTACGGCTGCTGGTGGAGGAAGTGGGCGAGGTCTATGCGGCCCGCACGGCTGGGTGCGCGGCGCAGTTGCCAGAGCTGGGGCTGCAATATGCGGACTACACGGAGTGGCAGCGCGGGCTGTCGGCAGAGGAGTTGGATGGGCTGCTCTTTTATTGGAGATGGCAGTTGCGTGGGAAGCTGCAGGCGCTGGAGTTGCCGGAGGATCGGGCGCGGCCGGCGGTGCACACCTACAGCGCGGCCCGCCTGAGTTTCTCGTTGAACGAGGGTTTAGCGGGGCGGCTGAAGGCGCTGAGCGAGAGAGCGGGGACGGACTTGTTCGCGGTGGTGCTGGCCGGCTTCAAGACGCTGCTGCATCGATACGCGAGGCAGGACGAGATCGTGGTGGGTACGAGCGAAGCGTGCCGGGAGCAGCGCGGGACGGAAGCTGTAGTTGGGCCCTTTGCGAATCTGGTGGTGCTGCGCAGCGATCTGTCGGGCAATCCGCGGTTCCGGGACCTCATCGAGCAGATGGCGAAGACGGTGGGGCAGGCGCGGGCGCACCGGGAGATGCCGTTTGACAAGCTGGTGCAGGAGCTGAAGCCGGAGAAGGACATGAGCCGCACGGCGCTCTTCGACGTGCTGTTCGAGTTGGCGGAGAGTGAGACGAGGAAGCTGCAGATGGGAGGGGTGGAGGCGCGGGTGGTGGAGACTAATCTGGGCTACGGCAAGTACGACTTGAATCTCTCGATGCGAGGTGGCGGCGCAGGCCTCTCAGGGAGCGTGGTCTACAACGCGGACATCTATGAGGCGGCGACGGTCGGGCAGATGATGAGGCACTTCGAGGTGCTGCTGGAGGCGGTGGCGGGAGATCCCGAGCGGCGCATTGACGACATCACTTTGCTGAGCGAGGCGGAAGAGCGTCAGCAGCTGGGGGAATGGAACGCGACGGGGGCAACGTATCCCGAGGACAAGACGATCCACCAGCTATTCGAGGAGCAAGTCGAGAGAACTCCGCACCAGACAGCGGTGGTCTACGGGGAGACGGGACTGACGTACCGCGAAGTGGACGAGCGCGCCAATCAATTGGCGCACCATCTCCAGCAATTGGGAGTGGGGCCGGACACGCTGGTGGGGCTCTGCCTCGATAGATCAGCGGAGATGATCGTGGTGCTGTTGTCGGTCCTGAAGGCGGGCGGGGCGTATCTACCGCTGGACCCCGCCTACCCGGAAGAGCGGCTCAGATTCATGGTGGAAGACTCAGGCGTCTCGCATCTGATCACGACTGCGGCGCTGCAGGCCAAGATCCCGGCGCAGGTGCGCGCTCTGATTCTGCTGGACCGGGATGGTGAGAGGATCGCGGCGCAGCCGGAGGCGGCCCCCCGGGCTAAGGCTTCCCCGGATAATCTGGCTTATGTGATCTATACATCAGGTTCGACCGGCAAGCCGAAAGGGGTGCTGTTGGAACACCGCAACGTGGTGCGACTGATGATGAATGACAAGCTTCAGTTCAGCTTCAACGCGCAAGATGTGTGGACGATGTTCCACTCCTACTGTTTCGACTTCTCGGTGTGGGAGATGTATGGGGCGCTGCTCTACGGGGGCAAACTGGTGGTGGTCCCGGAGCCGGTAGCGAAGGACCCGGGGCTGTTCCTGGAGCTGTTGAGAGAGCAGCGGGTGACGGTGCTGAACCAGACGCCGAGCGCGTTTGACAGCTTAGTGCGGCAGGCGCTGGCGGGCGCCGAATCAGAGCTGGCTCCCCCCGATTTGGCGTTGCGATACGTGATCTTCGGCGGGGAGGCGCTGCACCCGGTGCAACTGCAGGAATGGAAGACAGCCTATCCGGCGGCGAAGCTGATCAACATGTACGGGATCACGGAGACCACGGTACATGTCACGTTCAAGGAAATCAGTGACCGGGAGATCGCAGAGAATGTAAGCAACATCGGGCGGCCGCTGCCGACGACGACCACTTACATCATGGATGAGAAGTTACGGCTGCTGCCGGTGGGGGTGCCGGGAGAGGTGTGCGTGGGCGGGGGCGGAGTGAGCCGCGGCTACTTAGGTCGGGAGGAGTTGACGCGGGCGAAGTTCGTCTCGAACCCCTACAAGGCAGGAGAGCGGCTGTACCGCTCAGGGGATCTGGCAAAGCTACTGCCAAGTGGGGAGTTGGTGTACCTGGGCAGGATGGACGATCAGGTACAGATCCGGGGGTTCCGGGTGGAGTTGGGCGAGGTGCGGAGCCGATTACTGGAGCACCCGCAGGTGGGGGAGGCGGAGGTGATCGCCAGGAAGGTGCGCGGTGAGGCGGTGGAGTTGGTGGCCTACGTTGCGGCAGCGGATGTCAGCGTGACGGCTTTACGCGAGCACCTGGGGCGAGCGCTGCCGTACTACATGGTGCCAACGGCGTTCGTGCTATTGGAGAGGTTGCCGCTAACGGCCAACGGGAAGGTGGACCGGCGGGCGCTGCCGGAGCCGGACGAGTCGCGGCCGGAGCTGGAGACGAGATACGTGGCGCCAGGCACAGCGGTCGAGGAGGTGTTGGTGGGGATCTGGCAGGAGGTGCTGGGCGTGGAGCGGGTGGGGGTGGCGGATAACTTCTTCGAGCTAGGCGGGCATTCGTTGCTGGCGACGCAAGTGGTGTCGCGCCTCAGAGAAGCCTTGCAGGTGGAAGTCCCTCTGCGCAGCCTCTTTGAACAGCCCACCGTCGCCGGCCTAGCTTTGGCAGTCACGCAGAGGCAGGGCGAGTTGAAAGACAACGATATCAATCCAATCAAAAGAACTAATCGCGGAAATGCGGAACAGCTATTAGCGAGACTCGATCAACTCTCAGATGAGGAAGTGAACTCACTACTCAGTAATGTGTTATCGGGCAAGGAGCTTAATGGATGAGTACTGCCACGGATAACATTGACCTCTCATTAGAAGAGAAGCGCGCTCTTTTGGCGCAGCTACTACAGGAAAGGGCCGGTAAGTCCAATACATTCCCGCTCTCCTTTGCCCAGCAACGGCTCTGGTTTCTCGATCAATTGGAGCCGGGCAGCCCCCTCTATAATGTCCCACAAGCAATCCGGATGAGTGGCGCGCTCAATCCTCAGGCGCTGCAAAAATCGCTTGAAACAATCGTCGCTCGCCATGAATCCTTACGCACCACCTTTATGATGGTGGATGGCAGCCCCGTGCAGGTCGTCGCGCCAAATCTGAAAATGGCGCTGCCGGTGACTGATCTGAGCGGACTGCCGGAAGATGAGCGTGAGGCCGAGTCGCGGCGGCTCTCTACTGAGGAAGCGCGACAACCCTTCGACTTAGAGCACGGCCCGCTGATACGAGCCGGGTTGCTGCGGCTGCAGGCAGAGGAGCACGTGCTGTTGCTGAACATGCACCATATCATCAGTGATGGGTGGTCTACGGGAGTGTTCGTGCGCGAGCTGAGGGCGCTGTATGAGGCATTCTCTCAGGATAAGCCGTCCCCGCTCCCAGAACTTCCCATTCAATACGCTGACTTCGCGGTATGGCAAAGAGAGTGGCTCGCAGGTGAGGTGCTCGAGCGACAACTCTCGTACTGGAAGGGGCAACTCACGGGCGCGCCAGCGGTCATAGATTTGCCGACTGATCGTCCGCGTCCCGCTGTGCAGAGTTACCGCGGAGCGCATCAGTCGATGAGGCTGTCGCGAGAGTTGACAGAGAAGCTCAAAGAGCTAAGCCAGCGTGAAGGTGCGACGCTGTTCATGACTTTGTTGGCGGCTTTCCAGACATTGCTGATGCGCTATACGAGTCAGGAGGATATTGTAATTGGCTCGCCCATCGCCGGACGTAACCGCGCCGAGACCGAGAACCTGATCGGGTTCTTCATCAACACGCTGGTGCTGCGCACTGATCTGTCAGGTGATCCGACATTCAGAGAGTTGCTGGGGCGAGTCAAAGAGTTGACGTTTGGGGCGTATGAGCATCAGGACGTGCCGTTTGAAAAGCTGGTCGAAGAGTTGCAGCCGGAACGGAGCCTCAGTCGCAATCCACTCTTCCAGGTGATGTTCACGCTGCTGAATGCGCCGGGGCAGAGTTTGGAGCTACCAGGTCTGACGCTGCGCCCACTACCGGCAGATAGTGGGACGTCACAGTTCGATGTGGCCCTAGCCATGTACGATTGAGAGGAAGGGTTGCGGGGGGCATTCGGGTACATCACTGACCTGTTCGATGCGGCCACGGTGGCTCGGATGGTAAGGCATTTCCACACGCTGCTCGAAAGTATCGTCGCCAATCCCGATCAGCATCTTTCGGCATTGCCAATGCTGACCGAAGCAGAACGCCAGCAGCTATTGGTGGAGTGGAATGACACTCAGGCAGATTATCCCAAAGGGCGATGCATTCATGATTTGTTTGAAGCACAGGTGGAGCGCACGCCCGACGCCGTTGCCGTAGTCTTTGAAGGCGAGCAACTGAGTTACCGGGAACTGAATCGGCGGGCGAATCTATTGGCGCACCATCTACAAAAGTTGGGCGTGGGTCCTGAGGTGCGGGTCGGCATGATGTTGGAGCGCTCGCTTGAGATGTTGGTCGGGTTGCTCGGGGTTCTGAAAGCGGGCGGGGCATATGTGCCGCTGGACCCGGCGTATCCTCAAGAGCGAATCTCCTTCATGCTGGAAGACGCGGAGGCGCCGGTGCTGCTGACGCAAGCGCGTCTGGCGGG
>JACCUI010000164.1 GCA_013811945.1 Pyrinomonadaceae bacterium | reverse complement strand
CGAGAAAAGCGGCATCTATGCCGGCTCGCTTGACTCGAAGGATCGCAAGCTAATTCTCGGCACAGACCGAGCCGCGAAGTATGCCGACCCGGGTCACCTTCTCTTCGTGCGCGAGAAGACGTTGATGGCCCAGCAGTTTGATGCAAAGAGCTTGCAGCTTTCCGGCGAGCCGTTTCCAGTTGCCGAGGATGTTGACAGCAGCAGAATCAACCAAAGCGTGGCAGTTTTGCTTTCCCAGACTGGGGTGCTGGCGTACGGGGGGGTCGTCTCTTCAAACAGACATTTCGTCTGGTTTGACCACAACGGCAAGAGCCTGAGCGTTGTCGAGCCGCCCGGCGAGTACCGAGATATGGCACTGTCGCCTGACGAGAAGCGCGTGGCGATGCAGCGCTACGATGTGGGAGGAGGCCCGTCAGACATCTGGCTACTAGACTTGGTTCGCAGTACTCCGTCTCGTTTCACGTTCGATCCGACTGCAGATGACACACCTTTTTGGTCTCCGGATGGCGCGCAGATCGTTTTCAGTTCAGACCGGGCTGGGCACAGCGATATCTATCGCAAAGTCGCCAGCGGCGCGGGCAACGACGAGCTGCTGCTGCAATCAGATGTGGCCAAATACCCTACGGATTGGTCACACGATGGCCAGTCTATTCTGTTTGAGAACCTGGACCCGAAGACCAAGAGCGACATTTGGATCCTACCACTGTTTGGAGATGGAAAGCCGTTTCCATTCCTACAGACCGGATTCGACGAAAGGGGGGCCCGGTTCTCTCCCGACGGTCATTGGATTGCTTACGTCTCGGACGAATCAGGGAAGACTGAAGTGTACGTGCAGAGCTTCCCATCCTCAGGTGGCAAATGGCTAATCTCAAACGGCGGTGGTGGGCAGCCGCGCTGGAGTTATGACGGCAAGCAGTTGTTCTACATTGCGCCTGATAGAAAACTGATGGCCGTGGAGGTGAAAATGGGTACTACGCTTGAAGCCAGCGTTCCCGTGCCACTCTTCGACTCGCACGTAGATAGTTACACCGCCTCGAATCGCTATGCTGTTAGCCGCGACGGCCGTTTTCTGATTAATCAGGCCGTTGAGGAAACCGTTTCGGCCCCGATGACGATCGTCGTCAATTGGCTCGTGAAGAAATGAATCCTGATACGACGAGTTCTCATTAGGACATTCTCTCGAAGATCGGTGCGGGCGGAATGGGTGAGGTGTATCTGGGCCTCTCCACTTCCGGCTAGGGGCAGAAGCCTACAAGTGCTCAAGGAAGATCAATGATCTGATTCTGATATTCTTCGGCTTCGCTGGCCTCCCAGAAGAGCGCCAGCCATTCCGCCGCTTTGCCGATTGAGAGCTTTCTGGAAACAATGAAGATGCCGGGCGAGTCGTGATGTTTGATGAACTCGATGAAGTGAGCAGGCATGGTGTGGCGGTCATGCGTGACGAGCATGCGGTTTTGTTCAGCACATAGCCGCAAGACTTCCGGGTCAGCAATGCCGGTGTGGAGACCGAGTTCCGGAGCGCGCTGAAAATCAATGGCGGGTCGGAGACGTTTGGTTGACCGCAAAATGTCTTCGTGCAGATCGTTGTCAGCCTGCAAACGAATTTTCATTTGACTGGCTGCAATAGACTCTGTTTGATTCGCGCCTTGAGCGCCGCACCCTTGGGAAACAGACGGGCGATCTCCCGGGTGAAGTCTGCTTCGGTAGCTTCGTTGTGCGCGAGATACTGGTCAAGTTCAGCCTGGTGATCCAGGTAAAAAGCAATGGCGCCGTACACCTGGCTGAGCGACAGCACTGGGAACGCGTCCTGAATGGCTTCCGGCGAGCGTCCCTGCTGAAACTGATAAATGATCGAGTCCAGCGCCACACGGGTGCCTTTGATTAGCCAGACCTTATTCTGTTTTTCTATATACTTGTCAGCCACACGAGACTCTCCTTGACCGGGATGGATTATAACTGACGGTTGGACGCAATGTTAATGGTGCAGCATCATCGGTGTGAATCCACCCAATGAACGTAGAACAAATCTCACACTATCGCATCATCAAAAGGCTTGGCGCGGGCGGAATGGGCGAGGTCTATCTTGCGGAAGACACGCGCTTGCATCGCAAGGTCGCGCTGAAGATTCTGCCTGCGGAACTCGCTTCCAATCAGGACCGGATGCGCCGGTTTGTGCAGGAAGCCGAAGCGGCGGCCGCTTTGAACCACCCGCACATCGCACACATTTACGAGATCGGCAGTAGCCCGGGCAGTAGCCTGGGCAGTAGCCTGGGCAGTAGCCCGACTCCGGGGTCCCCGGCCGGGCAGCCCGGCTGGGGTGGGACGGTTAAGGAGGGCTTAGCACACGGCTCGACCACCGAGAACGTGGTTCACTTTATCGCGATGGAGTTTATCGATGGAGATACTCTGCGAGAAAAAATTTATCGCGATAAGGCTCCATTGCCAAAGCTCCTTAAATACCTCAATCAAATCGCTGAAGGTCTGAACAAAGCGCACGCGGCCGGCATCGTGCATAGAGACCTGAAGCCAGACAACATCATGATCACGCGCGACGGTTACGCGAAGATTCTCGATTTTGGTTTGGCGAAATTGACGGAGAAGCGACGCGGAGACACGGAGCCACGGAGACTCGGTGAAGAAGATAATACTTTGATCGCCGCGTCCCCGCGTCCCCCCGTCCCCGTGTCACCAAAAACAGAACCCGGCATGGTGATGGGCACGGTTGGGTACATGTCGCCAGAGCAGGCGCAGGGGAGAGTTAACGAGATCGATCATCGCTCAGACATCTTCTCTTTCGGCTGCATTCTCTTCGAGGCGGCTACGGGTCAGAAGGCTTTCGAGGGCAAAGATGTTCTCGATTCGCTGCACAAGATTGTTCACGCCCCGACGCCGCAGATCAGAGACTTCAACGCAACCATGCCTGACGAACTGCAAAGGATCGTTCGCAGGTGTCTGGCCAAGGAGCCGGACAAACGTTATCAGTCGATCAAGGAAGTGGCGATCGAGCTGGAAGAACTGCAGCAGGAGTTGAAGGGCGCCGACTACTCGGTTCAATCATCATCGGCAGGTAGAACGGCGCTAAGCGGCAACGCCCAGACAGGGCTGGAGAGCACTTCATCGTCCGGCGTGATGCAGGATGGTACGCCGCGGCCGACATCAAGCGCCTCAATCATCCTCTCCGAAATCAAACGCAACCAGCGCGGGGTGTTCGTGGCGCTGGTAGTGCTCGTCGCCGTCTTCGCAGGCGTGGCCTTCGGACTATACAAGTTCATTGTTCAGAGGCAATCCCAGCCGGGGCCTCTCCAAACTATGAAGGTCACCAAGCTCACCGACACGGGCAAAGCCGGGAGCGTGGCCATCTCGCCCGACGGCAAGTACGTCGTGCACGTGATGGAAGACGCCGGGCAGCAAAGCCTCTGGGTCAGACATATCGCCACGGGCAGCAATGTGCCGATCATCCCGCCCGCCGAAGTTGTTTATGACAGAATGACCTTCTCGCCTGAC
>JACCUI010000137.1 GCA_013811945.1 Pyrinomonadaceae bacterium | reverse complement strand
CAGGTCCCCTTCGTATGTCGCATCGATGAAAACCTTTGCGCGGACGCGAAGTCCACGCTCTGTCACAATCTCTCGAATGCGTCCCTTGTCTTTTCGAACAGATTTCAGGCGTCCATTAAAATGCACTGGCACGTTTGCCTCCGAAACCCATTGAGAAAAAACGGATTCGGCGACTTTCGGTTCGAAAGAGAGTGACGGTGGCTTCGCAAAATCGTAACCACGACGAGTCGAATCGTTGCTGGTCTGACTTTCAAAGACGCTTTCGGGGTTCTGACCGTAGTGCCTCCCGACTCGCGCATAGAATTCTTTGGTGAGTCCCCCAATAATCCAGACCCGCTCGCTGGAACCCACATCTGTCCAGCTCAACCCACTTGCAGTCATTCCACCCAGATGCCGTCCCGATTCAACAATAACAGCAGATTTTCCCAATCGTGCAGTTTGCACGGCTGCTACGACTCCACCGGAAGTCCCGCCGTATATGCAGACGTCTGTATATATAATCCGCAACCCATTCACTTCGTTACCTCGAGCAACTGGTTGCCCCTCGGCTCCGAGACCTGTGATCGTCATTGAAAACAGGACGCAAAACACTTTCAGCATCTGCCAGCGGCTCGCTTTCGCGAAGCCGCTTATAACTGTCACCGGTCACTGAAAATGTACCACCCCTGGTCACTTCAAAGTGTACCACCCCCGAGGCGGTATTGGTTTAGGTTTTCAGAGTTTGTTTTTCAAGATTTTATTTGTTTGGCTTTGAGTGCGGTTGGGAGGATACGGCTCTGCAGGAGTGCAACCGGAGCGCCCATGCCGTCCATGGATTGCGAAGCATCCTGCCCGACTGGCGAAAGCCGGTCGGGTTTTCTTTGTCTTTGGGATACGCAAGCCATGGTTCAAAGCGCAAAACTCATCCTCAATCCCGGCCGTCAGGCCGCTGACTTTTCTTCCGTGCGCATGCGGTCGTGGAGGCGGTAGCTGCGGCCTGTCATTTGGATGATTTCGGCGCGATGGAGAAAGCGGTCGAGAATGGCGGTGGCAGCGGGCACGTCATTAAGCAACTTGCCCCATTCTTCGATGGGCCGATTGGACGTCATGAGCGTGGAGCGGTTCTCATAGCGGCGCATGATCAGTTCCAGGAGTGCTTCGCCTGCTTTGGACGGCAATGTTTTGAGGCCCATGTCATCAATGATGAGCAGATCGGCTTTGAGATATTTGTCGAACGTGCGGTCCAGTTCGGCTGGTGAACGTTCCGCCTGAAGTTCGCGGACCAGGTCAAAGATGGATCGGTAAAGCGCATGGAAGCCGGCCTTGATGGCATGATAGCCGATGGCCTGGGCGATGTGGCTTTTGCCCAATCCCGGTGGGCCGACCAGAAGGATGTCGCGTTTTTGGCGAATGAAGTTGCAGGCAGCCAGGTCGTAGACCTGCGAACGTTTGATGGAGGGATTGAAGCTCCAATCGAAGTCCTCGAGTGTTTTGATTTCACGGAATGACGCCGTTTTTTTGCGGCGGTCGATCAACCGCTGGGCGCGCGCGTTGAGTTCGTCCTGGAGGACCAGTTCGAGGAACTGCGCATGGGGCAGTTGATGGCTGGTGGCTTCCTGCAAACGCAGTTCCAGGGTGGATAACAAGCCCGACAAACGGAGCTTCCGAGCGGATTGAGCAAGGGTGTTGTTCATAGATTTTGTGTTTTGATAAAGAGACCGTATTCGTTGAGGTTGCGGATGAGCGGGTGATGTTCGGTAAAGGTGATCTGAGTTTGTTCCCCGGTGCTTTGAAGCAAGGCGCGCACATCTTTTAACCGCCACAGATCGCTGGCTGTTGCGCGGGCGCAGGCGTGATTGACCACACGGAAAGAATGTTTGTCGGTGAGGCTCACCAGACCCATCAAAGAGCGAATGGCCTCGAAGCCACGGCGCTGCACCAGTCCTTGTGCCCATAGCTGGCAGGATGGGCCCAACTCGCTGGCACGATGCTGCCAGTAATCGAGGTTGTTCTGCAATTTGCCCTCACCTCCGCCAATGCCCAGAACTTTGGAAAAGCGGCCTGGCTCCAGGCGGCGATGGAGTTGGATCTGTTCCCACCGCTGATTGAAAATGCGCACCTCCCGTTGATCCCACCTTGCCCACACCTGCTGGCCGATATACTCCGGCGGCACACCGTAATAGCTTTTGGCCACTTCCACATAACTGTCGCGATGCACCATGCGCTCTCCCTCGGAAAAGAGCGGGAACAACGACGCTGGCAGCGGTTTTAGCAAGGGTTTTTCTTCCTCGAAGAGTTGCGCCACCTGGCGTCGGGTTGTGCCGTGAATGCGCTGATCGGCCACCGTGCTTTCCCACTGCGTCAGATGTGCATTTTGCGCCGCCAAAGAGGTGAAACTGCGAGATGCCAGCGCGTTGCCTTTCACATATCCGACGCTGCTTTCCACCTTGCCCTTGTGCTGCGGCGTGCGTGGTTTGCAGGGCAAAATCACTACGCCATAATGCCGCGCAAACTCGGTCAGTTTCGGGTTCAGTTCCGGATCGGCCCAGTCCGCCTTGAGCACAGCCGCCTTGAGATTATCGAGGTTGAGCGTGAGCGGCACGCCGCCCCACTGCCGAAACGCATTTTCCAGGCAACGGATGAACGTCTCGGTATCCTGTCGCAAGACCGATTCACTGTATGCCTTTCGTGAATAACTCAGGACAATGCGAAAGACCCAGGTCCGACTTTTGCGCCCTTCGGAGATGATTGGAGCGCCTGTGCCAAAATCCACCTGCCCTTCCTCGCCAGGGGCGACTTCAATCCGATAAACCTGCTCTGGAGCCGCCAGACGAATCTCGCGCACGAAGCGTTTGACCGATTCATAGGAACCGGTGAACTGCGCTTCCAGTTGGATGTCCTGAAAAATGCGTTGCGCACTCAACCCTTCGAGAGCTTTGCTCCGGATCACCTCGGCGTATGGATCGCAGACCGATTTTCGCCCCATTTTCCCGGCGGTCGAAATGGTACACTTTGGCCCATTCCCGGCGGTCGAAATGGTGGTACATTTTGAATCGCTCTTTTCGTTCGGAAAGTAAGCCCGAACTGTCTTGCGATGGAGTTTGAGCTCGCGGGCGATCCTTCGAATCGACCAGCCCAGCGCGGCTAATTTGCATATTGCGTCTTGTTCTTGCACTTGGAGTATGTTGGCCATAAATGGCGCAAATACTCCGGCTCCGCCGGTCTCTTTGCACCCTTTGGCTCACGCCCCAGGGTGGTACACTTTGAAGCCCCTATTTCGACCATCCGGTGGTACACTTTGCGTGACCGCTGACAATCAGAAGTTTTTCTTGGGAGAGTGGGCTAGGCATTCCTATAATTGATATATCTGCTTCCGACCCCACTGCAAAGTGCATTGAGTCTCGGGCTACCTTGTTC
>JACCUI010000113.1 GCA_013811945.1 Pyrinomonadaceae bacterium | reverse complement strand
ACACCTGCGAAGATTTCGGTGGCAGATGGTGTAAGCGCCACCAATGCCGTAGCTGCATCGGTATATTCTTTTGTTGCTGTGTCCACACCTGAAGGCGTGAATGTTACTCGCGCAGTGGCGCTATCAACAAATTGTGCGTTCTCAGCTGCACTAGGAGTGAACTTGACTTGAGCAGTAGCAGCATCAACTGTTTCGCGCACATCGCTGGCTGATGGAGTAAACGTTACTCGGGCTGTAGTGGCTTCGACAGCTGCGAGAACGTCTATGCCGGATGGGGTCAACGCCACTAGCGCTGTCGCCGCATCGTAGATTTGGCGTTCTTCTAGAGCGGAAGGAGTGAATACAACACTAGCAGTATTACTATCCACATAAGCAGCGATGTCGCTACTAGAAGGGGTAAGAACAAGACTGGCCGTGCTAGCATCGACACTATCCTTAACATCGCTGCTCGACGCAGTTAGCGTGAGTACGGCTGTTCCGGCATCGGTGAAAATGCCGCTAGCGGCTTCGGGTACTTCAAGCTCTGACCAGTAGACGCGAAGCCTACGAGTCGCGACGACCGCTTCGGGTACTTCAAGCTCCGCCCAGTGGACGCGAAGCCTACGGACGACCTGGCGGAGATCGGGGTCGAACCACGCGAGCGGATCTAGCTCAGCGTCGAACTGGCCACCGGGGTCGAGACCCTCAGGATCCCACACCCCCAGCATTTAACTCAGCCTCGTTAGCACCGCCGTTGAGCCAGCCCTGACAGTCACGTTCGTGGCAGTCTCCGCTTTCACCTGGAGTGCGAGTGTCCCGGCGGTAGCGCCGTTCTCAAAGATCCCGTCTATTTTCGCCATGTAGTCGGTATTGACCGCGTCCACCGCTATCGACGTGATACCGCCCGCATAAGCTGTGATCGGATAGCTGGTAACCGCACCAGCGGTAGCAGCCGTGCGCACTCCGATGATCTCACAGATGAGCGCTACCGCGGTCGGGGAGGCAGGGCCGTTAACGCTGAAACCGATACCGACCGTGGCCGTCGCAGACTGCCAAATAAAGTTGGCTGACAGCCCGTAGCGGGCGTTCGCCTCGACCGCGAACGTCAGGTCGGTGATGTCGCTCAGGGTGGTAAGCGCATGCACCTGGTCAGCGGTCTTGCGCTTCACCTGCGAGCCACCGTACGGACTCACCACCGAGAACCCCTGCCCGTCGTCGTACTCCATCACGTCCCCCGGCTGGAGCGTCGTCTTAAACAAAGCGATGACGGTCGTCCCGTCCGTGTGCTGCACCGTCACATCGACCGGCGTCGAGACATGCTTGTTATTGACATGCAAACCCTTAACGTTCCGGTAAGTGGACGCGGCCGGAGCCAACACCACGTCCGTCGTAGCAGCAGTCGTGATAGCCGTTGACTTCCGACCCGGTGTTACGACCGACCCGTTGTAGTCCGCATAGGAAGCGAACGCATCAACGGTGACGGCCGCCGAAGTGACCACCTGCAATTTGTCTGTGGCTGAAGCTAAGAGGAGAATTTCTTACCCATTTCTAACATCGCCTGTCTCGCTTTCGGTTGCACTCATTCATGGTACCTCAACTTCCGTCCAGTACACACGGAGCCTGCGGGCTGTGGTACCGCCAGTTGGGAAGGGATAGGTGGGGGCGCGCTGCCCCAGTGTGATCCCGTCCACGTCCGTAGAAGGCACCTTCGTGCCGCGAGTGCCGCCGCCCGGCCAAGCGAGATAGTTGGGTGCGTCCCCGAGCGTGTAGCTGCTGGTGGTGACGTTGTTTGATACCGGGATAATCGCGGCAGGCACTCAGACCTTTTTCTCCTCGAACTCAAGGTTGAGCGCGGTGTAATCCGTAATTGAATCGGCCTGTGCGGCGGTGAGCGTCTCCGTGTAGGTTGTCGGTGCGTCAGGGACGGTACGTGCCCAACTGGCAATTAATGTCGCGCCCTGCTTTAGCCGAATGTCGATCTGAAGAGAATCGCCGCCCGACGTGTTCTTGCCGATCCGGTAGCGAACAAGGTGGTTAATTGAACTGGCCGGATCAGTGACGTTCGTGAGCGACACTGTGAACGCCGCCG
>JACCUI010000078.1 GCA_013811945.1 Pyrinomonadaceae bacterium | reverse complement strand
CAGCCCGGCAGAAGCACGGCGCATCACCGCGGACAATGGAATTACTTACCGGGGCGGTACGCGAGCTTGAGGAGGCTCGCATTGGCACCATCCATTCGTTCTGCGCCGATCTGTTGCGGGAGCATCCAGTCGAAGCAGGCATCGATCCCCTCTTCGAGGTTGCTCCTGACGACCTGGCGTATCCGCTTTTTGATTTGGCCTTCGAGCGATGGTTCGAAAAACAGTTGGCCGCACCGGGTGAGGGAGTGAGGCGAATTCTCAGAAGGCTTCCACGTAGAGAATTCGGTGGCAGGCGGAGTGGAACTCTGGCACAACGACCGCGTGAGAGTGGGCCAAAGCCTATCTTACGGACGGCCGCGTGGGCACTTGTAAAGGAACGCGACTTTACGACGCCATGGAAACGGTTCGACGGTTTCGCTCGCGAGGCTGACATTGATGCGCTTGTCCTCGAGTTGGAGGAACTAGGTGAGTGGTCTGAGGTCGGTCATCCGGAACAGTGGTTAACAAAGTCACTTGGTTATCTGAAACGCTTCGTTGCGGAAATTACCCGTCTCGAGTCTTTGGGTAACCCTCGCGATTATGATGGCATTGAAGCACGATTGTTTGGGTTGCTTGGGGGCTGGGGACGGGCCAAAGATTGGAAAGCCTACTACGCAAGAGACAGTTTTCCCGCAGACGAGATCAGAAACCGTCGTGACGATCTCAAGACGCGCGTCCAGGGGTTCGTCAACAATGCAGGGGCCGATCTTGCGCCTCGACTACGTGAAGAGCTCTGGCCGATCGTTGAAGAATTTGAACAATTAAAGGAGCGCGCGGGCTTTCTCGATTTTCTCGATCTCCTCCTCCGTGCTCGCAACCTAATCCGGGACAATCGCGACATCCGCACTGCATTGCAGCACCACTTCACTCATGTCTTCGTTGACGAATTTCAGGATACTGACCCTCTGCAAGCCGACATCCTAATGTTGCTTGCCGCAGATGATCCCGATCACGAGGATTGGCGCCAGGTACGACCAGTCCCGGGAAAGCTCTTCATTGTGGGTGATCCCAAACAGTCGATCTACCGTTTCCGACGAGCGGACGTCGCTCTTTACCAGGAAGTTAAGCGGCAAATAGTGGCCTCCGGAGGCGCGTTAGTTGAGTTGAATGTTAGTTTTCGTTCCGGGCCGGAGATTCAAGAGGCCGTGAATGCTGCTTTCGCGCCAGTTATGTCTGATGAGTCTTCAACCCAGGCCCATTATGTCCCCCTCGCGCCGTTCAAAACCGCTGTTGATACTCAACCCGCGATTGTAGCCCTCCCAGTCTCCCAACCATACGGCGACTTTGGAAGAGTTGTTGATTGGAAGATTGATGAGTCGTTACCCAAAGATGTAGCGGCATTTTTAGATTGGATGGTGAACGAGAGTGGTTGGACGGTTACCGAACGGGAGCGGCTAGGGCGAGTGCCACTTCAGCCTCGACACATTTGTCTTTTGTTCCGGCGTTTGCGTCACTACTCCACTGATGTAGCCAGGCCATATGTGCAAGCTCTTGAAGCTCATCGGATACCACACCTATTGGTTGGCGGCAGTTCCTTCCACTCGCGCGAAGAGGTGGAAGCGATCCGCAACGCACTGACTGCGGTGGAGTGGCCCAATGACGAACTCGCGGTCTTCGCTACGCTTAAAGGACCACTCTTCGCCTTCACCGATTCGCAATTGCTGGCCTATCGCAGTCAATGCTCGACCTTGCACCCTTTTAAGAAGCCACCTGAGCAGGACGCTGGGGCAGGAGACAGGAAACAGGAGCAGACGGCAAACTTGTCTGGATCTCTGGGCGACCCGGGCGCTAGCGCTCACGGTTCTGACGAAGTTGCTGAAGCGCTTGGGATCTTGAGGGAACTTCATCGCTGGAGGAATCGCCGTCCTATTGCCGACACGGTGGGAACACTCCTGGCCCAGACACGCGCTCACGCCGGATTTGCCAACTGGCCCACTGGTGAGCAAGCACTTGCGAACATCATGCGTCTGACGGACATGGCTCGCCGAGCGGAGCGCAACGGGTTGATCTCTTTCCGGGCGTTTGTCGACTGGCTTGATGAGGAAGCTGAGAGCGGGGATATCGGCGATGCACCGATCATGGAAGAAGGAGTCGACGGCGTGCGCATTATGACGGTGCATAAAGCGAAGGGGCTGGAGTTTCCTGTTGTAGTGTTGGTCGACATCACGGCAAAAGATTCGCGCGAGCCTTCCAAATGGGTCGATCACGCATCCGGATTGAGTGCGATCAGGGTTGCAGGTTGCACTCCGATCGAAGTCCAGGAGCATGCAGAGGAAGAGATGCGGATTGAAAAGGAAGAGGCGGCCAGAGTTCTTTATGTGGCTGCCACTCGAGCGCGGGACCTCCTGGTGGTGTGTGCAGTAGGAGACGGTGCATACGAAGGATGGTTGGCGACGCTGAACCCGGTACTGTATCCACCAGAGGATGTCAGCTTCAAACCGCAATCAACACAGCCCAACGGCTGTCCTCGGTTTGGGGTCGACAATGTAGTTGGACGTCCGCACAAAGCAGTGCGGCCACGGGGTTCGGTGAGTCCAGGCTTGCATCGGCCCAAAGCGGGCGAGCATCGCGTGGTCTGGTGGGATCCTTCGGTACTCAAGCCCATTAGTCAGGGCAATACTCGCTCGAGATTGACGGAGTTTCTCAAAGAAGATGACAACAAGGTTCGATCAGAGGAGGGAATTCGAGTTCATGAAGAATGGCAGAGACAGCGCGCGAGTATTCGCCAGGTAGCGGGCAAACCGGAGTGGACAGTAGTAACTGCGACCGCGCACGTCGCAAGGCCGCGGGGCGTTGAAACGACCGAGCACGGCGAGCAGGTCGACGTGTCCAAACCCGCGATCGTAGGTGAAGTCGCAGTTGAATCTATAGAGATTGCATTCTCCAGACCGCACGGAAAACGCTTTGGTATCCTGGTTCACGCCGTTCTCTCCGTCGTGCCACTCAATTCGGACTATGACGCAATAGCAGAAGTCGCGCGGGCTCAGGGGCGAATCTTAGGTGCTACGCAGGATGAAGTTGCCGCCGCGGTGGAGACCGTGCATCGTGCCCTCCGTCATCCTCTAATGCAGCGAGCGGCTGCGGCGGCGAAACTGGGGCGGTGTCGGCGAGAAGTTCCCGTCGGCCTGAAGCTCGAGGACGGAGTGATGGTTGAGGGTGTGATAGACATTGCGTTTCAGGAGCAAAGGCCAGACAGTCCATGGACGGTGATAGATTACAAGACTGACTTTGAGGTTAAAGGCAGGCTTGAGGAATACCGGCATCAGGTTTCCCTGTATGCTCTAGCAATCGCGCGCGCGACGGGGTTGGAAACGCGGCCTGTATTGCTCAGGCTGTGAATTCTTAGCAGACTGAAAATAAACACGCTCCACGAAGCAACACGAAACCGCACGAAACACGCTGAAACTGATCACTCAAGCTCTTCCCCGGACCGCGGGCGTCCCGCCCGCTTCGAGAACCGCAGGGCGAGGATCTGGCAAAGTGGTCGAAAAGGGAAAGCAGCTCCATTGGACCATACCAATCGCATAGGATTGCTGAATCGCATTTTTTCCCGCGGAGTGTTCTGCTCTCGAATGGCCCGCCTGCCCGTCCTCCTAAAAGGCCCTTCCACCAATTCCGTTAACCGCTTCATCACACTTGCTCCTGGGATGCTATGGGAAAGATGGTCTAATGGATGTCTAACAACGAATGCAGGCCGATCTGGACCATTCCATCCCATAGGTTTCTTGACTTGGCGTTTACTTAGAACGGTTGGCTGTTCGCAGGCTGAGAGATTACCTTGTCTAAACCTCGATACGGCTCAAATCTTCTATCGCCAGACAAGCGCTTCTGAGAGGTAAGCCAGACATGAGGAGCACCGCATGCAAAAGTCAGGCTTGCAGGGCGGCTGCGGAAAAAAGTTCGTCTGATGCGCGTCGAGCAAATAGTAGATACGGTTAATTCTCACTGAGGTTGGATGATCGGAACATTTCTTCAAGACATTCGGTACGGGGCGCGCATGTTGCGAGCCAAGCCGGGATTTACTCTTGCCGCTGTGCTCACGATGGCACTTGGCATAAGCGCCAATGCTTTGTCTTCAACGTCGTCAACGGCGTCTTGCTGCGCCCACTTTCATACCACGAGCCAGAACGCTTAGTCAGACTCTGGGAAACGATCCCGGACACGGTGCCGCCTTCGAAATGACATCGCTCCCCACCCTGAGCGACTGGCGCGCCCGCAGTAGCGCGTTCGAGGAGATAGCCGCGTGGGAACGTGCCGCTCCAGTAACGCTTACCGGCAGCGAACCCGCCGAAGAGTTGACTGCCAACTTCGTCACCGCCAACTTTTTCCATCTCCTGGGGGCGCCGGCACGACCAGGCCGAACTTTTCTTGATGCGGAGCAGACGCCGGGCCAGGTTCGTGTGGTCGTCCTAAGTCATGGCCTTTGGCAGAGTTTGTTTGGCGCGCGAGCTGACTCCGTCGGCGCGCTCATCGAGCTTGAGGAGCGGGCGTACCGGGTGATAGGGGTGATGCCTCCCGATTTCAAGAGCCGACTGGTGAGACCGACATCTGGCTGCCCATGATGCTCGAGGACGCAGGAACTGTCTGATTACCTCGGACGAACACGGTGAACAAGCGTCTTTTATAACCATTAACAGGCTATGTCAAGAGGAGCACTGTTAGCGGGAGAAAGCGTGTGCCACCGAGGCAGCATTTCAGAACCAAAGACCTATTTGCCGCCCATTCTCCCACCAGATTTGGTTGCTCTTATAAATTTATTGCCATAGGCTGAGCGTGTTTTTATATCTGGGCGAAATCGTGAGGCAAGTATATGGAAATACAGATTGCTCTCCCTTCAGGAACCAACAGCTTGCAAGAAGTGAAGGAAGCTTTAGAAGCGAATCCTGACTACGCGGCATTAGATCTGCACCTGGAACTCAGAACGGCGAAGGTCAAGTATCGCAGCGTCGATCCAACTATCTTAGTGGCGATTGTTGGGGCGGCCGGTACTGGTATAGGAGCCCTGATTACAGGGTTGTTGCAAATGCGACAGCAGCTATCCGCCAATAAAGTAATACTGGAAACGCAGGGCGGTCAGAAGTTGGAAGTGCCCGCTAATACTCCGCTCGACAAGATCGATCATCTGCTTGATAGATTGAGCCAGATGAACGAGGTGAAGAGGATTTCAGTGGAATAGCTCCGGCAAGGAACCAAACCTTAGGCGATTAGATCATAATGCCTCGAGTTGATGTTCGCGCTTCAGACGCTCAATCATCCCCGATAGGAGAGTGCGCGATTACCAGCTTAACTCTGGTTCCGCTTGGAACTCTTTGGTTTGCCGCCGGTTGCTGCCTCATGACGGTTCCGCCGATGATCTCTCTACCATCAGGCGTTTTACCCGACGCGGGCATGTCGTCATAACTAATATCACGGTCGTCCACAACGAGACCCTGAGCTTCAAGAACCCTTTTTGCAACCTCAGGCTTCATGCCGAAGACATTTTGGACCCTTACGGTCGGGACTTGGGGCGGGATTGCGACAACGAGAAGAATACGTGACCCTTCGCGCACTCGGCTCCCAAAAGGAGGTTCCTGGTGCGCCACCGTGTATGGGTTGTAAGCAGAATTCTCCTGGTATGTAACGTCAGGACTGAGGTTTACGGCGGATATGCGCTGACGAGCCTGATCTATCGTCATGCCGACGTAGTTTTCCACGTTTACCCAAATGATTGGAACTGCTATCGTAAGCTCCACTTTCACGGGGCAGTTTTCGGCAAACTGACTACCAGGTTTTGGTTTCTGCCTAAGCACTGTTCCTTCCGGATCCTTATCGGTCTGTTCAGTCTGAATCCGATCCACCCTTATTCCCAACACCCTCAGAGCGGCTTCTGCTTCTTCCCGGTTGAGTGGCCTGCTATTGCGTGGGCGAAAGTCAGGGATAGTGAGGGGGTTTTCTCCGACCGAGCGGATTACAAGATCGACTACCGTACCCGGAGCAACCCTCGTCTTCTTCGGCGGTTTCTGCTTAAGCACTTCGCCAACTGATTTACAACTCGCTTCCTGATCGATCGCTCCCACCTTCAGATGTTTGTTTGTAATTTTCCTTACCGCTGTTTGTTGCTTGTCGTCGATTACGTCGGGAACCTCTATCCCCCCACCGATAACCAGATCGATGGCGGAGCCGCGGGCAGCAGGCATGCCGGCATTTGGGCTTTGCTTAATCACGATGTACGTGGATTTCTTCTCCGGGTCATCTATTCTCCCGGGAACAAACCCGGCAGTCTGCATGGCGCTGAGAGCCTGAGCGAATGTCATATTCAAAACGTTCGGTACAGTACCGGCGGTAACAGGCGGATCGCTAGGAGGCTGGCCGTCAGGGCGCTGTTGGAAGGGACGCTGGGGCGGTTCAACATACTGGCCTTCCGTAATCAGTCGTGCATTCTTTGCCTTTTCTCCCTGCTTGAAAACTTCGGGTTCGAGTTGCAAATAGGTCGCGGCCAGGGCGGCTGCCAATTGCGGCTCCTCTTTTTGTATGAGTAGAGCCAGAGGGTAGTAAGGGGCAGGCTGCTCGGGCCGAGCTTTTATGGCCAGCCGATAGTTTTCTTCAGCAGACCGTTTATCGCCACGGTCATCGAAAAGGTCGCCGAGATTGAAATACGCTTCGGCGAAATCTGAATGTGCATTTATAGCTTGCCTGTGTTGACGCTCCGCCCTCTCGTAAGCTGCGCTCGCTTCAGACGGGTTGCCCTGCAGGTGAGCCACGTTTCCCAGTCCCTGATAGGCCCGCCCCAGATCCGTGACGGGAAATGGATACAGTGAATTAGCTTGCTGAACGGATTCGAGGGAGCGCGTCGCCTCAGTGTAATGCGTTCTGGCTTTCAGAAGTTCCCCTATCGCCTGCGCAATATCGCCTTCAGCCAATGCGGTTTCGCCAAGATTCGTTTGGACGGTCGTCCCTGCGCGTGGGCCAACCTGGGCGCTGGAGGTAACTTGCGCCGATTGCAATGCTGACTCATAACGATTCCTCGCTTGAGCGAGACGCTTCCTGGCTTCAACAAAGTCTCGCTTGTCCTTGGCGATCTCGGCATAGTCCAGATTCAAATTTCCGGAGGCGTTCAGCGCCGGCACTGATTGTGAATCTGTAGCCGAGAGGGTTCCCAGTAATTGTTGGGCTCGCTGGAGCCGTCCGGTTAGGCGATAAGCTTCAGCTTTGTCTACGTCAAAGGTCCCCAGCCTACGCCCCGACGGGGCTAGCTCCTTCTCGTATGCAAAAACAGCCATCGCGCCCTGGTCCCAGTCGCTATAAACGTTGCCGAGAACAGCATTGCTGCCGGGTTCATTCCTGAGTATGGCCCGCTGCCTGGCGTCCGTAAAACTCTGACTCCTTTGTTCTATCGTTGGGAAATGAGGAATTAGGTTTTGGGCGGAGTAAGTAGGCTGAGCGGTCAGGATAACTTTGTTGGTCCAATCGAGCACGGAAAGCACGCGAGTCTCCGTCGCCTGCACCGGACGATCAAACCCGCTGGTGAGAGTCAGCTCTTCCAATTCTCTGATCTGCCCTTCTTGAGTCGATGACCTCGGCGTGACTATCGGCGGCGGAGTTGGCAGGGTCACAGGAGGGCTCGGGCCTGGGTTGCCTTTGACAGTGATACTAAGTGGCCAGTCCAATTGGAACTGAGTGCAGCCTGGTTCACTCTGGCAATCCAAACAGATGGCGTAAACGTTTGCTCTGTATTGACCCGGCAACAGTTGCTTCGCATCTATTTGCAAACTTGCCTCTACTGGAAGGCTTGTGTGCGCCGGAATCTCTGGCTGTTTCTTGACGAGGAGTTGTAGCCACGGGGTCCGATCCGACGTGCGAAACTCAAAGTAATGCGATTGCTTGCAGTCATTCAGAATGTAATAAGTACCGCTGACAGTCGTGACCTGTCCTGCTCGAACATCCACAGCGCGACCGGTTTGTACCTGGCCGGAAACCTTATGAGAAAAGGCGGTAAGAAGCGGAGACGGGGATAGCGTTCCTGATCCAATCAATTCCGCGATCTGACTGTCAGTCCGCCCCAATCCGGCCAGCGTAAATCTGCCTTCCTCGAAAGGGACCACTCCTTCAAGCACAACTACCGTTGAACGCTCCTCGCCTCTTAAGACGTTAAACTCATACTCTGTTCCTTTAGGGCCCAACCGAACATAAGTCCCTTTGGATTCGAAAGCCCCTTTGACTTTCACCCAAATTTTCCCCCACCAGCTATTGGTCGAAGAGACACCAACCTTCGCATTGGCGTCAATAATTACCTCGTTGTCCCTCTCGGCGACCGGAGCGTCGAGGAATAAGAGCGTCACTTTGGTCTCGTCAAAGGTTTCAATTATGTCCCCCCGATACAAAAGCAGTCCGGCGCTCACAGAAACGGTTTCACCATTGCTGACCCGAGTCGCTACCGCCTGACTTCTGTCAGCTTCGCTCTGCTGCTGATTCTTCACGACAATACTTTTCACCACCGCTGCCGGCGTTGCCGTCTGCGCGGCATCAGGACAAGACTCAGCTTGAATACTCGGTACAAGCAGCAGAAGAATTAAGCGTAAACTGAGGCGTAACACTTTCCGGCTTGCCATCCTCTCCTGTTGTTGACTCATGATGCGACTCCTTTGGCTGGCCTGAGAGTAGCCTTCCTACGCATCTTTCCAGTTAGCCAATAGGCGATGAATGGGGCAGCCAAATGGTAGGACTTAAGGATGAACAAGCGTTCATTCTTGTAGAGTTGAAAAGCGATCAGCAGGTAGACCACGTCAATCGCGAAGAGTAGTCCTGGGATATCAACCTTCTTTTTAGGTTCCAGCAGCGGCACGATGAAGCTGCTACTAAAGATGTGCTTGAAACGCGCTTGCACGAGGGCGCCAAAACCAGCCATAAACGCGACGATCAAAAAGTCGTAGGACGACGGCAGCAACTGAATATAGACGTTGGTTAGAATGTTGGAGACAACGTTCGCATGAATCTCTGCCCCATACCGCTGCTCGCCCTGTAATAAGTTGAAAGAGTCGTCCTGCTTTTTGAAGCTAACGAGGACAATCTTTCCGGCGTACTCTCGAAGATACTCGTCCTCTCCCCGCCGGAAAAATACGTCCTGGTAAGAACGGGTTGCATCGTTAAGCCTGGCACGGGTGACCAGATCGTAAGGGAAATCATAGAGCGATTGGCTGTTTTCATAAACGGGGATTGATTTGATAAGCTCGCCATCCGAGCGGAGTTGAACCTCCTCTGGTCCTTCGTTAAAAAACGACTTAACCACCGGGCCTCTTGATAAGAACCTCGCAATGGCTTGCAGGCCCAGAGAAGGAATAACTGCTACCTCCTCAGCCTGTTCACCAGAGGAGCCGTTTCTTACAGGTTGGGCCAACTGGTAAGCGCGGACGAGGCCTCCGCGGTTCTTGCCCACGTCGATGTTTCCCCAGCGATCATTCACAGCTCCCCTAAGTTTCTCAGAGATGTCCAATATCGTATTACCTTCTTCGTCGAGAGCCTTCGCGAGTATCACAAATGTCCCTTGGGTCTCCGCACGTTTTATGGCCGCAGCGAATTGCTCGTCATAGGCGGGATTAGGATCGCTCACCTCAAGATCGAAAACTATTACTTTGGCCCTGGCTTTGGTTAGCGCATCAATCAACGGGCCATGGTATTGGCGCCAACTCGGCCCCGGCTCGCCTAAGCCGCCGTTATCACCCTCATTGGCCAGAATGAGGCGTACATCGGGGCTAAACTTCTTGGTGACGTACTGATCCATATAGGGAATAAATTTCGTTTCCAGCCAATCGTCTACATGAAAGGGGAAATTGAAGAGTCCGACGTAGCCCAGAAGGAAGATCACAGCGGTTGCCAGCAACGAGGCGAGAAAAGTTCTATTCCACTTAATAATTCTGTCATCGACGGCGGTAATCTCTGCCTGCTCCTGAGCGATGGCTGCGGTTGCCTCTTTGAGCGCCGCCGGAGCTGCGTCTTTTGTCTTCTCTTGCCAGGCCTCGATGTTAGCTTGGTAAGTTTTCTTCACCTCTTTCAGTCGATTGACGTTCTTCACTGCCGATGAGTTGAAGAGTCGTAAGAACTGCTGAAAGCAGCCTGACTGACGGTCAAGATCGAAGATGATGCCGGTGGATGAGCGCATGAAGAGCACCGGGGTAGCGAATGCCAGGGGCTCCTTGATATCCATGTGAATACGGTTGCGCGCGTGAGAGATGGCCATATCCACCTGTCCGCGATTCGCGCCCTTACAAAGCTTGAGATAAAACTCCCTTGCAAAGGTGAGAGCAGCATCGTCGGAGATTGGGTATTGCATGGCAACTACCGCCGGTATTCCCCGAACGACTAGTTGCGGCGCCAAACCCGCCAATGGAATAGTAGAAGATGTCTCTGCCCCCTGGCAGGAATTCAGCACGATCAGTTTTAGAGAGGGGTAGGTTATAAAGAAGGCTGCGAACACATCGGCGGAGACAAGATCGCGCTCCCCTTTTTCAGAATTGATCACCAGATAGCCCTGATCCTTCTCAAATGTCCCGTGCCCAATAAAATGAAGAATGTGATACTCCTGTTCGACCAGCGCTCGACTGATCCGTGACCGGGTCACTTTCCCTTCGAGCATGCAGATCTGGGTCGTCTCCAAGTCTGCGAGCGCTTCCGAGATGATCCGTTTCTCTTTTTCTACGTCCAAACCGGAGCCTTCGGGAATCAGCACCAGGACCTTGACGGGCGGCGTGATCTTTAGGGATCTTATCGGCTCGAATAACTTGATATAACGCGTTACTGGTGTCTTGCCCGAAGTGGAGAGGAAACACTTGCTCCTTTGATCGTAAAGAAACTCCCAGGGCAAGGCGGCTACCTCCGGGGGAGTGAGCATCAGCCTGATGCGCATGCCTTTCTCGTCGTCAAGGCCCACATCTCCAAGGCTCCTGTTCAGCATGTGCTCAACATTGTCCTGGAATAGGCATCGATGAAGGGCGACGCCCAAGCTCATCGGCAGGTCGGAGTCGGAACCAATGTTCTCGATGTTTTTCAGCTTTGCAGCAGTTTTCAGGCAGTCCGGCGATAGGGTAAGGACTCCATCAGTTTCTCCCATCGCATCGGACTGAACCTTGATTTGATAGCTCTCACCAATCTTGTCTTCGACGGACAGATCGAAATTCTTGTATTCCATCGCTGCCTCTCACCAAGATTACTTCCTAATCTCAACTCAAAAGAGCTTCGAGTGCTTTTCGATGATTCCGCTTTGTGGCGCTTTCAGTAGACCTTGTTTCTCAAGTCCAATTCCAGGAAAGTTTCTTCAAGTAGTGTGAGTGCGACATCAAAACGACAAGAAGTGAAAAGTGGTTGACCCTCATCAAGCAGGGGTGAAGAGTTTTGCTTTGCAGAGATCGCAAAAAGTGTAAATCGTCTAGAAATTCACACCGAGTACTTCAGCTGCCAAAGTCGATATGCTCCTGAAAACGAGCAGGAATACGGGAGTTGCGGCAGCGCTTGAGAACGCAGCGCGCGTTAACTAAATAGTGCGAGGGAGAGAACTCTATGTTCACGGCTTGCGCAAAGTCAAGGGCCATTAGGCCTTGCCGTGGGAATTTGACCGTGCAATTAACGTTTTAGACCATCGCGGCAAAAATCTGGGTTATGATGTGATGAAGATCGATGACGAACCTCTTCTGAGACCTGTCGAGCCGAATCTCTTAGTTACGCCCTCTTTGTTCTAGTGCAAATCTATTAGGGCAAAGTAGCCCGTCATACTTGGCCGATGAGTTTCTATGACCGACAACAATCAAACCTGCCCATGTAGTTCCGGCGCTCGTTTCGCGGATTGCTGCGAGCAAATAATCAAGGGCGAGCGAGAAAGCCAAACTGCCGAAGAGTTGATGCGCGCTCGGTATGCGGCTTTCGCCACTGGTGCAATTGACTTCATCGTCGCGTCGACCCATTCACGCACCAGACGAGAAATCGATATTCAATATATCCGTGAATGGTCACAAACATCTACTTGGCGCGGGCTGCAAATCATCGACACAAAGCTTGTCGATGACAACAAAGCTTCCGTGTCTTTCGATGCTCAATATACGCAAGCGGGAAAGGATCAGAGTCACAAGGAAAAGGGCCTGTTCGAACGTGAGAATGGAAAATGGCGTTTTGTTACGGGCGAAGACCTGAAGAATCCCACCGTGCGGTATGAAACACCACGCACCGGCCGCAACGAACCCTGTCCTTGTGGCTCAGGCAGGAAGTACAAGAAATGCTGTGGTGTTTAGATCAGCGAGTCTACGCTCGAGGCCAAACCGCAAACTTCCAATTTCGCAATTCTTCATCACAACTCAGCAAGCACCTTTGACAGCCTCAGCCGCATGCGCGCGATCTTCTCTTGTGACGGAATATTCACCGATTACTCGGAGCAAGAACAAACACAGCTTTCGTGTTCTCTACGGGACCGTATGGCTAGCGTACTCCATTTTAAAATACGACAGACAACCTTCAGTCATTTTGCCGTGCCTAACCAAAGACTCGTTACTCAAATTGTCTCTAACAAGTTGCTTCAACTCATCAATCGTCCGACACTCATTGATCGAATCCGCACCAATCAAAAGTTCCAGCTCTGCGCCTTGCTTTTTGAAAACGGCTGGCAATGGCACGTCTGAGACGCGGTAACGACTCTTCAATTCGTCCGCATGCAAAAACTCCAATTCCGTTTCAAGAGTCTCCAGGAACACTTTCCAGTCTCTGCGCATGCCGAAAGTCGAATGAGTTAGTGCGCAGAGATTGCATTGATACGTTTGCGGAGAAAACGCCTTATGAGCCAGGTCTGTCACGGCATTAAACAGACCGCTGTTGGCGTTGTAGGCAAAGATAAGAGCGGCCGTTGAGTGGTTGGTTCTTTTCTCCATGGCAGTGGCGATGCGTAAGACGCTGCGAGAACAGCTTGCGTTCTGATCATTTAGGCTTCAGCCAACGGCAAGGACATCGAAGTATACCTTTGGGATCTTATGATTCACGCAGTTTCTCGCCCTCGCTTTTTTTCGGTTTGAGCGTGAGGTCCTTATTCAAATCGAGTTCTTCCTGAAGGGCAGGGGAGGAACCCGCGGGGGGATAGCCGACCCCGGTCTTGATCTCTCGCCACTTGGCTTTCAAATCTTCCTTGAGGTGGCCGGGCGGCTCGTAGCCGTAAGCGCGATATTTTCCCGGCTCGACTTTTCCTTTCTCGCCGACAAAGGCGGCAAATTCCTCCGCCCACTTGTCAAACTTCTCAAAGACATTGGTCTCAGTGGCCATGTGCTCGGCCTGATTGTCGCTGTACTTCTTGCCGTCGCCGAACTGGACATATCGCCAGAGCTTCTCCGGGACTTCAACACCACCGTAGCGGCATTGCCAGACAAGTGGCGCGTAGGCGTCGCGGTTATCGTCGAACGGCTCCTTCTCAGGGTTGAAGTATCCTTTGTGCCGAAGAATTTTCGGTCGTCCCTGTTCGTCCAGTTCGTCGCCGCCGCCATCGCCGTAGCAGAAGAAGCCTGCGGTACGACCTTCGAGGTGATTGAGGCTCAACTCCTGCCACTCGGGCGCGTGCTCCAATTTCTTCGCCAGTTCCGCGTCCTTGTGCTCGATCAACTCCTCGCGCGGGTTGCCGCCGTTCATGCACACCAGCCGGTCGAACATTAGTTTCAAATTGCTGGTTGGCGCGTACCAGTTTAGGGGACCTATAATCGCCCACGCGTCCGCGAGGTCGAGCCGGGAGTACAGGTCGAGGTTCCACATTAGGTCGGGCTCCCAGCGACTGTTCTTCTCGTAACAGTTGCAGGGCCACACACAGAGAGCCATCGAGGTTGAAACGCAGGCATTGCAACTTTGAATGTGCTCTCGGGAGAATACGTTCCCCAAGTCTTCGTAATCGATTTCCCATTCCTGCGGCAGATGCTCAGCCATACGCAGCATAAGGGTGCGCGATTTCGAGTCTACGCCGGGACAGTTATATTGACGCCGGTCAGATCCCGAGAGAATCAGGACACGAAAAGGACGTTCGGACGTAGGCACCTTGCCGTTCTCATCGTTAGGTTTCATTTCGTCTTTCTGGCTAGATCATCGTCTTCGGATTCTTTAAATTGTATATGTTAGATTAGCTTATATAGAAGCTTGGTCTGATTTGCGAAAGGTATATCTTCATTCGCGGAAGCGATGCAAGATTGGGGAGCAGGTCGAGCGGGGATGGTTCGGTGAAACAACGAAAGATGCCAGCCTGGTTGAGTGGCTCACTGGTCATCGGAGCCTTCGGGTTGCTGTGGCTGCTGGAGCGTCACCACCCCCTGAGAAAAGAGAGCGAACCAAAGCTCAGGCGTAACGCGCGCAACTTAGCGGTAGCCAGTTTTGCAGCGGCCGCGCTGCAACTAATCGAACGTCCTCTCGTCGAACCGCTCACAACACTCGTTGAAAGACGTAGTTGGGGGTTGCTCAAGGTCGTTCGGCTTCCAACCTGGTTGGAGGTGACCCTCGCCGTAGTTCTTATGGATTACACTTTGTACCTGTGGCACGTACTCATGCACCGCCTGCCTCTTCTGTGGCGCTTCCATATCGCGCATCACGTTGATCTTGACCTTGACGCTTCTACTGCGTTTCGTTTCCACTTCGGAGAGCTGGCCATCTCAGCCGGTTGGCGCGCCGGTCAGGTCGCGCTGATTGGCGTCTCGCCGCTTTCGCTTTCCGTCTGGCAGACCTTCTTGCTGCTCTCGGCTCTCTTTCACCACTCGAACGTGCGCCTCCCAGTTGAAGTCGAGCGCAAATTGAATCGCGTGTTTGTGACGCCACACATGCACGGGATACACCATTCCATTGTGGAAGAGGAGACGAACGCAAACTGGTCGAGCGGACTGACCGTGTGGGACTGGTTACATGGCACGCTCCGGTTGAACGTGCCGCAAGATAGGATCACGATTGGTGTGCCTGCCTACCGCGAGCCAGAGGAAGTCGAACTCATCGAAGTTCTTAAGATGCCTTTCGGGGAACAGCGTCCAACGTGGCTTTCGCCGGAAAACGGAAAACGCGCAGGCATCAATCCACTAGTCGCGGTCAATCAGCTATTGCCTTGATAAGTAAAAGAGGATGAACAAAGAGGCGGCAGAAACAGAGCGTCCGGCGCTTTCGATCATCATTCCGACGCTCAATGAAGCGCAGTCAATTAGAGCGACCGTGGAGGCACTGGCCCATGTGCGGGGCAATATCGAGGTAATCGTTGTTGACGGTGGGAGTGGTGACTTGACTACGGAGATCGCGAGCCAGAATGGGGCAAAAATAATCATGAGCGAACGCGGCCGAGGGCTTCAGATGCACAGCGGAGCGCGCGTTGCCCGCGGCGAAGTGCTTTTGTTTCTTCATGCTGATACCACTGCTCCACCCGACGCGGCCGAGCGGATCGCCGAAGCTCTCGCGCGCGATGCAGGGGTAGCTGGAGGAAACTTCGGAATTCGCTTTGACGGTAACGGCCGTGCGGCTCGGTTCCTAACATGGCTATACCCACAACTGGGAAAGCTCGGACTTTGCTATGGCGACTCCGGCATCTTCGTCCGGGCGTCCGCTTACCGACAAATCGGCGGGTTCAAGTCGTTTCCGATTTTCGAGGACTTGGATTTCGTGCGACGACTCAGGAGATGCGGGAGCATGGTTCATTTGCCGGTTGCGGTCGTCACTTCCTCGCGACGTTTTGAGGGACACAGTTTCGCGCTCACTTTTGCACGGTGGTCCATCTTGCAAGGACTCTACTGGGCAGGGGTTCATCCGCGCGTCCTTAGTCAGCTTTACGCGCCAGTGCGCGGTGCACGATCGAGAAACTAATGATCGTTATTTCAAGAAAGCCTTATGGAGAAAACTTGGCCCTCCGATCACAGGCACAGGTTTGCTTTCAGCAATCACCGGCGTGCGTGTTCAATCATCGAGAATAATGGAGCATAGATCATGGCATGGATCAAAGTGATTCAAGAAGATGCTGCCGGCGGCGAGTTGAAGCAGTTGTATGATCAACTGACGGAGCCCTGGGGTGGGGTGGATAATATTTTGAAAATCCACAGTTTGAACCCACCCTCCCTGCGCGCGCACTTCGAGTTCTATAAAACGCTAATGCGCGGCCAATCAGGGCTCAGCCGCATCCAGCGAGAGATGATCGCGGTGGTGGTCTCCGATGCCAATCGTTGCCACTATTGAGTGCGACATCACGGAGAGGATCTCCGTCACTTAACAAGAGACAGTGGGCTGTTTGAACAGCTAACCACCGATTTCCGCCGTGCTCAGATTAGCGAACCGGATTGTGCGATGCTGGAGTATGCGGTGACGCTGACGCTTGAGCCATGGAACGTGGTGCAGGAGGATATCCAAAAACTACGGAAGACCGGATGGGAGGATGCCGACATCCTCGACATCAACCAGATCAGTGGCTACTTCGCATTCGTCAACAGGCTGGCTGAGGGGCTGGGAGTCGAACTGGAAGCCTTCTGGAAGTCGTCATCGCCGGAGTAATAGCAACCGCTCCGCTTTGAAAGAGGTCTAGCACCATCTAGTCCTGCGTCATGTCCTGCACCCCCGACGCTCATTGCCATGAACGCGGAAGAGCGCTATCAACGCGCCGCCAATCCAAGTCGCGCGGTCCATCTGTTTTTCATTTTGTTCTCCATCCTTTTCAAGTTGTTGTTTTGGTGCGAAGTCTGCCCCAAAACTGGTTGCTTGCTCGCCAGCCTAAATTCGGACATTACTTACCGCCCTCGAAGATTCGGGTTTCCGGGTCTTGGCGTGAATTATCGCTTGTAATGGTTCACGGTCTAGATGACCAATATCCGTTTGGTCTGCTTTTATTTCCGGTATCGGTTTGTTTGATTGGCCACCCACTCCCGCGAGGACCTGGGTTAGTGACTGGAATAAAATGAGCAGCAATTGGTATAGACTAATCGGGAATTAAGAAGAGGGGCGCATGAAAACGCGCTGGCTTGATGTTCAGTACTCCCCAGAAGATACGCGGTTCGCGGACTGGGACTTAGAATCGGCAAAGGTGTCCACGTAGCAGAATTGCAGTGTGAAGTATGAAGCCGCGATGATGAAGGTGTGGCTATTCAAGCTGTGTAATCATTCTTTTCATCCTTCCGCCTTCATACTTTCCTTTCAGGAGCAACCACCATGGGATATTACGAGGAGGAAGACCTTAATCGCTTCCCGGAAATCGGCAAGCACCGGCCGGAGCTCTTTGAGAAGTTCATGGCCTGGTATGAGGCATGTCAGGCGGACGGCGCACTTTCGCGGCGCGAGAAGGCGCTCATCGGCTTTGCTGTCGCGCACGCGGTGCAATGCCCTTATTGCATAGACGCTTACTCCCAGGCCTGTCTTGAAGGCGGATCAAACATGGAACAAATGACGGAAGCGCTTCACATGGCTTCAGCCATTCGAGGCGGCGCAAGCCTCATCCATGGTCTTCAGGCGCATAACTCAGTCAACAAGGTATCAATGTAATGGTGCCAGCTTTGCCCTTTCTCAATCCTCAGATCGAGGTAGCCAGGGCGCCCAACAGATTTGATGAGAAGTTAACGTCGCACAGCCTTGAACTGCGCGCTTCGAAAGTCGAGACCTTGCAAGTGAATGTTGGTAAGCTTTGCAATCAGGCTTGCAAGCATTGCCACGTGGACGCATCCCCTGCCCGCACCGAGATCATGACGCGTGAAACCGTTGAGCAGGTCATCGGCGCTTTGCGCCAATTTCGTTTTCCGACTTTAGACATCACGGGCGGCGCGCCTGAACTCAATCCTTCGTTCCGGCATCTAGTCTCGGAGGCGCGCGACCTCGGGACACACGTAATTGTGCGGCACAATCTGACGGTCATGTTCGATCCAGGGCAAAGCAATTTGCCTCATTTCTTCCGCGAGCATGAAGTGGAAGTAGTATCTTCGCTACCTTACTTTCTCGAGCAGCAGACGGACGCGCAGCGGGGGCAGGGAGTTTTTCATAAATCTATCGAAGCTCTGCTCAGGTTAAACGCCGTCGGTTACGGAGTTGACGGAAGTAGCCTGGTTCTAAATCTGGTCTACAATCCGGTGGGAGCGTTCCTGCCGCCGCCCCAGGCGTCCATTGAAGCGGATTTCAAGCGTGAGCTACTTACGCGTTACGGCGTGTCGTTCAATCACCTCTACACAATCACGAACATGCCGATCAAGCGCTTCCTTGACTATCTGCGCCGCAGCGGAAACGAAGAGCGTTATATGCGCAAGCTCGTCGAGGCATTTAATTCACATGCGGTTGAAGGATTGATGTGTCGCACGCTCGTCAGCGTAGACTGGACCGGTCGACTATTTGACTGCGACTTCAATCAAATGCTCGAACTCGGCGTTGCGCCGGAGTTGCCGCAATCAATCGCTGAGTTCGATCCACTGAAATTCGCTTCCAGACGCGTCATGACGGGTGCGCACTGCTTTGGCTGCACCGCTGGGGCCGGATCGTCCTGCGGCGGCGCGGTCGTGAACTCATTATGAGTGACTTGCTTAGTCTCGAACGAGCCGAGTTCTAAGTGAGACTCATTCAAGAGGAGAAGGATTGGAAAATGAAAATTCTAGTAGGCCTGCTTATTCTGGTTTTCGCTAATACCTCAGCGCCCTTTTCCAGAGCGTTGATCACAAGCCAAGGGCGCAAAGCGCCAGTTGCCACAGGAGCGGAGGCCCCAGACTTCAGCCTCAATGATGAGCACGGGCGTCAAATTAAGTTGTCCGAATCGCGCGGAAAGAATCCGGTTGTACTTGTTTTTTATCGCGGTTATTGGTGACCGTTCTGCGCCCGGCAGTTGGCCGGTCTGCGATCCTTCCTGAAGAAAAATGAAAAGGTGAATCTCTATGCGATCAGCGTTGATCCTCCCGAGAGGGGTCGTGAGTTTGCAAAAAAGATAGCGTCGGATGGGAAGGGCGAGGTTGGCTTTTCGCTTTTGTCTGATCCTGAACATCGAACTATTGATGCTTACGGCCTGGTCGATCCCGCTTATCAAGGCCAGAAGATTTATGGCATTCCGTATGCGGCGGTTTACGTGATTGACAAGCAAGGCCGCGTCGTCTGGACCAAGATCGAATCAGACTACAAGCAACGTCCCACCAATAATGAAATCCGCGCGGCGCTTAGTGCATTGAAGTAAGCTGCGGGCAATCATCCATATCGCCACACCTGCTTGAAAGGAGTCCCAGTGTCATCACCGAAATTCATCGCGCGTGCCGACTGCCATGAGTATCACAGAGGTCGGCCGCTGACTGCCGGATCAGGCCCTACAGGTTAGCGAAGCCAAAGCTGCCAGTCGCGCTGGCCGCTGTAAACTATTGACTCTATTGGTAGCGGGGGGAGACTCGCTCCCGACCTTGGGGTTATGAACCAAGCGGGAAACTTAACTAATTGATTTTGCATCGAGATGCAGCCACGAGCAAAATCAAGGGTTTTTACTTCAGCTGACATCTGCTCCATCCATCTACAGTCAATTTCTATTTATTCCTGCCACAATCCTGCCACAAGGATTTTTGCCCCTGGAAGTGCGTAATGTGGGCAGACAGGACAACTCGAGCGCGTCGAGCTGCCCACTGCCTTCGCTACATCAGTCGCTGCCCCTCACGTTCGACTCGGGAAGGTCGGGCCGTGCTTGCTCCAAAACCCTTGTCTAGCGAAAGTTATTGGAGGGTATAGGTTGGATTTCACTCTAGAGTTGTGCCACATCGGTTCAAGGTGAGGAGCAATTAGACGGGAACCTTAAGGCGTCTTCAATGCCGAGGGAATGCTCCAAGCAGAGAAAACGGTAGCCAATCACTGAGACGGTTGCGAGCTCTGGCCGTTATTTCATCACCAGGTCGTGCCTCAAGTTCACCTTTTTGGGAGGCGTCATATCGCCGTTGCGCCTCGTGAATCCATAATTGGTCGCCGTCAGCGTCACGGTCATATCATGGCACTCAACCACAGAACCATTTGCGGTAGCCAATGGATCCTCCACTCAATCCAGGATGAGCGCTCAATCCTCACCATGGCAGATCTAACGTCAGAGTTGACCGGGCGCGGCGAGTGGCAACAACGTGGAAAGCAAAGAACAAGTTGAAGAGGACCCCACCCGCGCTCCGGTCCAACGCGTGGTTGGGCGGCGACCTGTGGAACGGCGCTGATGCGCTTCACCATGTCCTACCCTCCCAAGGTCACGACTTGTCCGACACGAAGCTCACCCGCCCTGACCACCGTGCCGTATACGCCGGCGCAATTCTCGTTCATACGAACAACAGTCTTCATTACTTCAGAATCTCGCTCGGCTGTGTCTGGGTCGAGATTAACCATGACACATCGCTCATCCCTCATAGTAACCCTGAGGGCGGCCCCGCTGTTCCCTTCTCCAAACATCAATGTCCTGTCCACCCATCTGTCTTCCTCAAACGGCTCGGCGCTATCTGTTTCGATCACAACGTTTGGTCGAAATCTGCGAAGGTCGCAACGGTCCACATCGCGGCCTGATTCACGTGCGACCGATTGCACGGTGCCGACGCTGATTACCGAAATGCAGGCTTCGTCGAAGATGCCGTGCTTGAGATTCATCAATTCGACATCACTGCCACACCGGTTCGAAATTTCCTCCCGTAGTTCGTCGCTTCGGAGTTCGTACTCTTTCCCGTCCGGCGTACGAACGTGCGTTGGGAGTAGCTCGGCAGTGTTGCTCTCGGCAGTGTTGCTATTGCGCCCGAATGGTTTATAGAGGAGCAACTCGGGTAGCTTGCTCGCGATCAGCC
>JACCUI010000063.1 GCA_013811945.1 Pyrinomonadaceae bacterium | reverse complement strand
GAGAATCGCCACCAACTGTTTCTGCTTCTCACTGAGTTCTCCTACTTCCTCCGCCAACCAGGGAAACAATCCTCCTTGTACCGTTAACCAAAACTGTGATAGCGTCCCCGCCAAGAAAGACATAGTGCTGCTCCTTCGTCTGAGTTGATTGTTAGCAACGTCACTCTACAGACAAAAGATCCATCGCTGTGTCTTTTCTTTCTCTCGATTAGCTACTCCTTTCGGGAGTTTTGCAAGAGGCTCTTTAGCTTGTCTGTACCGCTACGACGCAAGCTAGAGGTTGAAGTCTGAACTTCCGGCTTCAAATGGAATCGGAACGCCCCGATTGACCGAGCTATCCCTACGGCATATCATGCCGGGCCTATGAGAATCAAAACCATCCGAACAGAGAAGGCTCCAGTTCCAGCGGGACACTACTCGCAAGCAGTGGTTTACAATGGTCTAGTATTTGTAGCCGGGCAACTCGCCATAGATCCACAGACCGGGGAAAGGAGACTGGGCTCAATTGAAGAGCAGACCGAACAGGTGCTCAAGAACGTTGGGGAGATATTGAAAGCCGCTGGCAGCGATCTCAAGCTCGTGCTCAAGATGACGGTCTTTGTCACGGATATTGGTTTGTGGGAACGAGTAAATGAGGTCTACTCACGGGTGATGGGAGAGCATCGACCAGCCAGAGCAGTCATTCCGACCAGAGAACTGCATCATGGGTTTCTGATTGAGATTGATGCCATCGCCGCGACCCATGAATAGGTTGTAAATCTGTGATACCAGTCCGCATTTCTTGTTTTTGCTTTTGAGCAAAGTTTTACAGAACAACGATCTACGAAGGCACACGAACTAACACGAATGCCCTTGGTGCCTTTTGGAATTTCGTGGATCGCTTTCCTTGGTTGCGCCTAACAGCTTCGCTGCGTGGTCACCTGGCTTCAAGCCGGTCCGGGTAGTCGGGTGCTTCCGCACGATTTTTCATATGGGCGACTGAGAGGCGGAACGTAAGACTAGAGTGCCATGGCAGAAAGGTCTCTTCCGCACGATTTATTGCTGGCGCCTGCCGGTTCGCGACTCGCGTGTCAGAACCGAGGAGCGGTTCTATGAAAGGGTTGTCAAGAAAAAAGTTTCTCCCAAGCCGCCAAAAGTTCTTGGCAGCTAGCCACTCAACACACCCGAAGCCGTTCAACGCTAATGGCCACGCCTCTTATTGACCGTTTTTTTCTTGCCTTTGTTTGAGCCCGATTTGAATAGTCGTTGCCGTGGTCAGTTTGGAAAACTGCCAACCATGGTTCTATTTGCGACTCCAGCCCCTCATGGCGGTGCAGCAGCGTCGTGCGTCAGCAATCAGCACTCACTTCGTGAGTCTCTGTAGTTGCTTTCTTAAGCCGCCTGCTGTTTCTTCCTTTCCGGATCGAATTGCTCTCCACGTTTCCAAATAGCTAAGGTGGTCGCCGCCAACTGCCGCGCGATAGTCAGGCGCGCCAAGCTGGGAGCCATCCCTCGCGCCACCCGCTGGTCATAACCAGCTTTGAAGGGCCCACTATGGCAAGCACTGGTGGCCGCGTTCTTGAATACTCTCTTCAGCAGGTGGTTATGGTTGCGATTCAAACCGCGGGTGGACACCGGCCGCTGACTGCGGCGCAACACTCCCCCACTACCTCATGGTCAGCAGTGCTCCGGGTTACCACCGCCAGTCCCACCTAGGTCCAGAACTGCTGCTTGCTCCGAAACCGGTGCGGCGTGCCAACCACCGCGATTAACTGCGCCACGCTTACGGATCCCGGCTTCGGCATACTCATGAGCCAGAGATAAGCTGTTTGGCGTCGCACTTCTTTGACCATCGCCAGTTTGGCTTTAGCCGCAACGGCTTCAGCGCCGCCAATTGTTCATACAAGAAGCCGGCCCGCTGTTTCGCTCCTGGCTCACGCAGTTTCTCCAGCCACTGTTCGCTCCGATCCTGCCGGTAAACCTCATGGCCCCCGCAGGCAATCGCCCGCCCCCGAAAAATAGCCTTCAGCCGATTCATCACTCGCGTCGAGTCGCTCACCAGGCAGTCGTAGGTGCGCACCAACTCCTTCAAAGTCCGCACCCCGTGGTCACCGTGATAAACCGCCTTCAATGAGCCGTTGCGTAACAACTCCGCTAGCTTCTGCGCATCCACCCGATCATTCTTATTTCCGCTTTGCAGCAGTTTGTTGTGCCGCGGATCACAGACCACTACTTCCGTTACCAAGGGCCGCACTACCTCATGCAGCCAGTTCGCTTGCGTCCCCTCTTCAAAACGTGACATACACCTTGCCCCGCAGCTGCTTGAGAAAGCCGCGCACTCGCTCCGCCCCAGTCTCGATCACCGATTCCATCACCACCTTGCCTGCTCCATTCAGCACCACGATCACAATACTTGCGCGATGCACGTCCATACCAACATAATACGTTCTCATAGGGCTCTCCTTCCGGTTTCACTTGAAGTGGTAGATCAACTCCAAGCTATCACCGCGGGGCGCCCTTTCATATATAGAGTAGCGACCGGGTTAGGTGTGGATGCACAAAGGGAAGAGCTAAGAGATAGATGTCAGTTCGAAAACTATGGCCGCTAATCGCGCTGGTAGCGGTGTTGGTAACCGCCACGTTTCAACTGCGCAATCAGGGCCGTTCATGCTGGTGTTCCTGTGGCCAGGCCTTTCTCTGGGCAGGCGACATCTGGAGTTCTCACAACTCTCAACACCTTCTGGATCCCTTATGCGTTCACGCACGTTCTACACGGTTTTGTCTTTTTCTGGTTGCTTTCGTGGTTACTGCCTGGGATGACGCGGCTATGGCAGCTCTCCCTGGCGATCTTGCTGGAGGCGCTCTGGGAAGTATTTGAGAATACTGAGTTCACAATTCAGCGTTACCGCGAAACGACCGCAGCGCTGGGCTACTACGGTGACTCCGTTGCTAACTCACTTGGCGATGTGGCGACGTGTGGAATTGGATTCTTGATCGCGCAGAGCATCGGCTTCCGTCGTTCGTTTCTAGCGTTTGCGGTGACAGAGCTGGTGTTGCTCATCTGGATTAGAGACAGCCTGCTCCTGGAAATTCTGATGTTGATCTATCCGATTGAGTCGCTCAAGGCTTGGCAAATCGGGCATTAGAGACTTTGATTCACGAAGTGAACGTAGCACGGGGACCGCGTTTTGTGGAGCGTCAGCACAGCGAAGCGGTCCGGGGTCCCCCGGCGGGGCAGCCCCGCTGGGGTGGAAGACGACGGCGCTTTGGATTTGCCTCTTTCTCGACAGATCCAAAGCGGTGCGCGCTGCGCTTGCCACCGCAGTCCACAGAGATCTTGAGGAGGAGGAGAAATGTTAAAGGCTGTACTGGCTGTAATCGTCGGCTACGTGGCAATAGCACTTTTGGTGTTTGCCACGTTCTCGCTGGCATACCTGCTCATGGGGGCTGACGGAGCATTCAGACCTGGAACTTACGATGTGACCCCTCTTTGGTTGGTAGTGAGTTTCGCCTTCAGCTTTATTCCTGCAGTCGTGGGTGGATGGGTGTGCGCAACTATCGCCAGGAAATCGAAAACGCCTAAGGTATTTGCCGCCGTTGTGTTGATAATCGGTCTAGGCGTGGCGCTCTCAATTTTGATGGCGTCTGATGACGCGCCGTCTCAGGTGCGAGAGGGAAATGTAGGCAACATCGCGGCAATGCAGAGTGCCAGGCAACCGGCTAAAGCTGTGATTTACAATTCAGTTAGCTGGTCGATGCGCGCGCATCGGCCTGTCAATGGCTTCCTTTGTTGCCCGATGGCAGTTAGCGGCCGGGTAGCTATCCGATAGCCGTTCACCCCTTAGACGAGACAGCAACGAACCAGCGCGCATATCCCACTGATGGGAGCGAGGATCGGATCGTACCCGTCAACTTGCTTCCCCTGAACCTCGTCGTATAATCCTAGCTCGAAGCACGGCGGTTTCATCGGTGGGTTCGGCCCACTTTTCTTTTTGGCGTTTTTAACGGATCACATCGGCACTATCTCGCGTGGAAGACTTCATTCACGGTGGGTCCTCTTTGACGACGAAGAGTGGCCGCATTACGGCGCCGCTCGAGTCTATCGCTAAGGCGAACATTGAAGTTGATTTTGAAGGAGAGCTTCGACGCAAGCCGGTTATAGTTGCCGCTTGAACATGCGACGCGCACCGGCAGGGCTTTTCAACTCGACGGCTCGCACATCATTGAGAGAACGATGACCCCGAACGGCAAAATGAATATGAGGACACCGCCCTCTAGATCGACGCCAGCGTGGGTCGCCTCCCTGTCGATAATACCCGCCTGCATCCTCTTAACGCTAATCTTAAAATACGGCGTTGACATGCCCCTCTGGGACAACTGGCATTACGTCTCATTCTTCGAAAAATTCTCTAAGGGCACTCTCACTCTCGGTGACCTCTTCGCACAGGAGAACGAGTACAGACAGTTTTTCCCGAACCTTATTTTCGTCGGCCTCGGGTGGCTGACGAAGTGGAATTTGAGGTACGAGTTGCTGGTTAGCTTCGCGCTCGCCAGCCTCGTCTCTTTTAACATTTATCGGCTGGGGAGATTGACAGTCGGCGGCAACGCGACGTGCCGGCTGATGATCTATTTCTTGTCGAATCTTCTCATCTTTTCCCCTGTCCAATATGATAATTGGCTGCTCGGCATGCAGGTCATCTATTTTATGCCCATCGCCTGCGTGACGACCTGTTTGGTCATCGCCTATTCAAAACTCGGCGCGCGCGCGAAGTTTCTGTCGTGCATGTGCCTGGCGACTATCAGCACCTTCTCCTCCGCCAACGGAATCTTGTGTTGGCTGGTGGTTCTCCCCTTGCTCGTATGGCCGACCTCGCGGACGGAGTTGTTCAACAAGAAGTGGCTGACGCTGGCATGGGTTGTCGGGTTCGCCGTGAGCGCCGCGCTGTACCTGAACGGCTATCAAGAGGTTCAAGGCCACCCGGACCTTTCCGAAGCTCTAATTCATCCGGTGAAGGCGTCAAGCTACTTCTTGACTCTGTTAGGTAAAGCGTTAGAGCCTGGAGGGCTGGTTTTTCGGAATAACCCGTTTAGCGCGGGACACATAATCACTTCCGCCGTTACCGGACTGACGTTGGCGACTCTTTTCGTCGTGTTGTTTTTCCAAGCGCGGAGGGATTCAGGGTTGACATACCGGGCGACGGGATGGTTCATGCTCGGGGCTTACTCGATCATGACCGCTTTTCTGGTAACGGTCGGGCGCGTCGGTTTCGGGGTCGAACACGCTTTGTCTTCGCGCTACACCACCTTCACTTTATACCTGCCCGTCGCCTTGGTTCATCTCCTGCCGCTCGCCCTTGAACGTCATGTGACGGAAGGCCGCCTTGCTGGCAAGAAGAGACTGCTCCTCGCCGCTCTTGTCGGCGTCCTCGTCTCATCGCATTTCCTGATCTACCTAAGCAGCATCAGCCAGATGAGCGCCTTCAGCACACACCTGTTACAGAGTAAGGCCTGCTTGCTCTTCATCAACGTCGTCCCGGACCCGTGCTTGACGGAGAAGGTCTATCCCGATCTCGCACACCTGAAGCGGGCAGCGAACGGCCTCGACGGCCTGGGCTTCCTGCGGCCCGGTCTGATCAAGAGCCGGCGGGTGGAGGAGCTCGCGGCGGCTGGCGCCCGGAGTCCTCCTGCCCACGACGGCTCACTCGCGGCCGTCATTCAAGAAAGCGAGGGCGGGTATACCGCTGCGGGGTGGGCGGTGTTGCCGCAGCGAGGGGGCGCCCCTGCCGACGCGATTCTTCTCACTTATAAAAGGGCCTACGAGAGCCCCGTCATTTTTGCTCTGGCTGCCACGGGTGCGGAAAGGGGCGTCATCGCTAGACTTCTGCTAAAGAGGTCGCCCTCCGACTATTCGAGCTGGCAAAAATCTTTCTCCATCGCCGACCTCCCGGCGGACCCGGTTATCATCACCGCCTGGGCATTTGACGCGCGCACCGGCAAGGCTTTTCAACTCGACGGCGTGCACGTTATTCAAACAACCTTGACGCCGAACGGCAAGTGAGCATGACGCTAACAGATCGCCGCGCCAGCATTAGTGTCTTCTTCCCGGCGTACAACGACGAGGTCTCGATTGTGCCGCTGGTGAGAGACGCTGTCGCCGTCCTAGAGACTTTGACGGACGACTATGAGGTTATCGTAGTTAACGACGGGAGCGCGGACGCCACGCCGCATGTGCTTGACGAGTTGGCGCGCGAGTTGCCGCACGTCAAAATCATCCACCACGAAACGAACAAGGGTTACGGTGCGGCGCTCCGCACGGGGTTCGGCGCTGCGAGTAAGGAGTTGATTTTTTACACGGACGGCGACGGACAATATGACGCGCGCGAACTCATTAATCTGATCCCGCTGATGACCAGCGCGGTTGACGTAGTCAACGGTTATAAGATAAAACGTGCAGACAAACGTTACCGTATCCTGATCGGCTCGATGTACAATCGGGCGGCGCGCTTTTTATTTCGACTCCCGATCCGTGACGTTGATTGTGACTTTCGCCTGTTGCGCCGTGGCGCTCTCCGCCGGATCAAACTAGTGTCATCGAGCGGCGTCATTTGCGTCGAGTTGGTGCGAAAGCTGCACGACGCGGGTTGCGTCTTCGCGGAATCCCCCGTGCGTCACTACGCGCGTGCCCACGGCCAGTCTCAATTCTTCAAGCCAAAGCGGGTGGCACGCACGACCCTCGATTTTCTCGTCCTGTGGTTGAAGCTCGTCGCCCTGCGGCATCTCTCTGTCGGCGCCAAAGCTGAACACCGTAACGGACAGGCTCGGCGCGCGTGAACCAGGCAAAAACGCTTGTTCTACAGTCAACACCGGCTCGCGGAGGACAAGAGGGTAGCAAGCATACTTTTTCCCTGTCACGGCCCAGAACGCTGAGTCTAACCAGTGTCAACTCTATTAAGTAGATTATGACAACTACGACCCAATACCTCGGCGCATATAAGAGCAGTTCGGTACTTATCACCGGGGGCCTCGGATTTATCGGTAGCAACCTGGCGCGCAGGCTCGTGGAGATCGGCGACGCCGAGGTGACAATCGTTGACGCTCTGGTGCCGGATCAGGGCGGCAACCTCTTTAACCTTAAAGACCTTAAAGACCGCATCAGGGTGCATACCGCCGACATGGGTGACGACTATGTCATCAACCACCTCGTCGGCGGGGTCGATTACATTTTCAACCTCGCGGGAAACGTGAGCCACCTTGAATCCATGTTGCGACCGCATCGCGACTTGGAGTTGAACTGCGCCGCGCAACTCACGCTGCTCGAAGCCTGCCGCAATTACAACCCACACGTGAAGATCGTCTTCACGAGTACGCGGCAGGTTTACGGCAAACCCGTGTATATGCCGATCGATGAACAGCACCGTGTGATGCCCCTCGACATCAATGGCATCCACAAACTAGCCGCCGAAAACTATCACCAACTTTACAATCGGGTTTACGGCCTGCGGACCGTGTGCCTGCGCCTGACAAACACTTACGGCCCGCGCCAACTCGTCCGCCATAACCGTCAGGGTTTCATCGGGTGGTTCATTCGTCAGGCGCTCGACGGCGGGGTGATCGAACTCTTCGGCGAAGGCCGACAGCGGCGCGATATGAATTACGTTGATGATGTGGTCGAGGCGCTACTGTTGGCCGGCGCCAGCGAGGCCGCCGAGGGCGAAATTTTCAACCTCGGAGGTTCCGCCCCGGTGATCTTGTCCGAGCTCGCTGAAGAGTTGATATCGCTGACGGGGCGCGGCTCTGTCAATTGCGTGCCGTTCCCTGTCGAACGACAGTTGATCGACATCGGCAACGCTTATTCGAGCTATCAGAAGATCGAGACGGCGCTGGGGTGGCGCCCGCGCACGCCTCTGAGCAAAGGGCTGGGGCTCACCGTCGAGTTTTACAAAAGAAATCGGGCACATTATTGGGAGGCGGATGCGAATCCCGTTTCTCGATCTAACGCGGCAGCACCGGGAGCTTGAGGTGGAGGCCGCCGCCGCGCTCAAGCAAGTGATGGCGGGCGGCGTCTTTATCCTCGGTCGCGAGGTCGAAGCATTTGAAGAAGAGTGGGCGGGCTTTTGCGGCGTGCGCGGCGCGGCGGGCGTTAACTCCGGCACCGATGCGCTCACGCTCGCGCTAATTGCCTCCGGAGTTGTGCGTCAGGGGAGGCGGGATGAAGTCATCACGTCGCCCCTGACCGCCGCCTACACAGCGCTCGCCATTCTCAACGCCGGCGGCGTCCCCGTCTTCGCCGACATCGATCCGCAAACTTACACGCTCGACCCGTCTGCCGTCGAACAGGCGATCACTTCGCGCACGCGGGCCGTCGTGCCCGTGCACCTCTACGGCCAGATGGCTGACATGCCCGCGCTCAAAGCAGTGGCGGCGCAACGCGGTCTAACTCTCATCGAAGACGCGGCGCAGGCACACGGCGCGCGACTCGGAGAAAAGTGTGCGGGCGCCCACGCCCACGCGTCGGCTTTCAGTTTTTACCCGACGAAAAATCTCGGCGCGTGCGGGGACGGCGGCGCCGTCGCGTCAAACGACGCGGCCCTGATCGAGCGCGTGAAAAAATTGAGGCAGGGCGGCCATCCCGCAGCCTTCGGCGCGGGCCTCGAGGGTCGCAACTCGCGTCTCGACGAGATGCAAGCGGCGCTGCTGCGCGTCAAACTCCCGCACCTTGAAAAATGGAATGAGCGGCGGCGGAGTCTCGCGCGAATTTACGACGAAACATTAGGACGCTGCAGGGCGCTACAACTTCCTTCGGCGCGCCAGCCCGGAGCTCACGTTTACCACCTTTATGTGATGCAGCACCCGCGCCGGGACCGCTTGCGCTCGCACCTGGCCGCAAACGGAATCGAGACGTTAATTCATTATCCTTTCCTGCTCCACCAACAACCCTTGTTCCGCCGACCTGAGCAGAGGGCTCTACCTGTGGCCGAAGACGCCGCGGGCAAAATCATATCATTGCCCCTGTACCCTCACCTCACTGAAGAAGAGACACGCGAAGTCGCGGACAAAATCCTCCACTTTGAACCATGACGGCTGGCAGGCGTGGTATGCGCGGTAGGTCAGAGAAGCTAAAAACTCAGCCGTAAGGCTTCTCGGCGACGCAAATGGCGGAGAGGCCGGCGGGTAAACTGGCCCGTGGATTTCTCAAGATTCGCGCTTCACTCTCGAGTGCGCCGGCAAGTACGCGGTTCAGCCAAGTTAACTTTAGCGGAAGCGGCTTCACGTCTGAACCGCTGTCGACCAGACCCACGCGCTTCAGCACCAACCTCCCCAACGCGGCGGCAGGCAAGAGCAGAGTGTTGGCGTAAGTCGCGCGTGAGATTTTGAACCCCGCACCTTCCATCCTCCCGATCAATGCTCCGAGGGTATAGCGACGCTGAGTCCCCAGCGCCGCGTCATGACCACTCCGCATCCACTCGTAAGCGGCGACACGCACGAAAGTGACGCCGCCCGGTCGAAGCACGCGGTACATCTCTCGGATAGCCTGTTCGTCCGCTCCCTCGCCCGGCAGTTGCACCAGTACGTCAAAGCTCGTCACCAGATCGAACGTCGAGCCAGCGAACGGAAGGTGCGACGCGGACGCCTGAGCTAAATGCATGTGACGTCGCTCGCGGCAAAACCTCAGCGCGCTCGGGACCACGTCGATCCCTACGACCCTCCCGCGCCCGGCAAAGCACGCGAGCCAAGACAGCATCCCGCCCGTGCCGCACCCGGCGTCGAGAATGAGTCTGGCCCCCGACCGCGGCAACACCGAAGCGAGCAGCACGGACGTAATCTCGCGCATCCCCGTGAACCACCAGAAGCGCTCCTCCAAAGCATATAGGTCCGTGAAATCCTTCTCCCGCACCTTCCTCTCATAACGCGGCGATCTCATAAACGCAAGCTGTAATTGACGGAGAGGAATCATCAGCACATGGAGCAATGTGGGGGGATAACTACAATAAGTGACCTTCCGGATTCAGCCCCCGCGGACGCCCCTTCCGGAAAAGTTCAATCGGTGGAATTCGCCGGTCTGCTTGCTTCCCCCTGAACGGCGTCGTATAATCCACGGCTTGCTCGAAGCACGGCGGTTTCGTCCGGTGGGTTCGCGCCCACTTTTTCTTTTGGGCGATTGTTTTTTGGGGGTAATGGTGGGCGCCAAGTCGATTGAAAAGCGAGTTCAGGAAATCGCTGAAAATGTAGCAATCGACCACGGACTGGAGCTAGTCCATGCAGAAGTCGCCGGACCAGAGAATAAGCC
>JACCUI010000046.1 GCA_013811945.1 Pyrinomonadaceae bacterium | reverse complement strand
ATTGCCTGCTTCCTGCTTTCCGATGATGCCCGCTACATCACCGGGCAGGTGATTCAGGTCGACGGCGGTCTGGCGATATAACCCTCATGAAAGCCATTCAAGTTTCCAAAGTCGGTGGTCCCGAGGTCATTGAGCTCGTCGATGTTCCCACACTGAAGCCCAAGCCGAATGAAGCGGTGGTCCAGATCAAGGCCGCGGGCGTAAACTTTATCGACGTCTATTACCGCGAGGGTCGATATCCTGCGCCCTTACCATTTATTCTTGGGCAGGAAGGCGCGGGTGTTGTAAGCACGATCGGTTCAGAAGTTTCCAATGTGAAGCCGGGCGACCGCGTGGCGTATACAGGCGTCCTGGGAAGTTATGCCGATTCTGCTGCGGTGCCCGCCGATCGTCTCGTTCAAATACCCGAAACACTGGATTTCAACCAGGCGGCCGCTGCCATGCTGCAGGGCATGACGGCGCACTACCTAAGCCACAGCACCTTTCCGATAAAGCCGGGTCAAACCGTGCTGATTCATGCTGCCGCAGGCGGCGTGGGTATGTTGCTGGTCCAGATGGCGAAGAAGCTGGGTGCGCGCGTGATTGGCACCGCAGGTTCAGGCGAGAAGGCGAAACTGGCACGCGACGCTGGGGCCGATGAGTTGATCATCTATACGACGCAGGATTTTGAAAAAGAAACCCTACGCCTTACCGACGATAAAGGTGTGGATGTCGTCTATGACGGCGTGGGAAAGACCACCTTCGAAAAGGATCTCAAAGTCCTCAGTCCACGCGGCTATTTGGTTCTGTTCGGTGGTGCGAGTGGAGCAGTGCCTCCTTTTGATCTCATGCTGCTGACCAAAAACGGGTCGCTATTTGTCACGCGGCCCAGCCTGCCCCACTACATCGCTACCCGCGCTGAACTGGAGCAACGCTCTAGGGATGTGCTGCAAATGATTGTGTCGGGCGATTTGAAACTCCGAATACACAAAGCCTACCCCCTCTCTCAAGCGCAGGAGGCGCATCGTGATCTCGAAGGCAGAAATACAAGCGGGAAGTTATTGTTGATTCCGTAGCACTCACTTTTGAGTGCGCCGTCATAGCGAAGCGGCGACCGGGGCATACTCAACCAGCGCCGGAGGCGCGGCAGAAGCTAGCCAGTGGCAAGCGCTTGACGCCCCGCTCCTGGGTTATGGTCAATAACACGACCCGCGCGGAAGGGGCGCAGAGAACAACGCATAACCTGCAGATTTAGACTTTAGCGCGATTGAATAAGACGAACGCCATGTTTAGTTATGCTTGCTACCCCCCCTTTCAGGCCGGATTGTTTTTCGGACTTGATCCAGGGGCAGCGCGCAAAGCCGCTTGCCCCTGTGGCTACCCTCTACCGCTCCTGCGGCGCTGGTAGTCCCAAACTGCTCGAGCTCTAAACAAAAAGATTTCGTCCGCTCAGCCGAAATCGTTTTACGAATCACGATTTTGGATTTACGATACGCCTATGGTTAATCTCAAAGTTAACGGCAAGCAGATCAACGTCGACGTCGATCCGGACACGCCTCTGCTCTGGGTGCTTCGGGAAACGTTGGCTCTGACCGGAACCAAATACGGCTGCGGTATGGCACTCTGCGGCGCGTGCACGGTACATCTCAACGGAGAAGCGATTCGCTCGTGTGTCAAGCGGGTCGCTGATGCTGCCGGCAAAGAGATCACGACGATTGAAGGACTCGCCCTCAACCTGAGTCATCCCCTGCAAAAGGCCTGGATCGAAGTTGACGTTCCGCAGTGTGGCTATTGTCAGTCTGGTCAGATCATGAGTGCTGCAGTTCTATTGTCTGAGAATCCGGCCCCGACCGACAACGACATCGACGAAGCCATGACCGGAAACATTTGCCGATGCGGCACCTATTCGCGCATTCGCCAGGCCATTCATCGCGCCGCGGAAATGAAGAGGAGCACAACATGAGTGCAACGGAAATGAAGCGCCGCGATTTCTTCAAAACGGGCGCAGCCCTCGGCGGCGGTTTGCTGCTCAGTCTCTACGTCCCGGAATGGGTTCTCGCTGATAGTGTTCACGAAGCAACGCCACTCACTCCTAGTATCCCCCCCTTCGCGCCCAACGCTTTCGTGCGCATTGGCACAGATAACATCGTGACGGTAATCGTTAACAAGTCAGAGATGGGTCAGGGCGTCTACACCTCTTTGCCGATGCTGGTCGCCGAAGAACTCGAGGCCGACTGGAGCAAGGTTCGATATGAGCCGGCACCGGTCGACGCCGCCTACAATCACCCCGTGTTCGGAATTCAAATGACTGGCGGCAGCACCAGCACGGCATCTGAGTGGGAACGGTTCCGCCAGGCGGGGGCAACAGCGCGCGTGATGCTGATTGGGGCGGCCGCGAAAAACTGGAAAGTCGATTCAGCAAGTCTGAGAGCCGAGAATGGTTACGTGATTAATCCGGCTAGCGGCGCGCGCGCGTCCTTTGGTTCACTTGCGGAGGTGGCGGCCACGATGACACCGCCCAAAGACGTACCCCTCAAAGATCCAAAAGACTTCAAACTTATCGGCAAGCCAACTCGCCGCCTGGACACACCCGACAAAGTCAATGGCGCTGCTCAATTCGGTCTCGACATTGCGATACCGGGAATGATGACGGTTCTGGTAGCCAGAGCTCCGGTATTCGGTGGCAAGGTCTTGAACTTCAATGCTGACAAAGCGAAAGCCGTTCCGGGAGTGAAAAACGTAGTGCAGATTCCCTCCGGCGTGGCGGTCATCGCCAAGGGCTTTTGGCCGGCGAAGCAAGGCCGCGACAAGCTGGAAATCAGTTGGGATGACGGGCCCAATGCCGCGCTTTCTACTACCGGCATGAGAGAACAGTACGCAACACTCGCGAAAACGCCGGGATTGGTTGCACGCAAAGTTGGCGATCCAACGAAAGCTCTCGCCGGCGCGACCAAAACAATTACGGCCGAATACGAAATGCCCTACCTGGCTCATGCGGCCATGGAGCCGCTAAATTGCGTCGTTGATCTTCGCAGTGACCGATGCGAAATCTGGACTGGGACACAGTTTCAGACCGGTGACCGCGCTGCTGCCGCCGCCGCGGCCGGACTGAAACCCGAGCAGGTCACGATTCATACGCCGTTGCTCGGTGGCGGTTTTGGCCGCCGTGCGAATCCGGCTTCTGATTTTGTTATTGAGGCCGTCCAGGTCGCCAAAGCCGCTAAGGCTCCGGTGAAAGTTGTTTGGACGCGCGAAGACGATACTCGCGGGGGCTGGTATCGACCGATGTGGTCCGACCGCTTTACCGGCGGCATCGACGAAAAAGGCAATCCTGTAGTCTGGGCTCATACGATTGTGGGTCAGTCTATTATTGCCGGGACCCCTTTTGAGGGGTTCCTCATTAAGGATGGAATCGACGGCACCTCAGTTGAAGGAGCTGCCGACCTGCTTTACGGGATACCTAACCTGCAGGTCGATCTCCATACGCCGAAGATTGGCGTGCCCGTGTTGTGGTGGCGATCGGTCGGCCACTCGCACAACGGCTTCGCGGTGGAAGCATTCTTTGACGAACTGGCCCACGCAGGCGGCAAGGATCCTTATGAATTGCGTAGGACACTGCTCGCCGATCAACCGCGCATGCGTGCCGTGCTGGAACTGGCAGCGCAGAAAGGCGATTGGGGGAAGCGATTGCCGGCAGGCCGCGGTCGGGGCATCGCCACGCATTTTTCTTTCAGCAGTTATGTTGCTCAGGTCGCCGAAGTCTCAGTAGACAAGCAGGGGGCGGTGCGCGTCCATCGAATGGTTTGCGCTGTCGATTGCGGACGGGTCGTCAATCCTGACACCGTCAAGGCACAGATGGAAGGCGGCATCAATTTCGGCCTCACGGCTGCACTCAAGAGCGAGATCACCCTTGATCGCGGACGCGTACAGCAACGCAACTTTCACGATTACCAAATGCTGCGCATAAACGAGGCACCGGAGATCGAAGTCTACATCGTGCCCAGTACAGAAAAACCTACCGGCGTCGGTGAGCCGAGTGTGCCGCCGGTCGCGCCCGCAGTCGCGAATGCGATTTTCGCAGCGTCCGGTAAACGGATCAGGAAGCTGCCGATTCTAAAAGTCGACTTGCGCGGGTGACCTACAGTGTCGAGGGTGTAGTGTGAGGAGAACCCTACGTCAACGCCATTGAAAGCAATTCAGAAAACCTGCGAAGCGGACAGCGGCATCCTGTCAGAGGGAGCGGTAGCGACCTGGTCTGATCTGCGGCGGCTCTCACCGAACAAAGATAGAAATCATTGAATGAACATTGCGCGAACAAGATCATTGATCGGCTGGCGCAAGCGGGCGGCAGAGAAAAAAAGAATCTCGTTGATGAAACTTGGCGTTTTAACGGAACCAGACTATTCATCTCCTGTCGCCCGCTTCGCGGGCTCGCAAATCTTTTTCGATTGCTACCTAGGGTCGCTTCGCTCCACCCTAGGCTTTATGCTCTCGCCACGCTTCGCGGGCTCAATCCGATCGCCGCCGTTTCGCGGGCTAAGAATTTGTTATGTGTGAATTCAAGTGTGAGGGAATCGAACATGCCGAGCAAACGAAAACCTAATCTGCTAATCGTAGTCTTATGCCTCATCGCGCTTGGCGTGATTCGACCAATTTACGCATGGGCCATCGACGTTTGGCATGTCGGCAATAGCGAACCTGCCGCACAGAAAAACGACGCGCGCGCGCGCGAGGCTTTTCTGGCAGTGATTCCAGTTCTAAAACACCCGCGCTGTTTGAATT
>JACCUI010000017.1 GCA_013811945.1 Pyrinomonadaceae bacterium | reverse complement strand
TGGTATTAGAGAGATCTGGGAAGCGCGCGAGCTTGACCCGTTCCTACAGGGATTGCGCACGCGTCAGGCGTATCGTCCCAAGTCGGAAAATGTTCTCATGACCGAGTCTGCGGGTGGGCCTCAGGCTCAACCCCCGACCGGGTTTGAATCAGTATTCACCGCCGCTGAGAAGAACGAGGCGGAGCTGTATATACTTGCTCCCCGTGGCGATGGACAAAGCCGCGAGTATACGCGGGAGCAACTCTTTGCGGCCGAGTGGCCCAAAATCCCAAACGGTTTCGCTATAAAGAATGCCTGGCCCATCTTTGCCGATATGCGGCTGCGAAAGTCCCCGATGGAACTAAGGCTGCTGCAACATGCAATTGATATCACGAACGAAGCGCAGCAGCGGGCCTGGCTCGCAGCTGGGAATGCGAAATGGGAGTATGAAGTAAACGCAGAGGTTGTCTACACCTTCAAGCTGCGCAACGCCGACTATTGGGGCTATCCGTCAATCGTAGGTTGTGGCCCAAATGCGACCACGCTTCACTATATTGAATCGCAGGGAGAGGTAAAGCCGGGCGATCTAATACTGATGGACGTGGGCGCGGAATATGAACATTACACCGCTGATGTAACACGCACGTTTCCGGTGAATGGCAAGTTCTCTCCGGTGCAGGCAGAGATTTATCAGGTGGTGTATAACGCCCAGGACGCGGCCGCAAGGGTAATTCGTCCGGGCGCAATGTTTTCCGATGTGCATCGCGCGGCTACCGGGGTTATCAAGGAAGGTCTACTCAAGTTGGGTTTGATCACCGATAGCAGTTCCGAACAGTATCGGCTCTGGTTCATGCATGGCACTTCTCATTGGCTGGGAATGAACGTGCACGACGTCGGCAACGCGGTTAGGCTGGAGCCGGGAATGGTCTTCACAAATGAACCCGGCATCTACGTCCGACCGGACGCACTGGACCACCAGCCTTTTGGTTGGAATCAAGAGGCCTGGGAAAAGTTCAAGGCAACGGTGCGGCCGGCGTTTGAGAAGTACAAAGGTATCGGCGTGCGCATCGAAGACGATATGCTGGTGACGGTGGACGGCACCCGCTGGATGACCGAAGCCCTACCTCGTAAGTTGTCGGAGATCGAAGTCTTCATCGCGAATGGGCGTCAGGGATCGCGGTGAGACCAAGGGCCTGGCGTTATCGAGGTGGCGAAAAACATTTGCTGGGTCTGTGATGCGCAGTCCGGCAGTAGTGGATAGTTCTCCTTCGATGATGCGGAAGATTCCTAAATACTAAACGGTGGCCCGGTTTATTTGTCTTTTGAGCCTGTGGATTGTTCGTCTTACTACCTTTAGTTGATCGTGGTCGTGAGCTGCAAGAGCTTCCTCACGTTTCTTTTTTAACTCGCGAATTCGCGCCTTGATGGAAGCCTTGTCTACGCCGATGACATCGTGATGCTCATGCTGAATGCCGAGAGCTTTGGAGATGGCGACAAGCAGGTGTTCCTTATTCAGTTGGGTGTAGCCCTGCACTGCCTCGTGCTCGATTCCCTTGGCAATCTCGCGAAGTTCAGCAACGGTCTTGTGTTTGAGCTGTTCAAACGTATATTCCATTTTGAAGGTTCTCCTGTCTACGCTCACGGTAAAGTGGACTCTCAGCCGGTGATGTAAGAATAAGACTGGCGCCGTCTGATTACAAGCACCTGGAGTTTGAGGTACTGGTGCCGTGGCCCCAACTGGTTGCGTGCTAGTCAACTTCAGAACCGAGGAGCGGTAGCGACCGGATCAAGTCTCGCTAGAGTCAAGCAACAAGAATTCAGTGTTCACCAGGTGTGAGTGACGCCGCACCTTCACCCGGTCGCTACCGCTCCGCGGTTGCCTGGTCGAGTGGTATCACCGCATCCTAATTAAGCTGGATCAGTACCGAGGTTAATCAGACGGCAATATTTGCCCCAAGTGGTGCTTCAAGTGAGCGACATAATCACGCATGAAGTAGTCGAGGGTAACGGTTTCGCTTCTCGCAACCGTCTTCCAGGCGATTTGATCCAGATTTTGTGTCGTGCGTGGTTTAGTTCGCGTTTGTTCAGGAACGAGGGACATCAGATGCACGAGGTGCAGGTTATAGAGTTTCCAGAGCTGAACGAGTTGTTGCCATGGCTCTTGGTTATAGCCTTGCACACGCACCCAGTCCTCCTGCTCATAGCCGGAAAAGGCCAGCTCGTCGTTAAACTGGGCCCGAACGAAACGCTGATGATTGTGGGCTGCGGAATCAACAAGTGGCCAATGATTTCTTTAGGAGACCATTTACCCTCGGTCCGGGAAATCTGACTCTGCTGTTCAGAGATTAATAACAGCGGTTTCTCGGCCGTCTCAATCGTTTCTCTAAAGTCTTCGAGGAAGCTCTGCATTTGTTGCTGGCCTGCAGTCACCACCCCAGCGGGCTGCCCACTTGGGGATCCCGGCTATTTCGTGGTTCGCTCTAATGCTCTGCGGTCCCACTGTGCGAGATCGGCGCCCGCCTCGTATGTACTCTGCAGAAACTTAAACAAAGTGTCCCGTGGTGAGGCCGCGTTGCGAACCTCGTCGTAGGTGAGCACAAACTCCTTCAGTTCCTCGCTGTAAAAGCCCGGTCGGGCTGGTGCATTTTCGAAAGCGGGCGGAGCGGGTGCGGTATAGGAATAAAAAGCGGGCCCCGTGAACCCGGCTCCGGGCCAGAAGCCGGCGCTAATGCACTCATGCGAATAAGCCTCGCGAGTGATCAGATCTGCCCCGAGCCGTTCGGGCGCGGGCCGACCGGAAAAGCGGGTGACCGCCAGATCGAAACTGCCCCAATAGAAATTAACCGGGCTGCACTTTCCTATGAAGCGCCCTCTGAACTCTTCGAAGATCACCGCCGTTTGAGCTAGAACGCGCCAGAATCTGTTTGCATATTCCGGATCATAGGAAGCATGCTCAGTGTCTTTTTCAAACGGGATTGGGTTGGGAACCTCCTGTGGCTTCGTGAAAATCGCCACTTCAATCTCCATGGATTTCAGCGTCAACATCAGTTCCTGATAAAAGTCAGCCACTGAACGTGACGCGAGTGGCAACGCCTCTGTTAACTCGTCGCTAGTCCGGATCAAAAGCTTATGGTCGACGAAATCAAACTCGATCTCGACTAGTTTGTCTCTGTAAGGCATTGGCGTAGTGGTAAGTCCGGTGGCGGAGAGGTGTAGCGCGCAGTGCCACCAATGATTGACCGGCGGAGCTAACGTCAAACGTATCTTGCCGACAATCTGTGTCCACATATGCAGGGTTGCATACGTGTCTGTCCAGGCATCAAGCGGCAAGGCGGGCCACACTTTGTTCTTTGAATCATCGATGGCGGTAGCTGCGTCCATATCTTCCCCTTACATGTTTTGATCCAGATTGTATCACTCCCTATTGAGTCGCCAGCTGGAAATTATTTGCACTGAGCAATAATTTGGGCATTCGCGAACTTCAATGCGCGGAAATGAGTTAAACGAGACTCGATGGTTGAACTTAGCGGAGATCAGCGGGGTGAAGCATAAAGCCTGGGGCGTGAGCCCCAGGACAGTCGCATTTGAGCTACTAGCGCGCGAAGCGTGCGGCAGCGGCAACAATGAGGATCAACGTTCTCAACCTGCTGTCGCCCGCTCTCGCGGGCTGGTTAAAACTCATTTGTTCGTTGACCTGGGGTTCCGCTGCGCTCCACCCCAGGCTTTACGCTGTCACCCGCTATCGCGGGCTGGTTGGGCCATTCACTACGCCAAACACTTTTTCATATGAAATGCCGGTAGTGAAATACCCTCCGGAAGCGGTATTTCAAATGGGCTTATTTTCTCGTAACCCTGTGCGGAATAGAGGGGCTCGCCTGGCAGGGTGGCGATAAGCTCAAGACCAGTGAATCCCGACTTGCTCGCTGCTTCTTCGCATGCCTTGAGGAGCTCCCTGCCAATGCCGCGGCGCGAGAATCGAGGATGAACATAGAATGCTCGCACCCGAGCCGCGTCCGTTTCCGGATTAAGCAATTCATCGACACGAACTGAATGAGCCTGGTCTCCGCCGAACAGTGTTTTCCGTTTGCTCCAGCCGCCACAGCCAACTATCTGACCGCCGATCTCTGCAACAAAGTAGGTCGCATCATGTACCAACTGGCGGTCGACACCAAATATGTGCATCAGAGCACTGTCAATTTCCCGCGCGCTGTAATACGGCAAACTAAGCCCTCGAACGGACGCCGCAATGAGTTCTTGCAGCGTTGGAACGTCTTCCATCGCCGCCAGCCGGATGGTGATTGCCATGTCAACTATTTGCACTCGGCTCTTGGAGATGATCCTTACTCATGGCCCGACCAATCATGTACGTCAATGAACGACCAGCCCGCCCTTTAAGCCGCCTGGCCCAGGATGTCTGCACGCTTGCCCATTCTGACTGCGGCAATGCGCCTCTTTCAATAATCGAGAAGCCACCCTTCGCATATCGAGGAGCCAAAAGTGAATCTATATAGTCGAGGGAGAACGAAGGGATCCCGAGTCGTTCCAGCTCCCCAACGTCTCGCACAGGATCGCAGCCGATGAGTATTTCCAGCAGTGCATCTGCAGCGCAGATCCGTCGTAAGTTGCGCAGGACTGATTCGTTACCGGTAGCCACGGCTCCAAGCAAACTTCCCCACGGAAAATGAATATGCACTTCGTCGGCAGCGCCGTCTAGCTCAGACGGCAAATCCTCGACGGCGGCCTGTAGGAAAAGGACATTCGGTAACCCACCCTTAGCCGGCTTTCGATGGATCTTCTCGGAGATCTTCTCCAACGGTCGAGCGTTCGCATCTATCCCGATGTAGAACTTTTTCGGGTTCTGTCGCGCACACTCGAACACAAAGACACCGTCTCCCGTCCCTATATCGATAATTATTCCCTCGCCGGTAGGGAGCAATGAGTTTCTCGAAGGCGGCGTTATCGAGTTATCAAATGGTTCTACCACGGATTCTTTTTAACATGCTGCGTTCCTTTCGACACTGGCGACACAACTACTTTTTGCGTTTTAGAGTAAAGGTCATTGGCGCGCTGTGGCCGTCCTGGCGCCAGGTCCAGACGTGAGTCATTTGATCCTTGCCATCAAAGGCGATTGCGAGTATTTGGCCGGTGCCCAGGACTATGCCGCCTATGGCCAAGGCCATCATCGTTCGCTTCATATTTCAATGACTCCGGTAGAAGTTGATTGCGCGCGCAGGGAATTCTCTAGTTGTTCACTGCTAATGATTCGGGCTGGGTCTATTCTTTCCTGCTGATGGCGAATTTGCAATGGTCTCGTGAATTCTGCCAGGGGTTCCGCCGCTTGCTCCAATATGTTGCTGAAAAAGTGGCGAGCACAAAGAAGCAGTAAAGCGATTCACGAAATCACACGAAGTACTCCTAATCAAGGCATCCATTTCGTAAGGTTTCGTGTGGTTCGTGGATCGTGGTGTTTTTCAGCAGCAGCTGGACCCTCACTGACTGTCACCCCTGGTCAGACGCAGTAAACACCTGCCAAAAGGAGCATTATCGGTGCTTAACTTTTTAGAAGATCATTGCCAACGTGCCAGTTAAAAGCTTTTTAGGTGAGCATACCTGGAGGCTTCTGCTTTCGGGAATAGCAATTGCCAGAGCGTCACCGCCAGTGGAAACATAGATTCAAAGGAGTTTTAGTAATGTTGAAAAGAATGCTTGCAATAATGCTTACGGGAATGCTGCTAACAATGGCGGTTGGCTTCCCTCCAGTTAACGCCCAATCACAGGATGAGCCTCGCGTCGCGACAGTGCGCGGGGACGTATTGAAGCTAGGTGTGGGTGAAAAGGCGCGGGTTGAGGTTAAGCTGCGCGATAATAGTAAGCTGAAAGGCTACATCGGGGAGGCAAGGGAAGACTCCTTCACCGTAGTAGACTCTAAGAATGGTTCCAACCAGAGGGTCGCGTACGGCGACGCCCAAAAAGTGAAAAAAGCGGGAAGCGGTTTTTCGCCGCGTTCATGGATCATCCTCGGCGCCGCCGTTGCCGGGGCTGTGGCTACGTGGATCATAATCAAGCCCGCCCTCTGCGATGGCGGGGCGCAGGATCGGGGACCTTGCTGAGTGGGTGATCAAATGGCCCAGGTACGCCGGCTTCTTGTCGGCGTTCTGTTTTGGGCCTTTGTTGGTCCCTCGGATTGCGTTTGCGCGAAAATCCATGACAGGAAATCAGGCTCCTTGAAAGCTCGCACCCAGGAATTGTGGCCCACCCCTTTGTATTCCGTGTATCTGGCCTGACCCCCGGCTTTCTTGAGAGCGGCGATCATTCTTCGCGATTCTGAAACGCTCACACTATCGTCTTCATCACCGTGAAAGGCCCAGATAGGCGTCTTTGCTAACAATGGTGCTTTAGAAGCGTTACCTCCGCCGCAGATGGGAACGGCTGCGGCAAAGGTTGTGGGCCGCCGGGTAATAATATCCCAGGTTCCATACCCACCCAGTGACATCCCCATAACATATAGTCGCCGGCTATCAACCGAGGATTTGATAAAACGATTAATCAAATCCTAAGCTTGTTCAGATCGTCAAACGGGTCTTGATTGTCACCGAAGTTCCGCCCAATAAGTCATTTGAGCGCGACGCCTCGACAGCGTGCTGCTCATGTTCCATCCTACAGATTAGGCTATATGCCTGCTCTCGGCGCGGCTCAATTCCGGCGTTAGGTTGCTATGAGAAAGGTGAAGCTAAGTGAAAAAGCATCTCGTGTTTGTTTATGGCACGTTGAGACGCGGCGGAGAGCGCGCAATGTCTATAAGATTTCCCAATTCAAGATTTATTGCTGATGCTAAAGTAAACGGCAGCCTCTATGATCTAGGCGCATATCCTGGCTTGCTACTTAATGAATCGAACTCATTGGTTATTGGCGAAGTGTATGAAGTCGATGATGAGATTCTGAATAAGTTGGATGATTTTGAAGCATCAAGCAATTATTGGCGGAAGCAGGTCGAAATTTCTCTTGGTACCCACAGAAGGATATGTTGGATTTATGAACCTAATCCTGAATTTTATTCCCCTCGTACATTAATTACATCAGGTGATTGGATTGAATATGCTAAGACGAAAACAGACTGGCCTGAAGACACCTGGCCTGACGAGACTCAGAGTTAATGATGAGGCGGCATAACTCATCACCGCAACGCAACAGCTAAACTACCTGTAAGCATGACGAACAGTTGAAACAGCGGGGCTCGAATAGATGGTTGCTTACTGCTGGTGAGCGGCCCTGAGGCCAACGCAGGAACACCAAAAACAGAAAGCAAGAAAAAGCAGGATTACAGGGAAGAAGTAAATAGTCCTATCAAACGCGCGATCACAGAAACGCAAGCGGAGAAAAGAGACTACGGTGCTGGTCCCCTGAAAACAGCCGGAGCGCGACTGCCAGTTGCACCCCACAGCGTGGGGCTCCAATGGGGCGCGTCCCCACACGCAGATGCTACCCAAGTCGCAGAAAACCAAGCAACGGCCGACGCCGGCTGCGACGCCGAAGGAGGGCGGCAAGGCCCCGCTGATGGTGTCGTTCACGGAGCTGAAGTGGGTCGAGCTCCCCGAGAGGAAGGGGATGCAGTTCGCGGTGCTCTCGGGCGACCCCAAGAAGGGAGCGTATACGCAGATGCGCAAGGTCCCGGGCGGCACTGATAACCCCTTGCACGCGCACAGCAGCGAGCTTAAAACCGTGATCATCAGCGGCGTCTGGTACACGGGGGCGGATGCGGCGTCGGCCAGAGATTTCGGCCCCGGGTCGATCGTGATGATGCCCGCCAACTGGGTGCACGTAAGCGGCTGCCGCCCCGAAAGCAATTGCGTGTTCTACCAGGAGGGCAAGGGCAAATTCGACTTCAAGGCGGTTGCGGCCGAGGCTTCCGACGCGAAGCCCAACAATTAGGAGGTTCTCGTCGCTGTTGAGGCGGGTCATCGGTTGCGCGGGCGGATGGCATAGTTAGCAAGGAAGGCGCGGAAGCCTTCCTTCGTGAGATTCGCTAGAGTCTCTAAGTTGTGTGATTATAAGCACGACTCGCCGAACAAGTCCTTGCAGCGGGCGTGGGGATGACGCGCTTCTCATGCTGCGTCCTTCGTGGTTGCTTGCGTGAGTTTGCCCCGCGCCGCTGAAGCGCGGCGTTCCGTGCTTCCTGTTTCGTAACACGGTATAAATAGTTGAAGCTATTGATTCTTGGCGGAACAAGATTTGTAGGTCGTCATTTGGTCACGGCAGCCCTCGCACGTAACCATGAGATCACGCTTTTCAATCGTGGTAAGCATCCGTCTGCGGCTTTAACAAGTGTGGAAACGCTTTACGGAGATCGAAACAGCGATTTGGCTAAACTTCAAGGTCGCCGTTGGGACGCAGTCGTTGATACTTGTGGATATCTGCCGCGTACCGTAAGGGCATCAGTACAAGTCTTGTCTCATTCAGTAGATCGATATGTTTTTATTTCCAGTCTTTCCGTATACGCAGATGTTAGCGTTTTCGGTATAGACGAAACTGCCCCCATCGCGGGGCTAACCAGCGAACAATTGAAAAAGGCGAACGAAATTGATTCATCAGGGCAAGCCTCTGCAGTGACTTATGGAGAAATGTATGGCGGGTTAAAAGCTCTGTGTGAGCAGGCGGCCGAAGAAGTCTTGCCCAATCGAGTGCTTATCATTCGTCCCGGTTTGATTGTTGGCTCTTATGATTACACCGCCCGCTTTACTTATTGGGTGGAGCGTATCGCTCGCGGCAATGAAGTAGGGGAAGTATTAGCTCCGGGTCGTCCTGACCGCTATATTCAGCTTATTGATGTCCGAGACTTAGCCGAATGGACTGTGAGAATGATTGAGCGTAAGGAAACGGGCGTCTATAACGCCAACGGTTTGCCTAACAGCTTGACGATGGAAAGGGCGCTTGAGGAATGTAAAATAGTAAGCGATAGTGATGCTTCTTTTACATGGGTCAGCGACAACTTTCTGACGCAAGAGAGAGTCGCTCCGTGGAGCGAAATGCCCTTTTGGATGCCCGAAGAAGGTGCGCCGCATTTGAAAGGCTTTATGTTCATCAATTGTAATAAAGCAGTTGGTTCCGGTCTTAGCTTTCGCCACCTGAATGAAACTATTACAGATACACTAACTTGGCGCGAAACTAATCGCCTGAATGAAAAATTGAAAGCTGGTATTGATCCTGACAAAGAACAAGGGTTGCTGCGTAAATGGCACGAAACGCAGTGATCCGTCCGCCACACCGAACCAGTCATCGGAGCGAACTGCCAATCAGGAATTTTTATTATTCTCAAAGTATGCAGGCAGCCGCTCAATTCCGGCGTTCGGCGCTTCCTCTTTTCTGGGGGGGCAAAAATGATTTAATTGCTTTCCCTGAAGGAGAGAAATGAGTAAACAGGAAAAAGGTTTGTCACGCCGCCAGATGTTGGGAATGGCGATTGGCTTAGGCGGCTTTGCGTTTAGCGAAAAGACCGGCTCAGTCTTCGCTCAGGAGGCCATGCGTTTGTTCACGCCGCCACTTACCTCAGGCCCGTTTTACCCCCAAATAAAACCGCTCGACCAAGATGCCGATTTAACTGTGCTTGCCGGAAAAAAGGGGCGCGCGCAAGGCAAGGTTATTCATCTGACGGGACGAGTGCTGAACTTGAAAGGCGAGCCGGTGAGCGCTGCTAAAGTGGAAATCTGGCAGGCGGACGCTAACGGTCGATACTCCCATGATAGTGACCAATCCTGGCCCGCGAGACCCAAGCTTTCAAGGCTACAGTGTTCAGAAGACAGACGGGGAAGGACGTTACCGGTTCAAAACCATCAAGCCTGGCCCTTACCCGGGACTTATAGCCGGGATGCGCACGTCTCATATCCATTTCGAGGTGGAGGGGAAGGTTGACCGTGTTATAACGCAAGTGTTCTTTCCCGACGAGCCGTTCAACGAGCAGGACAGTATTTTGCAGAGTATAAAAGGCCCACGTAAAGAAGCCCTGATTGTTAAAATGATGCCGCCGACAACAGAAATGGAAGCGGACTCAGTTCACGCCGTTTGGGATGTTGTTTTACGCAAAGGCTAGTGTCCTGTCTCTAAAGTGCTGGCAAATTCGTACGTAAGAGGAACGACTCAACCAGCGCCGGAGGCGCGGCGGAAGGTAGCCAGGTGCAAGCGGCTTTGTGCGCAGCGCCTAGATGAAGTCCGACTAAATAAAACCGGGCCCTGAAAGGGCGCAGCAGCGGTCACCAAAACATGGCGTTCATCGTACTCAATCGGCCGGGAGGATTTAGTTGTTCATAGCGCGCCGGACTATCTCAGGTTCTCGGAGAATCTGTGCGCCCTTTCGTGAAATAGCTGGATCCAGGGGCTGCGCGCTCCGCGCTTGACCCTGGCT
>JACCUI010000220.1 GCA_013811945.1 Pyrinomonadaceae bacterium | reverse complement strand
CCCGCGCGACTGGGAATCCTGCCCCGCGGCACTGCGAACGTGCTCGCTTGCGAACTCGGCTTACCACTTGACTGTCGTCGCGCAGCCGACGTGATCGCTCACGGCAAGACGAGGCGTGTTCATGTCGGCTGTGCCCTGGATGAAAAGAGTGGGGCGAAGAGACATTTTCTTTTGATGGCCGGCATCGGTCTCGATGCCTCAGTCGTGCGTCGCGTCCGTCCCGAACTCAAGAAGCGATTTGGTAAAGGAGCTTTTTGGTTTTCAGGTCTGAGCTCTCTGGCGGACTGGAAGCCTAAACCCTTTGAGATCGAAGTCGATGGACAAAGTTTCACTGCCACGTTCGCCACCATCGGCAAAGCGGCCAGCTATGGCGGCGATCTTACGGTCACACCCCGCGCCCGGCTCGACCACCCTGATTTTGAGATCTGCATCATCGAAACCCGCAGCCGGCTGCGTTATCTTTATCTACTCTCGCACGCGATGCGTAGTGGAGTGCCCCCGGACCGTCGTGGCGTTCACTTTGTTCGCGCGAGGCGGGCGCGAGCAACCGGTGAGGCTGCGGTGCAAGTGGATGGAGAGTTGATTGGAAACCTGCCGATGACTTTCGAGATCGCCGTTGACTCGATCGAGGTGATCGTTCCCTAACAGATTTGCTGAAAAAATGTTGAGCAGCAATAGAAGCAGTTAAACGATCCACGAAATCACGCGAAGTAAACACAAATAAAGGCATTAATTTGGTGCGGTTTCGTGTGGTTTCGTGGATCGTGCTTGTTCTTCATCAGCCTACTAGGTTGTATTTTTGAAGTGTGTCAGCAGAGTCCCCGCAACGCTATTGCACTTTAAGCCAAGCCACACGCAGTGCTTTCTGACCTGCGGTCGCATCTGGTTTTTCTTCAATCCGATACTCGAAGCCGTCTGGATCACCGGGTACCAGTGTCGTCTGAAGCGTGCGGCGATCACGTTTGAATGAAATCGGCACGCGATCACCCTGCTGATACCGGTTGAGCCTGTTAAGCCAATCCCTGCTCGTAACTTTCTTCCCATCGATGGTGAGAATCTGATCGCCCGGTTGCAGGCCGGCGTCTTCGCCCGCTGAACCGTTGAGTACGTTGCCAATGCTCAGCCCTTGAGGACTCGATGCATTTAGCATGAGGCCAACGCTGTAAGGCTCGCGCGCCTGTTCTCGAACCAGACGCAAGCCTACGTAGCTCAGCGCCTCGTCGTAGGGTGGCACGTCAACGCCTCGAACGTGCCTCGTAAAGAAATCGTTAAAATCAGTTCCGGCTACCTCCGAGACGACGCGCTGAAATTCCTCTGAGTGGTAGCCGCGCCCTCGAAGGTAGTAGGTAGCGTTGGGACTGTTCAGGTAGAACTGGTCATACATTCGCCGCATCACATCGTCAAGAGACTTCTGGCCATCGGTTCTTCCCCGGATTAAGAGATCCAGTACCAGGCCCAAAAGTTCTCCCTTGGGGTAATAGCTGATTGAAGTGTTGGCCTGATTCGTGCGTTGGATGTGGTGGGCCCGATCAATGAAGGGCGCCGTGAGAGAAGACTCCTCCGCGCTCATCAGCCGGCTGCCCGGAGCGTTTTCGATGCTGTTGATAGTCTCGCTTTCTCGACGCAGGAAGCGCGACTCATCCCAAATTCCCGCGCGCTTCATATTCAGATGGCCGTAGTAGTTCGTGAGACCTTCAGCTATCCAAAGGCTGCGCGTGTTTGCTGGTCGAGTGAAATCCCAGGGACCGAATTCGACTGGTCGCAAGCGCTTTACATTCCAGACATGAAAGAACTCATGGGCCACCGTGCTTAGCGTACTCTCGTACACCTCCGGCTCGGAGAGCGCTCCCGGCTGAATGATCTGGGTTGAGGTTAAATGTTCCATCCCATCGCCGGAGCGATCGTCGGCAGCAAAATGTAGCAGGAAGGTGTATGAATCGAATTCCGGCGCACCCCACATCGCTGTTTCGGCCCGCACAATCTTTTTAATGTCACGCACTAGAGCTGCCCGCTTACCGCCTTCCTCGCCGAAAGAGTGGACCATCACGTGGTATTTCTTCCCCTGCACTTGAAACTCTTCGTGGCTCCAGTCGGGAGCAATTTCCGTGGGCGTGTCGATCATGATGTCCCAATTTGGAAACTTCCACTCACGCTGATCGGTCTGGTCCATCCGGCCGTTAATAATTCGCTACGCGGAGGGAGGGGTTGATCACTAACTTAACCGGGTCGGACTTGTGGTTGACGACGTATACGAAGACGGACCCGCCATTGAAGTTTGCGTGGCGCGAGTCGAGTTGGGAGAAGGTGCCGGAGAGATCGTTTGCGAAAACTCTGTACGTGATCGTTAGCCTGCGACTATTCATCGTAGCAACGCGCCAAGTCTGGTCATCAACCCTCATAACTGGACGATGGGCCCTCTCACAACGAGAAGCGGGTGGACAGATACCGTCAGCCGCCCGAAACTCCTGTACGTTCTTGGCGAAATCAAACACTGCATAGCGCCCGGGCGACCACTTCGCCATCTGGAAATCAAGCGACTCCGGCGCGCTTTCTGGCAGCTCGACTTCAATTGCTACTTCGAATAGATGCGAATGCGGGCGCGACATTGATAAACGGTAAGTGATCGAGCTCAGTGGCCGTTCTCGCTGTGCTAAAACAATCGTAAACCCTGCCAGCAGAACAAGCGCCAGTGAGGGTAATAAGAGTTTTCGAGAAACAGTCTTCATGGCAGCCAACTCTATCACACCGCCCGCCGCAGCAATTCAGGATTGAGTAGCTCGAGGTTGAAAAGGTGATTTTACCCCGCCTCAAGCAAATGGCGGACTCCGCCATTCCTGAAAAGTTGGTAACATCATACAGCTCTAATACGTATGAACGATCCACCAAACGACACCAAATGGCACGAACACTTTTCGTGTTCGTTCGTGTAATTTCGTGGATAGTTCGTATCAATGGATTTTGCAAACCATGACACTGCCGAAAACTTGCATACACTTCGCTGTTGCATTATTAACTCAGCATGCCCACAACGGAACGTCTCTACTACAGCGATTCTTATCTGATCGAATTTGAAGCGCGCGTCGTCGAAAAGACTGAGCGCGTTAGCGGTTGGACCGCGGTAACTCTCGATCGAACCGCTTTCTATCCCACCGGCGGCGGCCAACCCAGCGACACCGGGACGCTCAACGGCCTACGAGTAGTCGAGTGTATCGATGATGCGGAAGCAGGAGTCTTGCACGTGATTCAAGGACGGGCGCCGGAGGTGGGCACGGTCGTCAAAGGCAGAATTGACTGGCTGCGTAGATTGGATTATATGCAGCAACACACCGGGCAACACATTCTCTCCCAGGCATTCGTCAAACTCTTCAACGCACCAACCCGCAGCTTTCGGGTGCTGGATGAGTCTTGCGAAATAGATGTGGACCTGGACAATACTACAGAGGAGACTATCGAGCGAGCGGTAGAACTTGCCAACAATGTAATTTGGGAAAACCGGGTGATTACCATCAGTCATGCATCCTCGCAGGAAGCCTCCGAACTGCCCCTTCGCAAACCGCCGGCGCGCGAAGGGGATCTAAGGTTAATCGAGATCGAGGGATTCGACCTCACTCCCTGCGGCGGCACGCATGCCTATCAAACCGGTGAGGTAGGGATAATTGCCGTGCGTTCATGGGAACGCGCCAAGGGGTTGACGCGAATTGAATTTGTTGCCGGCATGCGCGCGCTGGCAGACTATCGAAGTGCGAATAAGAGCGCGCGGGCCATTGCCGGGCTATTTAGCGCGGGGCGAGCAGACACGCCCGAGCTGGCGGCGCGCATGATAGAAGAGAACAAACAACTACACCGGCGTGTTCGCAACCTGGAAGAGATTGCAGCCCGCGTTGAAGCCGAAGAGCTGCTTTCCCGGGCTACCGTGGCGCATGACAACGTGCGAATCGTTAATGAGGTTTTTGAAAACCGCGATGCCGAATCGTTGAAACAACTGGCTCTCAGTTTGATTAACCACTCGGCGACAATCGCCCTGCTCGGCTCGCGTGACAAAGATGCTGCCCGCCTGGTCTTTGCTCGATCTGCCGACGCGCCTGGCGACATGAACGCGCTGATACGCGACGCCTGTGCAATGCTCGAGGGACGCGGCGGCTGCAAGCCGGACCTGGCCCAGGGCGGGGGGAAGAGTGTTTCGAAACTTGGCGAGGCGATTGAGGAGGCGGCGAGAGTGGTGCGAGGACAATGATGCGCAATTTGCCAACCGCGGAACGTGGCGACACCTTTACAGAACCGGGAGCGGTAGCGACCGCATTCAAGTAACGGACTGTTCACTACCCGATTCGAAAGATAAGTTCCCGCAGTGATCGGAGATTAGGAAGTTGGCCAAGTTCTTACTATTGGAGGCTGCCAGATCGTTGGACCGGTTGAGTGCAGTCGCAAACGGCTCCCGGTTCAGTAAGACCGTGCTGATGGTAGTTCTCTCAATTGAAATCGATTGCATCTGTAAACCTATCTCTTTGAGCTACAACGAATCAACTTCTACCCAAACGTTGGAATATTAGTAATGGTAAGTATAGTAAGTGATAAATGTCCCCATCAATCAAACCAGGAACCTCTAATCACACGGTCCGCTTGACACTCAACTGCACGCTACCTAATATTCCTTTCGCGTGGGGCAGTAGCTCAGTTGGCAGAGCGCCGCGTTCGCAATGCGGAGGCCAGGAGTTCGACCCTCCTCTGCTCCACCAATTAAATCAATGACTTAAGGCAGGGCAGCGACCTTGCCTTTTTCATTTGTCACCGATTCGTCACTTGGTCCAACCGGACGGACCAAATTTTCAACTGCTCGGCGCTTCTCCTCATCAGTAGCGTGCGTGTAGCGCAGAGCCATTCGAACGTCAGACCAGCCGAAGATCGCGGCAAGCGTAAAAGCGTCCGCTCCGTAGTCAGCCATGCGAGTGGCCGCCGTATGACGCAAGTCATGGAAGCGGAAAATTTTTGATTCCTGCATCGCTCTTCGCCAAATCAATCGACGCTTCACGGCGATAAGACGTCCTTTCGTTTTCGGACTAGGAAAGACGTACTCGCTGGTGTGTGGTAGTCCTTCCAACATTGCACGGACCGTTTGATTGATCGGAACGAATCGGTCTTTGCCGTTCTTGGAGACTCGAATGTGAATCACCCCTCGCGGCAAGTCCACGTCGAACCAGGTGAAATCGAAAATCTCGCCTTCCCTCATTCCGGTGTTAATAGCCATCGTCACGATCCGCTGTACCCATTCCTGACCCTGAAGTTTCTCGAACAGCTTAGCCTCCTCGTCGAAAGTCAAATAACGCGTCCTTCCACAGCCCGTGCGAAACTTTCGCACTCGCCGACAAGGATTGCTGTCGATCAGTTCAGCATCGAACGCCAGAGAGAAATCTTTGATAGCACGCACAGCTCGCGATTTACCGTGGCCGGATTTCGCTGCCGCTTGTACATCGTCTTTCCCTCAAGCCGCTTTTGCTTGAACTTCTCGATCAGCGGCGGATTGATTTCTGAAAGCACCAACCGTCCGAACGTTTCGAAAAACATATCGCAAATCTTCACGTCATCGGGGTACGTCCGCTTGTGTAGCTTTGAGTAAGGCAGGAAATGATCCTTGACGAATTTGTCAAAGCGAACTTCCGGCCTCCTCTCAACCTTGTATCGGTTTTCAAAGAGCTTGTTCTCGATCACGGTCTTGGCCTTTATGGCTTGTGCTCGCGTGCAGGCCTTCTTTAGAACCTGCTGCACTCGCCTGCCGTCGATCGTGGTGTCACAGAACCATCTTC
>JACCUI010000013.1 GCA_013811945.1 Pyrinomonadaceae bacterium | reverse complement strand
CCATACTTTAGGTTGTTCAAAGCACCGGCTGAGTGCGCATCAACTGAAATCACAAACTTGATTTTTCGTTTTCTTGCTTCGCGGATCCACCGCGGCTCCATGTCCAGACGATAAGGATCGCCATTGACTTCAATTGCGGCCCGCGACTCTGCAATTACATTAAGCACGCGCTCAACGTCGCATTCGAATGGTGGCCGGCGCTGAATCAAACGGCCGAGAGCGTGCCCCCAAATCTTGAAGACAGGTTGGCGCATGGCAGTCACCAGACATCTGGTCATTTTTTCGGAATCCATTTTGTAACGCGAATGAATGCTGGCTATTACTACGTCAAACTTCTCCAGCACACTATCAGGGTAGTCCAGCTGGCCATCCGAGAGAATGTCTGACTCCGTACCCTTCAACAGTTTTATTTTCACCTTCTCCTGCGTTTCACCAATCTCATCCCACTGTCGCTGCAAACGATCCAGTTTGAGGCCTCCGGCATAGAATGCAGTCGGTGAATGGTCAGTGATGGTCAGATACTTCATACCCATCGCTTCCGCGGCTCGGGCCATCTCTTCAATTGAATGTTTGCCGTCTGAGTAAGTCGTATGACAATGAACCATGCCCTGAATATCGGCCAGGGTAACAAGGTCCTCGGGAAGCGTTTTGTTTAGCGCCGCTTCGATTTCGCCTTCGTCTTCGCGCAGCTCCGGCGGTACATACTGCATGTGCAGCAAGGGGTAAACATCCGATTCGTTTCGAATCTCAAGTGGACGGCGTCGCGAACTCAAAGACTTTTCTTTTTTCGCGCGGTTGATTTTGATCTTCAGATTTTGGCGATTCAGATCCAGTCCCTTGCGGCCAGCGATCTCATGTAACTTACTGACGTGAGCCTCAGAGCCCGTTTCCCAAAACAGGGCGAGGCCAAACTGGTTCGGTTGAACTGCTCTCAATGAAACTCTGGCACCCTCGGCCAACTGTACTGTGCAAGTGTTTTCCGTCTGATCTTCGACCTTTACGATCAGTGGGAACCGCAGAAAATGTTCGACCAGGGCTTCCGGCCGGCTCGAGCTGGCCACCAGGTGAATCGTGCCTACGGTCTCTTTCCATCGTACCAAGGACCCCGCGAAGCTTACGTCTGCGAGTCCATCTGCTGCCTCCAAGTAGCTCAGGGCTTGCGCGCCAATTCGTTGCGCGTGGTGAATATGGAAGCGCTTCTCGGTTTTGTGGTCGCGGTTGTGATCGGCAATAAGTTCCAGCAATCTTTGCTCGGTTTTAGCGCCGAAGCCCTTCACATCGCGTACTCTGCCTGCTTCAGCGGCAGCTTGAAGCTCGGCAATTGATGTCACTCCTAACGCCTCATGCAGCTTGGCAATCTTGGCGACGCTCAGTCCTGGCAGTCCAGAAAGTTCCATGATGCCGGGGGGAAATTCCTTTCTTAGACCTTCAAGCACCGAAGACGATCCGGTTAAGTGAAGCTGCTTGATTTGCGAAGCGAGTGCATTCCCAATACCAGGGATCGAGATAAGGCGATTCTCCTGGATCATATTACCGATGTCGCCCGCGACAGCAGCGATCGCCCGCGCGCCGGTTTGATAAGCGCGAGCTTTATATCGGCTGACGCCACCTTTCAGCTCGAGCAGGCTGCTGATCTCCTGTAGGGCTGCCGCGATAGCAAATTTGTCGAGCTTATCCATGGTTTGGAAGGATTACAGAATAATGTCGCAATTAGTTTACGGATGCCAGTATGACGGGCCCGGTCGAGTGAGAAAACGTGACAACTTGAACTAAACCGGAATAACATGGCGTGCGGCTTTGCCGCCTTCCGTGCGGAAAGGCTCAGCCTTTCCGCAACCTCACACTCGAAAGGAGGCTACGCCTCATGTTCCACATCTCAAAAGACTCACCAATCTACTATCTCACTTCAGTTACAAACGGACGTTTACCGGTCTTCAGGACTTCAAAACTAAAAGAGTTGCTCTGCGCAGCCCTGGATGAGGCACGAACGTCAGCAAATCTACTGATATTCGCGTATGTAATCATGACTGATCACTTACACGCGCTGATCGGCTCAAAACGAAAACCCTCGGAGGTAGCGCGCTATTAATGGAATTTCAAGTCGGCGAGTGATCAATTACTTGAAGGAAGCAGGTTATGAATCATCTTTGCAAAAGCTGAGACACGCTACAGGAGCTCGTTCACACCGATACTCACTTTGGGACCATCACCCGAATCTCAAACTGGTGACCACAGAGAATGGTCTAATGGAAAAAGCAAACTACATTCATCAGAATCCTGTTCGGGCTGGGTTGATCGAGGACGCTGTTGAATATCGCTGGTCCAGCGTTCGCTATTGGCGACGTTGTCCGGTAGAAGACGAGCCGTTAAAAGTCGATATCGATCAACTCGCGTGGCACAGATAGGGAGGCGCAGCCTCGCCAAAGTTAATCGTCTTCCGGAAAGGCTGAGCCTTTCCGCACGGAAGGCGGCTAAGCCGCAGGCGTGCGCGCCCGGATACAGAAAGCGGGTCTACAACCTATAATTTGGCAAAGCTTAGTTTGAACAACAGGGGTTAGTGCACCATCATGCCCATCGCAACCATCAACCCGGCAACGGGCGAGACTTTACAAACATTCGAATCATTGACCGAACCGCAGCTCGAGGAGAAGCTCGGGCGAGCTGCGAACACATTTCGCAGCTATCGCCACACTTCGTTTGCGGAACGCGAGGCGCTAATGCTTCGAGCCGCGGAATTACTCGAGTCAGACAAGAGCAGGCTGGCTCGGCTGATGACTATGGAAATGGGCAAACCAATTAGGGGCGCCGGGCAGGAAATCGAGAAGTGCGCACTGGTCTGTCGCTACTACTCGGAAACCGCGAAATGGCACCTCTCGGATCAGCTAGTCGAAACGAACGCCGGCAAGAGTTATGTCCACTTTCAGCCGGTGGGCCCCGTGCTGGCCGTCATGCCCTGGAACTTCCCTTTCTGGCAAGTTTTCCGTTTCGCAGCGCCAGCACTCATGGCCGGTAATGTGGGTCTGCTCAAGCACGCTTCAAATGTGCCCCAGTGTGCCCTCGCCATTGAGGAGATTTTTCAGCGTGCGGGATTCCCGGACGGAGCTTTTCAAACACTACTGATTGGCTCTGACCTGGTTGAGAGTGTGATAAAAGACCGGCGCGTTGCGGCGGCAACTCTCACCGGCAGTGAAGTCGCGGGACGAAGCGTGGCCGGCATTGCCGGTCAACAGCTTAAGAAAACCGTGCTTGAGCTAGGCGGCAGCGATCCATTCATCGTCATGCCTTCGGCGAAGATGGCAGAAGCCGTGACTGCGGCTGTGAAGGCTCGCACCATCAACAGTGGTCAATCCTGTATTGCAGCCAAACGCTTCATCGTTTCCACAGAGGTGTATCCCGAATTCGAGCGCAGGTTTGTTGAAGAGATGAAGGCACTTCGCGTGGGCGATCCCTTAGCAGATTCAACCGACATTGGCCCACTCGCAACCGAGCAGATTCTGAAAGGCGTGGAGAGTCAGGTAAGAGCCTCTGTGGCCGCGGGCGCGCATGTCTTGTGCGGCGGCAAGAGGCTTGGGGGTATCGGTAATTTTTATGAACCCACGGTGCTCGCCAACATACCCTCAGGCTCGCCGGCTTCCTGCGAAGAGGTTTTCGGCCCGGTGGCGATGTTGTTTCGCGCGAGGACAATCGATGACGCCATTGAGCTGGCGAACAGCACTGACTTCGGACTGGGAGCGGCCGCCTGGACCAATGACTCCCGGGAGCGGTCTCGCTTCATCGAGGAACTGGAAGCAGGGTGCGTTTTCATCAATGGCATGGTAGCTTCCGATCCGCGCTTACCTTTTGGTGGAATTAAGAACTCCGGCTACGGCCGAGAGTTAGGTGAATTCGGCATTCGTGAGTTTGTGAATGTCAAAACGGTCTGGATCAACGAACTGCCGACTGGCGAGAATGAGCGGACTGAATAACGAATCGGAGGTTACGATAATTACAGGCGACAACTCATTCCCCTTTTCCGACTTAACACTGGCGCGTCGGCTGGAAAAAACCGAGGCGCTGAGCAATGCAGACTTCGTCGAAGCTCGAGCAAAGGCCTTCCCCGACAGCGGCGCGCGATGGATAGAGCTCGGCGGCGCGTACGCCATGTACGATGGACCGGCTTCCCCCGTGACCCAAACTTTCGGACTGGGAATATCTCAGCCTATTACGGGTCCAAGATTGGATGAGATTGAGGAATTCTTCCGCGTTCGCGGCGCAGAGATATTTCACGAGATTTGCCCGCTCGCTGATCCGTCGGCGGTGGCGCTGCTGAATGAACGAGGGTACCAGCCCACCGAATTCACAAGCGTCATGTATCGTCCAATCCCTAGGGATCTCCGTCTCGCGGTGTCGCGCAATGAGCGAATACAGGTGCGGTTAATTCATCCTGGCGAGGAGGAGCTTTGGGCCCAAACAGCCGCACGAGGCTGGAGTGAGACGAGCGAGTTGGAAGATTTCTTCAAAGAATTAGGGCAAGTAAGTGCAAAAAGAACCGCGGCTCTTTCGTTTTTCGCGGAATTGGAAGGTGAGGCGATTGCTACCGGTGCACTGAGCATTTCTGACGGGGTTGCTCTATTAGCGGGAGCCAGCACAATCCCGGAAGGACGCAAGCAGGGCGCACAACTCGCTTTGCTTGAGGGTCGTTTGCGTTATGCCGCCCAGGAAGGCTGTGATATAGCCATGATGGGAGCGCTACCAGGCAGCGGCTCGCAGCGTAACGCCGAGCGGAACGGATTCCGCATCGCCTATACCCGAATCAAGTGGCATCTTCCGCACGACGTGGTGGATGAAGTCGCGAAACCCTGAACTCCGATACCGTTGAAACGCATCCTGAAGAGACGATGTGTTGAAACCCAAACTGACCACCAAACTGACCACCCTTATCGGCTTCTAGCCGGGTTTACATATCCTTCCAAGCTAGGTATAAATATTATGCAGCGGCGACATTAGATTGTCTCTGCACCCCCCATTCTGTGGACACTCCCCCCGCCGGTACACCAGCACACCAGCACTCCAGGGCTGCTCTGAGCGCGTCATCGTGCCTCGGAATTATTGCGGTCGGTCCGGTTGACCAACTTCACCAGAGGCGCACCTCTCTGCGGATTTCTTATACAAACTCGGGAAGGAAACGATGCCAACTCAAGCTCTGACAAAAGATTCACTCAACACGAAGCTGCTCTTAAAGACCCTCGTAGCTTTTAAGAAGGGGGATTTCTCCGTTCGTTTGCCCGGCGAGTGGACCGGCGAAGCAGGCAAGATTGCCGATACACTCAACGACATCATCGAACTTAGCGATAAAACCGCGAAAGAAGTTGAGCGGGTCAGCCGAGTGGTAGGTAAAGAAGGAAAGATAATGCATCGCGCCGCGGTACCTGCGGCGTCCGGCTCCTGGCTGCGGTTAGTGGATTCAACCAACTTACTAATTGATGATATGGCCCGCCCAACGAGCGAAATGGCGCGTGTGATAGGTGCCGTCGCCAACGGTGACCTTTCGGAGAGAATGGCGCTGCAAGTCGATGAAAGACCGTTGAAGGGTGAGTTTCTGCGCACGGTGAAGATCGTAAACGCGATGGTGGACCAGCTCAGCTCGTTCGCCTCGGAAGTTACCCGGGTGGCAAGAGAGGTAGGAACGGAGGGCAAACTTGGCGGTGAAGCCAAGGTCAAAGGAGTAGCCGGCACCTGGAAGGACTTGACCGACAGCGTAAACTCCATGGCCAGCAACCTGACCAGTCAGGTGCGCAACATCGCCGAAGTAACCACGGCGGTGGCCAACGGCGACCTCTCAAAGAAAATCACGGTCGACGTCAAGGGCGAGATCCTGGAACTCAAGAACACCATCAACACCATGGT
>JACCUI010000011.1 GCA_013811945.1 Pyrinomonadaceae bacterium | reverse complement strand
TCCGAGCACCGTATGAGTTGTTGCCTCCCCACACGTCGGATATGCTAGCCGTCTGAATCGAGCAACTGACGGCAGGGGACTTTCACCCCATTAGACTCGCAGCCTGTCGGCTGCATCCCTACCGCTTTCGGTTCTGTACGGCCTAAAAGATCAGGCTAAAGCACAACATTCGCTACGCGACGCAAGACAGGCAGGAATATTCCTGCCAGTTTTTACGAAAGCGTTATAAACTCTGCGGTACCAGATAGCCTTGCCCGATAAGGAGTTGAAGTGATGCCTCGCCAAACGGAAGTCGACCCCCGCTCAGGCCCTCGTTACTTAGTGAGTTTTGAAGTGCGCGCGGAATGGGACGAGCCCGGTGGGGCTCATATTCTCTCGGAGGGAACAACAGAGAATGTCGGGCCCGAAGGGACACTCGTACACCTGCCAAAAAAGCTTCCCGACGTAGGCAGCCGCGTGCGGCTGGAGGTGCAAAGTGACGACGGTAAAAAGCTACAGGTCATTGCCGAGGTACTGCGCATCGAACGCAACCCCGGGCATCCCCTGGCCGCGCTTCAACTACTGGGCGAGACTGACGAATGGCGGGGGTTGATCTGGGAGCCTGCCGCGCCTCGCGTCGCCTCTCCAATGCCAACCGAGAGCGATGAGGACGAAGAAAGTGAGGATGATGACGAACTAACCAACTAAAGGGTCCAGTCATGCAAATCCCCCCGACTACTTTGCCGGATCATGACCGGCGCAAATACCCCCGTTATTACGTCAGCTCGCTGCTAACACTCGCCGTCGAGGATGAAAGCTTGAGAGAATCAATCGGACTTGGCGAGCCAGGAGATATCAGCCTGGGCGGGCTTCGGGTACGCAACCTTCCTGCCTGTCCCCGTGTCACGGTAGGCGATCGGCTCGGGCTACTACTGGTGGATCGAGAAGACGCTTTATCGCTGCGGGCTGAAGTGGTGCATCGTGGCACGAAGGACACCTTTGGCGTCGAATTTCGTGACCTGAGTCCTTCCGAAAACCGCGCCTTTGCGCGGCGTCATCATGCGACTACCCTGACGGTAGGTCGAAAATAGTGATCAGCAAAGAGGAATCCAAAGAGGTAGCCCGAACCGCGACGAAAGCGGCAGTTGAAGCCTCGTGGCACCAGACCCGCGTAATCCTGCGCGTGATCGTCATCGTGCTGATGGTGGCAATTACGCTTTGGATACTCGTCAAGCTAACGGGCCTGATTCTGCTCCTCATTCTCTCCGTCTTTTTCGCCTATCTTGTCTCGCCCCTTGTGGACTTTTTGCGGCGCCCCATTATCATCTCGGGACGCCCCCGGGCAATGCCCCGCCTGCTGGCTATTTCACTCGCTTACATCATTCTCATCGGATCCATTTTTATAGCTATCTACCTGCTGGTACCGCGTCTGGGCAGTCAGTTTCCGGAGTTTGCTCAGCAGGCTCGTGGTTATTGGAGAGACTTTGGCACCAGTACGGAGCGACTGAATGACTACCTGCGGAAGCGATTGCCCCCGCCGGTCGTGGAGGCGATAAATAGCGAGGTGCCACGGGTAGTTGAACGAGTCAGGGGAACGCTCGGCCTGGTAGTTGAACACATGATCGGTTGGCTCGCTTACATACCGTGGTTAGTGCTGATTCCAATCCTGAGTTTCTTCTTCTTGAAAGACGCTGAAGGGTTTCGAAATTCCGCTCTACAGATGCTCCCGCGCGGACGGTGGCGTTGGCGCGGCGACGAGTTTTTTCAAGACATAAGCGGTGCCCTGGCAGCCTATGTCCGCGCTCAATTGACCGCTTGTGTGTTTATCGGAATTGTTTGCTCGATTGGCTTCGCGCTGCTGGGTCTTCCCAGCCCCTTGGTGCTGGGTTTCATAGCCGGTATTTTCGAATTCGTTCCACTCGTTGGCCCACTGCTGATTGCCGTGCTCGCCGCGTTTGTGGCCACCCTTCATGCTGGTTCGTTCTCGGCCCTGACGGTTATTCTGTTTCTTGGCGTGCTGCGCATAGTGCAGGACTACGTCGTCTACCCCAAACTGATTCGTCAGGGTATACATCTTCATCCCCTGGCAGTGATTATCGCGATTCTCTCCGGAGCCGAACTGGCCGGAATTGCTGGAATCTTCCTTGCAATTCCAGTAGTGGCGATTCTTACGGTAGGTTACCGCCATTGGTTGGAACACCGGGGCAGCGAGGGCCTGGCAGATATTCTCGAAACCACGACCGCAACAGAACCTGAAGTCGACGCCTCCGCTGCGGTCCATATTGGAACTTCTGGAGACATGGATCATCCGCACACAAACACCACTCCAGAAGATATGGCTCGCAGGCGCCCGGACCTCACAACTGGCGAACTGAAGATGCCGATTGAGTGATCCTCAGAATTGAGTTCTGAAGGCGCACTGATACGGTTGTTTTATTTTCGGTTCATCATTTTTCATTTGTCATCGGAAGCCCGCGAAGCGTGGCGACAGCATAGAGCCTGGGGTGGAGCGCAGCGAAGACCCAAGTCGATGAGCAAATGATTCAACCAGCCCGCGACAGCGGGCGACAGCAGATCAAGAATAATGTTTCATCAACGAGGTCGCTTTTGTGCCGCTGCCGCCCGCTTCGCGGGTTAAAGAACTCAATTGTCCTGGGGCTCACGAGGCTGTGTCAAAACTCAGAATAGAGGATGATCCGCGAACCTTAAAGAGCTTCGAGCGGTCGCCGCTCAATACAGAACCGCGAGCGATAGCGACCGGATCCTAAACTCAATTCATCTTAACTGCGGTTTTTACTGGGCGTTGAGTGCTGGCATCCGGTCGATCGGGATAGAAACTGAGCGCACAGCACCTTAGGAAGAGAGTGACCAGCTCCGCCGCTTTCGCCGTGGGGAGTGGGTTCCTAGTTCCTCCTTAGCCTGTGTTTCCCAGAGCCCC
>JACCUI010000218.1 GCA_013811945.1 Pyrinomonadaceae bacterium | reverse complement strand
CGTGTGGATGATGCCCGTGCAGAGCACCAGCACACTGACAATAAGGCTTGAAACGAAAAACAGACAACGAAAAGAAAAGCTGTATCTGGCAGGACTGGACTGGGGAATCATTAATGGACCTCACTTCAGTAACCGGACGATCTCTAAAATGCCGCTTCAGAGACTTCCTGGCTTTGCGTACCCGCATCGGTGCGGGGCTGCCGTTCGTCGGTAATTATTAACTTGTGGAAAAAACTGACATTGAAACGTGGCAAGAATGGAAGCAAAGTACATCTAGCGAGGGCCCCCAGTGTTGCGTTATAAAACACTTCCTGCCACATTGTGTTTCGCTCGAATAGCTGATTAAGAGGCCGTATTAGGATGCGCGTTCGGAACGAGACAATTCCCCAGCGAAACTAGTTCGACCCAACCGGGAGTACTACAGATTCACGGTTTTACGTACCGTTCCTCACACAAGATTTGCTGATCTTATGCAATCGCCTCGTTAAAAAAGCGCAGCGTCGCAGATGACATCCTCTATTACAGCCGCCTAGGCAAATCACTTCGCTGCAGATTGAGCTGCGCCCAAAAACTCAAAGTCGCAGCCGATAGGGCGCCCATCCGTGCCGAGCTTTTTGTAAGGTGATCGCTCCGCCAGCCGGTAATCGCCCGCAGCTGCGTTCACAAAACCAAGGACGTCGAACCCCGCCGCTGTCGGCGCGAAGAGATTACCGGCGGGGTGGGGCTGTTGCGGATATGTGCCCACCATGACGTTACGGCGAACGTCCCAACGCTCCACCGCCCAATTGAGGGCCTCAGTGCCGCTGTAAGGACCGCCGCAAATGTGTTCCATAATGTTATTAAGCACGGTTAGTCCATTAATCTTCTGTGTGCTCACCTCGAATTGTATCCCGCACCAGTCGGTAATGAGCGTGTTGTGTGTGATTCGAATTTCCTCTCCTCCGCCGTGATTGAAAATCACTCCAAAGCCAAGTCCACCCCAGCGCGCACGGGTCACGTCATAAGCCAGGTTATTGTGGATTAGAATATTCTTCATTAAACCACTCGCCCGAATGTCGTCCTGGCCCATAATGCTAATGCCGGAGGCAACGTGCCGTACGATGTTGTTAGTAAACTCCACGTCACGGACCAGACTCCAAGGGGCTGTACCCTCCTGGTTCCGAGGAGTGAGCACAACAGCGTAGCCCATCTGGCCGTCCGCCCAGCTGTGCTCCATCAAATTGCCGTCAACAATCACGCGCTGCGCGTTTTTTAGCTCAAACAGGTTCTTCACCGTCCACTGCCCACGCCATGCCAGCGGTTTGTAGAAGTGATTGCGGCGGATCTCAATGTCGGAGGGTACCAAGCCCGGAATGGAGGGATCGGCACCTCCGAACATTACATTTTCTCCTGCGCCTTCTAAATAGTTATTGATGATCTTAAACGGACCCGGCCCGTTCCAGCCGCAGAGGGCTTGCGAGTCTTGTCCCTTAAGTTTGCACTCCGAGACATAAGAGTTCACGATTTCAGTTTCTCGACTATTGAGGGCGACACCGCGCTTCAACGTGCCCGCCGAATCGCCATGAATGTAACATCGATCAAATATGAGATGATGCGGCACCACATCGAGAGTGTTCTGAGGGGACGAGCCCTCGCCCAACTGAATCAGATCGTAAACGAGTGCAGAACTATTGCTCGGTTTGAACTCAACACCGATGAAGCGGAAGTGGTGTGCGCCAGGCGCGGTCTTTAGCGCTGCCTGACCGTCACCCGGCGCCATGATTTTCGGCATCTTCCCCGCATACGCCGGAGTTACACGCTCGCCCTCACCGGGGAGCGAGCCAGCAGGGGCAGAAGAACGCACCGTGATGTATTTCTCGCCGCTCTTTACCGGCAGCGTGATCGGTCCCTTGAAGACTGCTCCAGCCTCTAAAATTATCGTGTCACCGGGCTGCGCTTTTTTAAGGGCCGCATTTAAGTCGCTCCCGGCTTTGAGAACAATGTCCGCCGGTGAACCCGACTCCATTGCGCGTCTGGGACGCTGCTGCTGCGGACTAAATAGGAAGCCCGGTCGCGTTAGTGCGACAGCCAGGGAACCTATGACCGCGAGAATGCCCAATGTTATGGCTGATACTTTCATAAGTGGCTTAGCACCCATTTAGCTCTCAGATCCCTGGGTTGCGCTTAGAGGGATTACGGTAGAAGCCCCGATCCCAACATAACAATCTAGTGGAACCGCCAGTAATAGACCAGCTTGACATACTCGCCAGCGACAGTGCTCCAACCCCTGACGTGGAGCCACCACGTTGTAGGTGCCGGGGTCTGCTGGCCCGGAGGGGGCGTGACGAGGCCGATCTTAACTCCGCTGCCGGCGAAGACCTTGCGCATCGTCCACAGGGCACGTCGCGAGTGATAAGGGGACGTCACAATTAGAACCGAACGTAGCTTGCGGTCTTCCACATACCGTCTGATTAAAATGGCCTCGTCATGCGTCCCCGTGACAAGCTCCGACAGCACCACCACGCTGGCGCGCGGCACGCCCGCACGTTCCAGTTCCGCCACCGCGCGCTCTACGAAGAAGGGATTCCGCTGCTCGGCATTGGACCAACCTCCGCGCTGACCGTCATTGGTTACGATGATCTCCGTCGCGCGTCCTGCCGACCAGAATTGCGCGGCCCATCGTGTCCGTTCCTCGTAAGCTGACGAGCCACCTAACACTACCGCTACGTCGGCACGCGGCAATTCAGCATGAACAATCAGCAGGCGGGCAGCTCCCCAGGCAAAGACGCACCACGCAGCTAGCATTAGGCCGGCGAAGCATAGCGCGCGCAGAAGTCGGCTCCGTGACAGGAGCGGGCGTGGCAACCGGCGTCTGCCGGATTCGCTACCAGCAGATGCCGCGATAGCGTTCATCACTGGTTCGCCCCTCAAATAAACGCACAAGATCTATCACTACTTGATCGGCGCGGAGATATGATTCGAGTTCGAAAAACTCTGCGGCCTTGTTGCCAATGAGGAGCACCTCTGAGTCTTCTACTACTTCCTGCAGGCTATCGCGCATCAACTGCGAAATGTGTGGGATCCCGCGCTCAATGTACTCTTTATTTGCTCCAAATAGCCGCCCCAGCGAAACATCGCGATCGTATATCGCGAGCTCGTAGCCTTTACCAATTAGGGTCTCAATCAAAGTTACCATTGGCGATTCACGCAGGTCATCGGTGCCCGCCTTAAAACTGAAACCCAGAACACCGATCCGTTTTTTTCCCCAGCCAATAACAAGGTCAAGTGCCCGCTCAATCTGGTTGCGGTTGCTGGGCAGAATTGCCGCCAGGACCGGCACCTCTACATCGAGTTCCTTTGCTTTGTAGTTGATTGCGCGCAGATCCTTGGGCAAGCAGGAACCACCAAACGCGAAGCCTGGCTTGAGGTAATAAGAAGAAAGGTTGAGCTTGGTGTCCTCGCAGAAGATCTTCATCACTTCGTGACTGTCAATATTCAGGGCCTTGCAGATGTTGCCGATCTCGTTGGCAAAACTAACCTTCAGCGCGTGGAAACAATTGCTGGCGTACTTGACCATCTCGGCGGTTTTCACAGAGGTAATAAAGACTGGGGCCTCTATGTTTTGATAGAGCTGGGGCACGATGGCGGCAATCTCCGGATGGTCAGCGCCCAGGAGCGTGAATGCCGGCGCGTAGAAGTCCTTAAGTGATGTGCCCTCGCGCAGGAATTCCGGATTGATGCACACACCAAAGTCTTTCCCGGCCTTTTTTCCTGAGTGCTTCTCCAGCGCCGGCATTACGGTGTTTTCGATGGTTCCTGGCAACATAGTGCTGCGTATTACAACCACGTGGCCAGCAGTCCTGGTCTTTAAAGCAGCCCCGATTTCCTCGCATACACGCTTAACATAACGGAGATCCAGACTTCCATTGGGATTGCTCGGAGTGCCGACACATACAAGCGAAATATCTGAGTTTTTGACTGCTTCCTGGGAGTTGGTGGTCGCCCTTAGACGACCCGATTTCACTACATCACTGATGAGCTCACCAATGCCCGCCTCAACGATTGGGCTATTGCCCTGATTAATTATCTGAACCTTGGCTTGATTGACGTCTACAGCGATCACCTCGTGACCTTCGTTAGCGAAGCACGCCGCTGAGACACAGCCGACATAACCGATACCGAAGACACTCAAGCGCATTAGTAGTCTCTTTTCCTACCGGGGTTCCCAATTAGTCCGACGAAGAAGCTTGCACCCCAGCTTACATGAATCGTGAAAAATACAATTGGCATTATTAATATCATGAATCGCGTTTCGCCAGTTTCTCGCGCAACTTGATAACCAAAGATGATAGACAAGAGAAGGTATGAACCAAGCTCAAAAGCGAGTAACCACCAGGGGATACTCAAGAAAATTCCAATGATTGTTAGCAGAACCAAAGACGCGACGAAAGCAGGCGCTACAAGATGACGGCACTTTATCGAGCCGGGATGCAATCTAAGCATGCGCGCTTTCCAGCCGCCATAGCGAAAATACTGTTTCGCCAACCCAAGAAGACTTGCCCGCGCAAAATAGTCGCAGTGGCCGGATCGATCCAGAATCACCTTTTGGCCGGTCAGTCGAACGCGATAGTTGAAATCATAGTCTTCGTTGGTCAACAGAGTTTCATTGAAACCGCCGAGTTCCCTCCATAGAGCCTTTCTAAAGCATGCGAAAGCGACAGTATCAACCGCCTCCTGAGATGATTCTCCTTTGCGCAGACGGTACTTGGCATCACCGATTCCAAAAGGATGCGAAACGGCCTCGGCGATCGCCCGCGCTATCAGAGTGTCCGCGCCCGGCCGAATGCGGCAGGGCATGCCCACCACACCGGCGTTAGTCTCGTTTAATACTTCCACGCAACGGCGGATGTAACCCGACGAGGGAACAGCGTGGGCATCCATGCGAGCAATGATGCCTCCGCGCGCTTCAGTTATGCCAAGATTCAGTGCCGTGGGAATATTTCGCGCGGGATTATCTATCAACTTGACGAGGAGCTCGGGATGCTCTCGTCTAAATTGTTCAATGAGAGTGCGAGTTTGATCCTCGGACAAACCATCAACAACTATAATCTCGTAACGCTCGTAGTCAAACTGATCGACAAGTTGCTGGAGTGCTCCCCGGATGAACCGCTCTTCGTTATAACAAGGGATCACCACGGAAACGGCGTCATTGCTACTTACTGCGGCGGGTTGAAGTAAAGGTAAACCGGCATTTTCTGTCATAGAACTCTGTCACTGAACCGAAGATTCGGTCTTAACTTGAAGCGGAGCGGGCGACCCTGCGGGTTCACCTATCTCTATCGCGCGCTCACAGATACTTGCGAAGCTCTGTGCAACGTTGCGCCACCCAAAATTCTCTTTCACGCCGCTGGCGGCTTGCTGACCCAGGCGCCGCGCCAAACCCTCGTTATTCAGAATTTTGACAACCGCCTCAGCAAAAGCTTCAACTGTGTCAGCCAGCAGCAGGTCAGCGCCGCCCCGGACCGGCAAACCTTCGGCTCCTATCGTTGTCGAGACAATCGCCTTCTCCATAGCCATCGCTTCATAGATTTTCAGGCGTGTGCCACCTCCAATTCGTAGCGGCACTACGTAAACGGCCGCCCGCTCGATGTACGGACGCACATCATCCACCCGCCCCGTGACAACGATCGAGGGTTCACGTTTGCTCAACTCCATCAGGGTGGGGAAAGGATTCCTGCCGACTACCGTAAGAGTGACATCGGGCACTGCCTTCTGTACCAGAGGCAAGATCTCTTCGGTAAAGTAGCGAATCGCGTCTTCATTCGGCAACCAGTCCATCGATCCGGTGAAGACAAGATTATGCGGATCACGTGGTTCTCTGCCTGAGTCACGAAAGTATTCGGTGTCCACCCCCGTTGGGACATCGTAGACCTGCTTCAAGTCATACTCTTTCTTCATCATCTCGCGATCTTCGTATGAAACTGCCACAACGCAGTCAAACCTTCGACATGTTCTCCGCTCAAAATGCTCCATCTTCCGCCATTGGCCGTAAAGATAAGCTCGCTTGGCAGGGTTAGTCTGTACCTCGTAATGTCGCTTCCAGATCATGGCCTCAACATTATGCTGAAACAGAACGGCCGGACACGGCAGGCTTTTTGGGATATTTAAGGCGGGTGTGAGAAAGTCGCAGACCAGGACATCCGGTAAGTCGAAGTTCATCTGCTCGGCAATAGCCGAGCGCATCTTTTTCGACTCATATTTCTTGATGGCATAAGGCAGACTGGAAAGAAGATTCAGCGCGACCTCATAATAGAAACGTGCTGTGAATTTCTCTCGCTGTTGGTGCGGCACGCAGATCAGCTGATCACAATATTCATCGGCCCGAGCGCGCGCATTCTTGTCTGACGTTCCATCGTCGAGTGTCAGGTAAGTTATATGGTGCTCACGTTTCAATTCCCTGAGCATGTTGTACGTACGGATCTTCCCACCTTTGTCTATCGGGTGAAGCAACTCAGTTTTAAGCCAAAGAATGCGCACTATTACTCAAACGGTTCCCTTCGTAAGGTATCGGATTCGGCCCCTGTGCTGGCCATCTAGGAGGCTAATTGCGCAAGCTCAATCTGCGATTGTTTAGAACGGTAAGCAGCTTCGCCATCAAAAAACTGGCGCAACCAAATTTCAAAATTGACCAGCGCCCACAGTCGTTCCGAGTGGTTTTCGCCTACTTGATGTCGCTTGACGAGGCTACGAACGAAATCGGAATTAAAAAGGGCGCGGCTGGTGGCCCTTTCGCTGAGCACATATTCGTCGAGCACCCAGGCGTAAGGACCTCGGAACCATGAGCCAATGGGAACGGGAAATCCCATTTTTGGCCGCGATAGAACTTCCTCAGGCAAGAGTCCCTTCATGCTCTGGCGCAGTATGTATTTCGTGGTCGAGCCCCGCAGCTTCAGTCGCTGTGGTAGCGCGCATGTAAACTCCACTAGCTTATGATCAAGAAACGGCACGCGGCTCTCCACGGAAGTAGCCATACTCATTTGATCCTGCTTCATCAGCAACTCGTGAAGATAGGTCTTGATGTCCGCGTAGAGCAAGCGATCGAGCATTGACTCCGCATTGGTCTGCTCCAAAGCAGCACGAACACCTGCATAAGGATCGATCATGCCGACGCGCTCGCGCGTATCGGCGGTCAGAAGTTCGGGCTGCATGCCGCGCGAAAATACTGCAAAGTTATCGAAGTAGATACTCTCAATATCCGGTGGCAGCGAAAGAAACGTGCGACCAAGCTTCTCACCCACCTTTGAACCTGCCGGCAAGCGTGAGATTTGCCTGCTAATGACGTCGCGCAAGGCCGCAGGGGTCAGGGCTTTGTAACGCCGCCCCAAAGCAATATTTAAGAGAGTCTTGCGATACCGTCCATAGCCTGCCAGCAACTCGTCACTACCCTCCCCAGTGAGCACGACTTTGACATGTTGTGCAGCCAGCTTGGAAACAAAGTAAAGCGCCACACTCGAGGGGTGCGCCAGTGGTTCGTCCTCGTGCCAGATCAATTTTGGTAGGGCACTAAAGAAATCCTCAGGCGTAACCACGATCTCATGATGATTGGTTCCAAAGGTCTTGGCGACGAGGCGAGCGTATTCAAGTTCATTTGCCTCCCGCTCGGCGAAGGCGACCGAAAACGTCTTGATACGTTCATCAACCATTCCGCTCATTACCGCGGCAATGGCCGAGGAATCGATGCCGCCCGACAAGAACATTCCCAGCGGAACGTCTGCCATTAGACGCAACCGAACGGACTCGCGGAACAGATCAGACCACTCCGCAATCAAGTCAGCGTCGTGTCGCCCTTCTTCAGCACCGTCTGCGGCGAAGCTTACATCCCAATACTCCCTGATCTCGAGCGAGCCATCATTCCACGTCAGCGTGTGGCCAGGGGATAGGCGCTTCACACCGGCGAATAGTGTTTCGTCATTCGATGTGCCGTGGTTGGCGAGATAGTCCGGCAGCGCTCGGTAGTTCAGCTGGGGTTTAACAGCGGCAGCTTCAAGCAGGGTTTTTATCTCGGAGCCAAAATAGAGCGAACCATCATCGGAGTGGACATAGTAAAGGGGTTTCACCCCCAGACGATCGCGCGCGATAAAGAGGGTTTGGCTGCGCTGGTTCCAGATCGCAAAGGCAAACATGCCGCGCAGGTAATTGACGCAGTCTTCGCCGTGCTCTTCGTAAAGATGTAGGATCGTTTCTGTATCACAATGGGTGCGGTACTGGTGCCCCCTGGATTCGAGCGGTTCGCGGAAATCCGCATGGTTATAGATCTCGCCGTTATAAGTAATGTGCAGCGACCCATCTTCGTTGGTCATCGGCTGGTGACCCGCGGCGACGTCAACAATGCTTAACCGACGATGGCCAAGCCCGATTCGGCCATCGACAAAGATTCCTTCATCGTCAGGTCCGCGATGCTTGATCACGTCGCGCATACGCTCGAGCACCGCGACGTCTATAAGGCGTCGCGAGCGACTCGAGAAGGCAATACCGTTAATTCCGCACATGACTCTTTAAAGTCCCGATCTGTGATTCCAGATCCTAATCAAGGTCACCTGGGCGTTTTGTAACCGCGAAAAGACTTTCCAAATCGTTCAGCGGAAGGTCCAAGTTCACTGTGCCGGCGTCAGTCTCAACCCGAAACTGGTGTCCCAATTGGCTCGCGGCCAAATATTCAATTCTTCGCTCCAACTTAATGATTTCTCTTCCATCCAACTGCAACCATTGCCCGCCAATCAGCACCAATCCCTGGGGTATGGGCTCTCTCCCGTCTGCAAATCGAGCCCAGGTCCAGTCAAAATCGGAAGCCAAACGCTCCATTTCCACACGCTGGCCAACCTCGCCCTGACGAATCATAACAATATCCACACCATTCTCGTGAGTCAGCTCAAATGCTTTGCCTCCGATAGCTTCTATTTCACGCACCCGTCCTGGTTCAGAAGCGTCGGTTCGCGGAAGCAGAAACGTCAACAATTCATTATTGCCATTGATCAAAGTCGAAAAAGAATAGACCCGTGCAGGCGCCCTTTCTCCATAACAGTGCGAAACCCAGCCGTCTTCCCTTCTCCACCGACCCTGATCGGCAAAGGTCACGATGCCCAGGCCGGTCCCGCCCTCATGCTCAACCAGATTGCCAATCTGTCCCTCGAGAGCTTCGATCAGTGGGGCGGCATTGGAATCAAAGTGAAACCACAAATCCACCCGATGTTCCATGTCAGCGCTCACTCGGTCGCGCACAACCCAGTAATTCTTTTTGAGAAACAGGATGGAGCGGGAATGCGCCGCAGGGCTCGCCAATCGCGAATAGCCGTCGTGACCACCCTCAACATAGTCGAAGCGATTGGTGCTGATCCAACTCGCGGTGGTGCATTGGGCTACGCTCAGCCAGGAGAACGGGCCGTCTGGAACCGACGAAGATTCACCGTCGATTGTGAGCGTGTTATGAGCGACTGAACTGCGGAACCAATCACGCATCTCTTTCGAACCAGTGTAGGTGTAGGTGCCGGGGTCGACCAGCATCGTCCGCCCACCTGGGGCCAGCTCGAACGAGAGCGCATCGGCATGCGCGTGCCCGCAACTAATCTCGCCATGGGGACCGCAATCAAACAATAGAAAGTTGGCAGCCGGCCCCCAGCCATCGCGCATAATGTAGTAGCCGGAATCCTTGAAGGCCGCCGACTGCCGGGCGGGGGGTGTCGCTTCAAGGTCATCCAGATTTTGGAGCGCCTCTGGACCAAGCAACCATAACGTTTGTTCGGCCTTTTCGGCGGCGACAAACTTGTAATCTGCCCGATTAAAGAGCGCGGCACCGGTTGATAACGAAGCGCGGAAATCGTTTACCGGACGCCGATCAAGCGGATCGAGTCGACCCCCATCGTCGTCTCCGAAGAAAGGCGTAGTTCCATCTGGGCGGGTGATGTACATCAAGTGGTCCAGTAAGGCCTGGAGTTTAAGAGGCACATCGCTGGGACGTTGCTCACCGTTTTTCTGAGAAAGTATCAGGAAGTGTGTGTAGAAGTCGGTCGTGTATCGATGATAGTAGCTTGATTGTTCGAAGTAGACTCCGTCGGGTCTTACGTGACGAGAGAGTTGCTGCATCAAAATCGACGTTCCCTTTTCCTTCCACCGCCAGGCATCAGAGAATTCGGGAAGAAACAAACCCAGATAAAACAGCCCTAGAGTCTCCCCGGTGAGATGTGTGTTGGGGCTGAAGTAAGTAGAGAGGTAAGTTTCCAAATGACGGGCATGAAGGTAGAGAAACTTCATCGCGCGCAGGAAGGTGCCGGCCTTTAAGGAGGGCGAATCCTTGAAGAAATAGAACCCCCATAGCCAGGAGATCGAACGAAAAGCCACCTCCAGGCTGCTGGCCCAGTTGATGCCGACCTTCGGAGCGTTCTGATCCATCCACGAGTCAAGATGCGCAACAAAAGTCTCGGCGTACCGCTCGTCATTTGTCAGCCAGTAAGCCTGGCCCAGTGTCGCGAAATACTGCTGGCGATTTAACTCCCAGATTATTTTCTTGTCACCTGCAAGTTCCGCATCGAGATAATCAAGCTTGCTCCAGTGTACGTGAGGCGCGCGTTTGCCGGACATCGGCTCCAGATGCCAGTCGATGGGATCGCCGAAACTGATGTCGCGCAACCCAAGCAAGTCGAAGCGACCCGCAACTAGCCGGTTGGCGCGTTCCACGATTTCAGACTCAGCAGATGGCCATCTCTTCCTCAACTCCAGTACCGTTGCATCTTTGTCGGCGAAGCCCGCAAAAAAGTTTGGTGTCGAGCGCGAGCGGAAACACTCGAGGAACCCTTGCGCTGACGGGACGATGCCTCTTGACGAGAGATCGCTCATCGCAAAGAGCGTTTGATCGCTCGGTAGCTTTGAGAGCGATGACCAACCCCACCGCTCTGCGAATGCCGCGGCCTTCTGAGCGCTGCGCCCACTAAGTTCGCTCGCACTCATTCGTGTCAGCCTTCGAAATTGGTCCTTAAACCTGATCATAGAACTTCATAGACTTATTAATCACCCCGCCGCAGAGATAGATCTGACCGATCTTTATTCAGTGCCCGGTTTTTCAATGAGACGTCCTTTGACGGCACGATCTTCCGCCAGCTCAAAGTATAATCTCAGCCACTCTTCACGAACTGATTCCCAATCGTATTTCTCGCACTCCTTGTGCGCAGTCCTGGTAATAGACGCCGCGAGCGCCGGGTCTTCCAGCAGTCGAAGGGCCGCGCCCCCGACGCCTTCATGGTCTCCGCAAGAAACCAGCAAACCACTCTGGCCATCGGTGACGATAAAAGGGATGCCGCCCGCCTCGGTGGTTACGACAGGCAGACCCGAGGCGAAAGCCTCTATGATCGATCCGGGCATGTTGTCGATATTAGGGCAGTTAAGATAAATGTCGGCGGCGTTATAAAGTTCAGGCATCTTCTCCTGCGGCACGAGACCAAGAAATTTTATGTTTCTGAGGTTTAGTTGCGATGCCAGCGATTCCAGTTCCGTTCTTTGCTTTCCATCGCCGGCGACGATTAGTTCGGCTTGGGGAAGTTTTTTTTGAACAATCGCGAACGCCCTTAATACGCAGGCCACATTGTAATGTGGTTCGAAATTGCGGTTGGCAAAAAAGACTGGTTTCAGCGGGTTGCGCTCTCGAAAGCGGAAGCGATTTGTGTCAACGAAATTAAAGACTGAACGTGCCCGAAAACCAAACCGACCGAATACTTCGACGAGATAGCCTGAGGGCACTACAATTTCGTCAACCCTTCTAAGCACCGGTAAGGTAGTGCCGGGCCAATGTGTTAAATGATCTTCAGCCTCTCCACTTCGATAATTCAGGATGGACTTCTTGCCAAACAACCGTGAGATCAATACGGCCGGGGCGGGCGCGAGAATGAAGGATGTATAAGAGGCCGAGAAAATGTGTATGACGTCGAACCGCGGAATTCGCGTTGCCAATGAAATGAGATAGGCCACTTCCGTGACGATGGTCCGAAGGTATTTGACACTTTGCAAGTTACTGAGCGGACCAGGCAAACGCGGATTGATTGGTAGAAAGCCAACTTCAAGTGACGATTCCTTCTTCAATCGATCAATCAGGCGTTTAGCCTGGACGGCCTGGCCACCAAGTATCCTCAGCGAGGGCGCAACGATGAGAACCCGCAGACGAGTGATGACGGAAGAAGGTTCATTCTCTTTCCTGTTTTGATCAATCTCCATTAGGTCTTTCACGTCAGGTTTCGTTCCCTGGCACTGAGTTTCGTGACCCGTCCAGAGCATGGCCATTAGATTCGACGGAGGCCGGTCGATGCAGCCTTTCTACGGCCAGAACCTCATATAGCTCCTCAGTCTTACGCAATTGAATTTCCAGTGAGAACATCTCTCGCACCCGAGCAAGTCCCAACTGACCCATGCCACGCGCCCGCTCACGATCCTTAAGTAACTCGACCACATGTTCCGCGAGCAAGAGATCATCGCCGGGTTGAACCACAAACCCGGTCCGGCCGTTTACGATCTGTTCGCGAGCGCCACCGACATCTGTCGCAACGACGGGACGCGCAGCTGCCATGTACTCGATTATTGAATTCGAAAATCCTTCCGAACTCTTAGAGGACAGCACGCAAACGTCAGAAATAGCCAGCAGCTCCGACATCTGGGCGCACCGGCCAATGAAGAATGTGCGCTCCGCAATTCCGAGACTGGAGGCCAATGCAATAAAACTGGGCATCAATTCCCCTTCGCCGGCAACGACAAAGGCGGCGTTTGGTATTGTGGCCAAGACTCGTTTCGCGGCTCTCAAAAACGTCGGTTGATCTTTGTAAGGCTCGGGGCCGCTCTTTGGCTGCCGCATGTTAGCAACCATCGTAACAAAACGAATGCCGCTGTCTGTGGGAAGGCCAAGAGCGATAAGTGTCTCGTTGCGATTGGCCTCAGGCAACGGCTTTACGCGAGTAGTGTCCATCCCGTTATAGACGGTCACAATCTTGTTCCGGCTTATGCCTTCGCTGATAAGTTGCTCCTTAACAGCCTCGGAATTCGCGACGATTGCCTGAGCCAGGTTGTACGCACCATGTTCGACAAACCGTTGTGCCGGCGAACGAAAAGGATCCGTTTCGCGCCGCGACGCAATTCTTATTGGCACGTGACCTAGCAATGCGCCGAAGACTCCAAAGATGTTCGTATAGAAGTCGTGTACGTGAATGAGATCGATCTGGTGGTGGCGGCAGAAACGTCCAAAACGACGCCATTGGGCCAGGGTGTTCAGATCGTAGAAGGAGGTGAGCGGAAATTCCGGTATCTCTTTGAGGTTGAGCTCCTCAAGCTCTCTCCGAAGAGGGCCGGCGGGATCTAAACATGCGACGAAAACCTTATGACGACCAGTAGCGTGAAGCAAACGGGTTAACTGAACTGCCTGACGCTCCGTTCCACCCTGGTTGAAACTGCCTACAAGTTGGAGGATGTTCAGCTTACTGCTCATGTTTAGCTGCTAGCCGCCGCGCCGTTTTACGGCTTGCGCTATGCTCGCAACGGCCTTAGCCTTCGTGGCTCAACTCTGGTGACGCATAATTGCCATTCTCTGATATTGACGGCTGGCGGGCGGCTGCGTCGCGCCAGCCAAACGGGTAAATCACCGAATTGGCTCTTAGACCAAGTTGCAGAACGTCGTCAGCCACTCCTTCATCGAAATCTCCCACGAGATTTATCTCTCTGCGCGAGAAGTTGGCAATCGGCCAGCGAAACTGTTTTAGGGCCTCTCGCGAAATCGGAATCCTGGTAGGATCATAGCCCAGCAGCTGAGCTGCAACCCAGTCAAGCGCAGCCGCATTCTGCGCTGCAAGAAGCAAATTCATTGGGAGGGCCTGAGGAGCCAGCGGCCCTTCGCCTTGTCCGGCGATCACCGCATCTACTATGTGAAGCGTACGTCGTTGCGGTTGGTCCCCTAGCGTGCCGTCTCGACGGCCGTAAAGGAGAATACGATTGAGATCCAGACAGGTTCGCCAGATTGTGTCGTTGCCCGACCATGATCCTTCATACCCCAAACGGTCTCCTGAAAGCCGTGAGACTCGCACCAGGCCAAAAGTCAGGGCGTGCCAGAACTGTCCTGCGATTGGCGACGAAGTCATGTTTTGCTGATCGGCCACGTACTCGAGAGATCTTTTGACGCTGCTTTTGCCCGGATAGCAATCGCCCCCTGTCTCAGATCCGCCCACGCGATGGTGGGGAAGGTATTCCTTGTTGCCATTGATACCGATGAGATTCTTGAGCGCGCAAGTTATCCCGGCCTTTTTGTGCGTCTTCAGCTTAGGCAGGTTAATCACAATGTCGGCGTCGATTATCTCGCGGGCCACAAGGTACTGATGCTTTCCGCGCCGATGAGTTTGGTCCATCAAACGAGGGTCATACCAGGTTACCCGAAATGGATTTTCCCCGCTGGTAATATGTTCCAGAAGACTCTCGCTTTCCAGGTCGAAGAGTATGAAATTCTCCAATGGCTGGACGTCCTCCTCAGCCAGGCGAACGCCATGCTTCAGCAGACAAACCGTGCGACGAAGGTCGCGAATGCCTTTGAAACGCGAATCGCGTTTCTGAATCTCAGCGGACCAAACGTCCAGGCCGGTTGCTTGTAGCAATGCTCCAAAGTCGCATCCTTGGATGGGTGCGTCCGCCACGGTAACTTCCGCAGTGCCGGTCTTCAGCGCCCCCTCAACTACGGCTTGGATCACCGACTGATGAGTCACTAACGGCAAAATACCACCCGGTCCTTCATTTTTGTGAAGAACCATATTCGGCTTCACGACGACGCGGGCACCTTTCGGTATCACATTCTCGAATGGGTTTCCCTCACTCCGTCCCCAACCAAGCATGCTGCCCAGACGATCGATTGATCCGCGAATTAGTTTCTCCGGATACGGTTCGCGAGCGGAGTCCGGTTCGGGCGGGACTTTGGCGACTGCTATCCGAGGATCGAAGTTAAATGGGTTTTGAGCGTCAGCCATCGAGGTTTCAATTAATGTCTGATCTCGTGAAGCGGTGCTTGCCGGCTCCGGACAGCGAAAGCGTTTCCGTTTCCCTGACGTCGACGCGAATATCGTGATCGGGATCGAGAGCTCGAATCTGTCTGACCGCGGCTTTGACCGCCGCTTCCCGTGCTTCCGAATTCGCGTTCTCACCAGTTCCGGGAACCACCCACAAGGTAATTGCGTTTCGCGCAGTTTGATGAAACTGGAAGTTAGCAATGCCCTTGGTTCCATACATCAAATGCGTAAAGAACTCTCCATGAACAACCCGGCCTCCGGGCAGGACGAAATTATCGCTGACCCTCGAGATATTGAGTCTCATTAGCGGAAAGTTGTTGCTGCAAGAGCAATGGCCCGGGACGAGATCACCGCAGTCCTCGTTGCGATAGCGGATGAAGGGCATGGCAAAGTTCCGCAGCGAAGTAAGGATTAGCGGCTTCCCTCCTTCGGGGTTGGCAGCTTGATCATCGGTCTCGACCACTACGAAATCCGCATTGATGTGCATGCTCCCAGCTGCACATTCAGCGGCGATGTTCTGCACTTCGCTGCTGCCATATAGATCAAACACCTGGCATCCGAAAACCCGGGAAATTGTTTCTCGCTGGGCAGGATAAAGTTTTTCCGCGGTTGTGAAGACGCCCCGGAGCGGCGCCACACTCCGTCCGCCTCGCTCGATGAACTCGGCGAACCGCGCAATTGTCGAAGCGTAGCCCAGTGCCACCGCCGGTCTGAGCGCTCCCCAACGTTTTAACCAAATAGACATCTCCGTTGGCCCTGAATGAAATGGGTCGAACTGGTACATGCGGCGCAGAGCCTGGCGAAGCTCGAACTGCCAGCGCGACATCTGATTCAGACGGTCAGTCGCTCCCCAGAAGAAGGCTATCATTTCGCCCGGAATCCACCCAGCCTGCAGCAAATTGCGAAAGGTTCCGGCGTCCGACATGTCGATGTATTCGCGTTCTCGGTAGAAGGAAAGCGGAATTCCCGTCGAGCCTCCGCTATGATGCTGTAACAGAGTATCGATCGGTACATCCTCCCTTACCATCTCCCGCTGCCTCTCTCGGATAATATCCTTAGTTAGTACCGGTAGTTGCGCGAAGTCGTTCGGACTTCGTATATCGTCACTCGTAATTCCCAGCGAGCGAAAGAGTTCTCGATAGTAAGGCACACGCTTCTCGGCGTGGTCCAACATTTCTGAAAGCAGCGACCATTGAAGAATCGAAACATTCTCACGAGCGGTAAACGGCGATTTCTCGATCTGCTTCAGCAGAGCCAGAGCATTGGATCGGCGCAGCCGTTGACTAAACCTGAGCAGTAAGCGGCCACTGAGCGCGGAACCATAATGCGTCGCAGAAGAATTACCGGATATTTTTGAGCCCTTACTTATCACCGAACACCCTTCGTATTGCCTCCAATGCCTCGAGGCGTTTGTATTTCGTTCTTTGCATTATTAATCGTGGCTACTTCGTACACACAAAGATCGTAGCGGGCACAAAGGTCAGCAGAAGGTGCTTGAGTAGTGGTGACTTCTTGACAGAGCCAAGCACAATCCGCTTTCAAAGTTGCCGTGCTCGTGATCTGGTCCTAACCTATGGCGACCGGCAGTCTCGCTTCCGGCCTCGCCTGCGACCACGAGTCGGGCTCGTCCACAAAGAGGCGAAACCACTGTTCCAGCATAAACAAGGTCCAGAGCGGCATCGAGTTATCGCGCCGTCCGCGTTCGTGTTCGCTTAATAGTTGGGCCACGTAGCGCGGCTCCGTATACCCGCGCCCGCGGGCGCGAGTGTCCGTCAGCGTCTCGTGCATCTGCTCGCGCAGTTGCACGTTGATCCACTGCTGGATAGGAACACCGAAACCCTGCTTTGCGCGATGCAGGATCTCGCCAGGCACAAAGTCTCCAATAGCGCGCTTGAAGATATGTTTAGTCTCAGCGCCCCGCAGCTTTAGCGATGCAGGAATGCGTGAAACGAACTCGATAAGCTTATGATCCAGCAGCGGCGCGCGCGCTTCAAGCGAGACGGCCATACTCATCCTATCAACTTTAGTCAGGATGTCGCCGGGCAGGTACGTCTTGCTGTCGAGGTATAGCAGCACATCGAGCGGATCGCCGCTGTGGACGCGGCCCGCGAGAGAGCGGAAGCGCGCCGTCGAGAGATCTTCGCCCTGCAGATCGCCGCGAAACTCCGGCGCGTAGAGAGAGCGCTTCGTTAGACCCGTAAACACCGAAACGCTATCGAGAAACCGATCGGCAGCGTCGAGGGAAACGTTGTGTAAGTAGTTGCGCCCCCATGCGGCGTGGGGAAGTTGTTGGCTGAGTGGGCGTAACAAACGCTCTCGGAGAACACGTGGCACGCGTCCAAATGGAGCTCGTCGCTGGTCAATGCCGTAACGCGTGTAGCCTGCGAAAAGTTCATCGCCTCCGTCACCCGAGAGTGCCACGGTAACGTGCTCGCGCGCCAGCTTCGACACCATGTAGGTTGGCAAAGCTGAAGGATCCGCAAAAGGTTCATCGAAGTGCCAGGCCAACTCATCGACTACCTGACAAATGTCAGGCGTCACAATGAATTCATGATGGTCAGTGCCGAAGTGTCGAGCGGCAACACGAGCGAATTTAAGTTCGTCGTAGCTATCTTCATGGAAGCCTATGGAAAAAGTCTTAACTGGCTGACGAGTATGCCGGGCCATTAGACCAACTACAGCGCTTGAATCAACACCGCCGGAAAGAAATGCTCCCAGTGGGACATCCGAGATCAGGCGTATGCGCACAGCCTCGTCGAGTAGGACTCGCAGCTCTTCGAGGTAGTCTTCTGCGCTGCGCGAGGCGGTCTCGTTTCTCTCAAAAGGAAAATCCCAATACTGCGTTAGCGTCAACTGCCCCTGCCTAAAACTCAGATGATGCCCGGGCGGCAATTTATGGCAGTCGCGGAAAATACAGAGAGGATCAGGGACGTATCCTAAAGTCAAGTAAGCGTCCAAGGCCTCGGGGTTGATCTGACGCGATACTTCCGCATGAGCGAGCAAAGCCTTCAACTCTGATCCGAAAACGAAGGTCCCCTGCGATGTCAGCGTGTAATAAAGCGGCTTCTTGCCGACGCGATCGCGAGCAACGAAGATCCTGTTTTGACGCTCGTCCCAGATAGCGAACGCGAACATGCCGCGCAAACGGTCAACACAAGCTTCGCCAAACTCTTCGTAAGCATGAACAATAGTCTCGGTGTCAGAATTGGTTTGGAAGCTGTGGCCGCGCGCTTGAAGCTCTTCTTGCAGTTCGCGGTAGTTGTAGATCTCACCATTAAAAACGATGGTAACCGAGCCATCTTCATTAGAGATTGGCTGGTGGCCTCCTGTCAGGTCGATGATCGAGAGCCTACGCATCCCCAGCGACACCGGCCCTTCAACCATCATCCCCTGATCGTCCGGGCCGCGGTGCATAAGGCTCCGACACATCCGGTCGAGTACGACCATCCGTTCTGCCACAGGTGGGGGCTCACCGTTTGCCACAAAGCCTGCAATGCCACACATCGGTCAATCTCTTGGCTCGCCACGATTTCGGCGACGCCGTTAGTGCTAAGCTCCCACTTGTAAATCGGGCGGTATGCGTCGTGCCTTCTTCCAGCGCAAGACCCTGATAATTTCATCTACCATCGCCAGACGGAACCCGACGCGCTCGATAGCCTTGCGCGACGCCACGTTCGTATCTTGGACCATGATGTAAGCCCGCTCGGCACCTTCGGCGAATCGGGTTCGCAGTATATGTGTTAACAGCGCTTGGTAAAGGCGTCTCCCGCGAAACTCAGGAATGGTGTAGAAATCGTAAAGGGACACAGAGTTCGGCGCGAACTCAAGTTCGGTCTGGGTCACGTCGATCACCTCCGGCCCCTGCGGCCAGTAAGACCAGCCCCAACCTGCGAGGTGCCCGTCAACCAAGACGGTGTGCAGCGACCGCCCCTTTCGCATTTCCTCCGGCGCCCGCACCACTCTAGAACGGATCTCCTGCGCGGTTTCGCACAACTGCCCTTCCCACTTCAACATGTCCCGAAGTTCGTCCGTGTGAAACGCGCATGTCTCCTCGGTTCCGAGCAAAGGCTCTACTGGAAGCAAATTCTGAGGAGTGGCGATCAGGGTCAACCACTTCGCGCGCTCCCCAACCGCCTTGAGGCCGCGCCGAGTTAAGCGCGCTATGCTCTCCCTTGGCCCCAGATCCCGCACCCTTCGCGCCTTATCGACAGCTCGGTCTAACTTCGACGTCGCCTGGTGCCATGCCTCCGGTCCCCTTATTTTAGCTAACAGCTTGGCTCCTGTGACGACCCAGTCACGGAAAATCTGCGCGTAGTAGCGCCCTCGTCGCCAATAGATTTCTACGGTGGGAAGCTCCACGCTGCTGTTGGAGAATCTCTTTTTGAACGCTGCATCGCCGATGGTTAGATCGATCCCTCTGAGCCCCAATCGTTCGGCATCCTGGGCTATAAGCGCCAGAAGCAACAGGCCCGGCGCCTGCCTCGCCTCGCGGATATCGAGCGCGGGCGCCCCTAAGTAAAGCACTCTATCGTGCACGGGACCATAGTGCGCGGCAATGATGCGCTGACCAGCGCGCAACGCGACGATATGCACGGCGTTAGGGTGGTTACTGAAAAGGGCTTCGTAGAAAGCCTGTTTCACTCCGTCATTGAACGAGACGGGGCGGCTTGCGTAAATTTGTCGTAGCGAATGCTGATCGAAGAATTCACGCTTAAAACCGTGCCAGGCTTTCATCGTCTCGATGCGCTCCAGCCGCAAGTCCCCCTGCCGCTGGTAGTATTTGATCGCCCGGCGTATCGATTCTTTCTTTATGAACTCTGCCTGCGCGTCAACGACCGGCCACCAGCGCCAACCCGGGTGCGATCGGGGAATGGAGTAGACCCCGGGCACTTCCCTGCAGAAGTCGCGGACAAGTGCTGCTGTGTTTGATTCCGGCAACATTGGCCCCAGCCGCAAAGGTTGATTGAAGCCGCCGGCGCAGTAGAACTCTAATAGATGTGCAATCACTCTCTGTTTATGCTCCGGAAAAGCGAGGACATCTCGGTAGTCGCACATGTTGCTGCTGGCGAAAACTAGTTCGCCAGTTACCCGTCTGACTGCCAACGGAACCAGCCCCACGAGCGCGTCGCCATATGTCACAACGAGCACGCTCGGTTGATACCGCTCGTAATACGTTCGATACCATTCCAGACACCAGACCTGCCCCTGGAACAACGTCCCAGTCGGGTCGCCCGCTAACAGCTCATCCCACGCCACAAGTGGCCCGCGCTGCCGCGCCTCCTCAATCTGCGGCAAATCAGTTAGGTGCTGTACACGGTACTCAAATTCTCCGCGACGAGCGTTGACTGCGCTTAATGCGTATGGCGCGACCTCACTAAAGTCCTCGGTTTCAATACTTATGCTCATCTCTGTGGAAAGGTAACACAAATTGCCGAGCCAGTTGAAACGCAGCCGCTGCCGGTTTAAGGGCGGCGCGAGCGGGGCTTCGGTGCCCAGGCAAAATGTTTAACTCTTTTGACCGTACTTTTGCCAGGTCGCCCCTTCGGCCTCTAAATCAGATATCGGCAGCGTTCTTTTACGATGTTGAATGAGGGGGTCAAAGGGTTTGAATCCGGAGTCTCGCGCCGAATAGTCAGCCCTAATTTTGTAAGTTCACGCCGCAGCAACCACTCAGAGAGAAACGTCTCTGAGCTAATCAGCTGCACACGTATCTGCGTACCCAGGCAGTGGTAGAGCGCGCCCGCTACCATCACGCGGCTGGCGTGAATCATCGATAAATAGTCACCGGCGCGTAGACCTTTCCAAAACTTGTCTAGGTAGAAGCGCAGGTGATGAATCTTGAGCAGCAATATGCCCTCCGGGCGGGTCACTCGCGCCATCTCAGCCAGCGCTTTCGCATTGTGAGTGTACGGCAACGAGAGCCGGCAGATGACGACATCAAAACAGTCGGCAGTAAAGGGCAATGCTTCGGCGGCTGCGCGCACAAAAATCACAGGCGTATTCCGCATGTGAGCAAAAACTTGGCGGCCAACCACGCCAACCGTCGGAGCTACGTCAACCCCCACCAATGTGCAAGGATCATTGACAAAGGGTAGGAGCTCTTGACCCGCCCCGCATCCGACGTCGAGCACGCGCGCCACGTCGAGATCGGATATCTCAGCCAATGTCTTACCGCTGCGGGTCGAGTCACCGGAAAATGATTCCCACTCCGTGCGGAGATACTCGTCGTACTCGTTCATTGCCATATTGCTTGCTCTTAGTCGCTTGGACGTGATCCCCGCGTCTTATTAAATGTCTATTAACATTAGACTTTCGGAACCGATTTAATCAGCCTCAGGCGGTGATCCCGGAAATCAGCCGGGTTACCGGAAACTCCTTCGCACGCGGCGAGGATGATGTTGACCATCTCGCGGGCTGTGACGAAATGCACTAGAGGGCCGGTCCCCTGCCGCATGCCATCAGTAAGTTCCTGTAAGAAGCGCTGCGCCAACCCGCCCAACATCGCCTCCTCGTCTCGCGGATCCATGCCGTGGCAATGGAGTTTAATGAATAGCCAATCAGCCCGTCCGCGGACTGTGATCGCGGCTTGCTGCCACAGTTTGAGGCGGTCCATCGTCGGCGGATGGTTCGTCGTCACCTCACCGTTTTCGATGCGGGGGACAGGAAGGCCGCTGATCCTACGACCGAAATCCAGTCCGAGCGGCCCTTGCACGATTAGAGGAAAAATCTGTGGCACGCTCCCGCGCAGCAGGTCGCGTCCCCGCCGATGTGGTGCGCGCCGGTCGAGTGGCTGTGCGCATTCGTATAAAGCATTGATTTTTGCTGTTTGCGCCGGATTCGGGGCCGAAGGTAGCGTCAGGTCGGCGTAACACCCCGTCTCCGCCAGCAACTGCATTTCATCATCTACCCCGCAGGCCACTCCGTTACCCGAGTTAGCCAGGGTCCAGTTACCATGAATAAAGGCATACCGTGGCGCTCCAATGCCGTCCCAACGGGAAAGGCAGCCGTGATCCACCAGCTTGTCCCTGAAGAACTCAAGCGCGCGCCGCGTGTTGGCCGACGTATCGGGTGCGCCTACACCGTGATGTAGATGAACTTCGACCTCACCCCAGCCAGCGTGACAGTGCTCGGCGAGGCGGTCGATGAGTGATTTTTCATATTGCTCCCCCGGGAAAAAATAGGTGTGGCGTAACGGGCGGCCATCCGCATCGCGCCATTTGCCCACTGCATTCGGGTACTCGCGGCACCACCGCTCAACTCGCCGCTCCCTCTCCACGGGAGCGGCGAAAAGGTGAGGCGTTTCCGGCAGAATGGATGGCTCAAAGTGGTCAGCTAAACAGAGAATAAGATGCAAGGGGCCCGCGGCGCGGGGGCGGTGTGTTAGCCGTTGCCACCAGTACGCCGGCAGCCACCGCAGACACAGAAAACCTTTCTTTACCTGGGTCGCAAACATCACTTATTTTCAGCCTTCGCCTTGGGTTCTGCCGAAGTCTTCGCTTCTTGGGCCCGGGGAACCCGCGCTCACATACCGTCGCACGCGCTACCCTCGTGCCAGAGAGTCTTGCTTCCGGGGGCCGAAGAGGGAGCGGCGCAGCATTCCGATGCGCTGCCTTATTATCGTGCGCTCCTGAGATGTTAATACGCCGAGAAGGAGCAGCGCGAGCGCGTAACACACAGAGAAAACAGTGCCGCAAACGGTCAATACGAAGAGCGGACTTAATCCGCTTACCAGTCTGCGGGTAAGCACCGTCACGCAGCTTGCCAAGGCGACTGCGATGAGCAACTTGACAACGTCCATGAGTAGCACAAAGTCGCGTCGCGTCAAACCCAGGAGGCAACCCACTCTAACCGAAACTATGATGCGCTCGATGACGCTTACGAGAATCACGATGGAGACAGCGCCGACCATGCCAAAGGGCTTGGTGCCGTACCAGAGCGCCACCCCTAGTAATGCCAACAATAGAACCCGGACACTCAGCAGAAAATAGCGCTGCTCGGGGTACGCCCGCAGAACCGGGTCGGACGCGCTCGTTATGACACTGAGAGGAATCTGCGCCAGGTTGACCGCGAAGATGGGCCAACTGGCGATGTACGTCGTGGTGAATAGAACGACAATGAAGTCGGGCCCCACTATTAGCAGCAGGGCGTAGAGTGGGAGCGCGATGGCCGAGAGCTTGCGCATCATGCGGGTGAGCAACAACACGATCTCTCGCCGCTCGCCCAGCTTTGCCAGATAAGTCACGCGCGGGATCATTACCGAGCCAACAGCATCGCTGATGAGAAAGAACAGCGGGATGTTGAAACAGCCGATTGAGTAGACCGCGAGCGCTGCGCCCCCCAGCTGCTTCGAAACGAAGAATTTGTCCAGATCTATTTGGAAGTGCAGGATGGTCGCGGCGCTGCCGAGCGGCAACGCGTAGGATAGTTGGGCCCGCAGCAGCGCCCAGTCGAACTCTCGCCAGAACCTGCCGAAGCGTAAGCGAACGTAAATCAGCAACGCCCCCAGTTGCAATACACCTTGTAGTGCTGAGGCATATAGCAGCGCCTTGAACGAGCCCAGCATAACAACTGCCCCAATCAGGAAGACCGCCCTGGTAAAGTTGAAAGTCACAATGAAGATAGCGGCCAGCTTTATTTCTTGGTTGGCCAGGGCGACAGTCTCTAAAAATGACGAGCAGCCCCAGGTCAAAACCACCAGCGCGATCAGCGCTGCGTAAGACGGCAACTCCTGACCACCCAGCATCGTGGCGAGCAGAGATGGGCGCAGGAGTATCACCAGGCAGGCGGCACCAATTGTGAGCATGTAGAAGAGCAGGATGTTAAAAACAATTTGCCCCCTGCGCTGGGGCTCCCGCGGCAGGTAATAGTAAGCGCTCATGTGGAAGCCCAACGGGAGGATCAATATTGTGCTGCCAACGATCAGAAAGACCTGCTTGTAAAGCCCAAATTCAGCTTGGTTCAGCCGCCGCACTAGCATCAGCGGCAGCGCAAAGCTGAAAATGTAGCCCAGCGTTTTGGCGAGCAACAGCCAGCTCGTGCGCGCGGTCAAGGAATAATCTTGGGCATCTGTACCCATATTCGATTGGTGTCTTGGCTCTCCCCGCCGCGCCGGACTGCCTTCACCACACGTCTTTATGGGGACGACGACTGCGCTGATTTCGTTTAAGGTTTCAAGTGTAGTCCGGGGCTACGATCTGATCCGGCTTTCAGTGCGCATAAACTAGCCTCAACGTGATCTGAAGCTTAGCTGCGAGATAGTGCCCTTCTTTAACGGCTGTAGTGATTTATGCTGACGGACGGCATCAATTCTGGTGTTTGCACCGTGCGGCCGCAGACATCTTACGTTGAAGATAAAGAGTTGGGCAGCACCAGCGCATCGGTACAGCATTTTAATGCTCACGGTTAATTAACCCGGCTGGGCGTCAACCGGTGTGGGGGGTTCAAAGGGTTGCCCCCGTCGCCTCTTCCACCATTCCCATTTGTGGTTAGCCAGTATTCCTTCCAGGTCTGTACCAGTCGCGCTCTCATATAACCTGCGAAAACAGACAGCATAACCAACCAAATAATAGACGTACCAATAATAAGCAACCGAAGCGAAGAAACTGCAAACCATGTAACCCAGAAGACTGGCCTGCAGGCCGACGGCAAGAAAATAGTAGCGGGAAGCTTTCCGCGGCAAGAACGTTACGCGCTCGATAAGCAATAGCCGCTTTAGCGGGACTAACAGAAACTTAGCGTAGATTACTAAGGCCAGGAAGCCCATCTCCGCTGCGACTTGGGTGTAGGCGTTATGACTCACCGCCTCATAGAACCCCCGAAAGTGGAAGTTACCCATTCCGATGCCGAAAAACGGGTAACGTAAGGCGACGATGAGCGACCTCATAAACAAATCCCAGCGTGCGTCGCGGGAGCCATTTGGATCAAGCCCCGGGATGAAGATCGAGGCCAGTCGCAGCCCGTAATTACCGGGGGCCAAAGCAATGAAGAGCAGTCCACCAACCAGAAGCAGCAACATGGCCGCGAGCCGATTACGCCGTCCAAGCTTCCAAGCCAACACTATCACGACGGCTATCAGGCCCAGGAAGCCACCACGCGAGTAAGTGACGGTTACGCCCGCTACCATTAGCGCCGCAGCCGACCAGTAGGCCGCCTTGAGCAAAACGTTCCGCGCGCCGAGCCCCAACGCGACGGCGATCGGCATCACGGTAATTAAATGCAACGACATGTCGTTCGGGTTAGCAAACATTCCTCCAATACTGCCCGCGATGCGGTAGCCCTCGACCGCCAACTTGCCCGCGCTGTAATCACTGACTGCGTTGAAGCTCAAGACACAGCTAACCGCAATGGTGAGGAGAAAGAGTCCATGCAACCGGCGTTCGGTGCGTACCACATTCACAATCACGAGAAAAATCAGGACGGCTTTGAGGAACGGATTATTAAAGGTGTCCCACGCCTCCCCCGGACTGATTGCGAATGGGATGGAAAGCAGACCCGCGAGACAAAAGAGGAGCACGAGATTAACTTCACCGGGGCGGGCTGTTAGGTTACCCTCGAGTGCCAGTTGGGTGGGAAAGAAAACAACTAGGGTGAAAATGGCGATCCATGAGGCGCTGGAAATGAGCCACTCGGCGAAGGAAAAGTATTCGTAAGGACGAAAGTACAGAATTATCGTAAACAGAAAAAGTCCGGCGTAGCTAATCGCGTGTCCGCGCTTGATAATCCAATTCTCTTTGATTCGACTTGGCGTGTTCGCATTCTGCTTTTGCGGAATCCCTTCGTGAATAGAGACTTCTTTGCCGGTCGAATTTTTTGCGCGCCAACCTTGCTCATAATTAGCGCCAACAGTATCTCGCAGGTTTGGTTCGGGCCGCATGCGCGAGCCTATAGAATTATCCTCCGCCTCGGTTTCTGAGACCCTGGCAGTTTGTGAGCGAGTGACCGGTTCGTAGTTCGCAATGTCGGTGCGTGGCATTTTTAGCCCAATTCCCGTGGTTCCAAAGTCGCGCCAAGCCGTCTCGGCGCAATTGTATTGAACTTCAATCTTAAGCTGGTTCCTTATAAAAGCAAAAGAAGCCGCTGCACCTTCAGGCGCCGCAGCTCCCAGAATGCGCTATCGACGCACTTCACGTGAGTCGAATCACAAAAGCCGGCAAAGATTAATCTATAAAGACTAATCAAGCTAAACTGCTACTCCTTTTTCCTCGCCGGTTAGGACCAGGCTACGCACACGCTCGCGGAGGGCACTTTCAAAACGCCTGGCTTCTTCAACTTCCGAGAAAGAAAGGGCGCGCAGCTCCTGCTCAATGCGGCGGCGGTAGTCTGACACGAGCGAATCGGAAACTCCTAATACGGCGGCCACCTCGAGTTGGGTAGACTGCTCGGGGCTCAGGTAACAGTGCCACAATACACCAAGGATGCGGTTGTACTGCTTGATCTTCCCGCGCACAGTTTCGTGTAAGCTCTTCAGAAATTGTTCCACAAAGCCTTCAGCTGCGTTCTCCGACTCGCGCCTTAATAGTCCCTGTTCCGCATTTTCTCGCTTATCAACAGGTTCGAAATGATTCTCGTTGTCGCTGTCGTCACCATCTAGCGGGACCAGATAAATATCCATCACCGGTAGTCGAGACATCACCAGGCTGCGCAGGGTGCGCACGTCGGCGGGTGAGTCCATGGAGTCCAACACCGAAACGATGAGGTCCTCGAGGTCCGGGTTGCTGATAACTACTTGAGAATCCCCGGTGCAGCCAACCATGCGGGTGTCACGGGCTCGCACCGAAACCTTGTGAGCTCGCTGCTCAAGATCATGCGAATCCCGACGTCGTTTTCCGTCGGGCCATTCGTTCAACCCGTAAACCCGGTCAGCCAAACGCCGATGCGGTTCGTCATTGGTGCCGCTTGAATCAAAGCGGCGGAAATTTGAACTGGATTGAATAAGAGTGGAAATCCGCCGGGCTAAACGGTAGCTTTCGGGATGACGCTTCCGGAGTTCTGCTGTCAACAGATTCGTGAGTTCAATCTGGCTGATTTCACACTCAATCTCGTAATCGGTCATCTGCGTTTCGAGATAGTGTTCAAATCTGTTCTTACTTAAGAGCTGAACAAATAGTTCCTGGGTTAAATCTGTGTAGGCGGTTGTGGCGCCTTCCTCCACCAGGAGTCCTGCGCTACGCGAAGCTCTGACCAGGGGGTGGTGGGAGACAATGCGGTGGAGCTCGGTCCAAAGACGGCCTACGTCTGAGGAACGAAGACTTTCAACCCACTTGCCGCTCTTCGCCTGTCGTTCAGCAGTACGTCGCGCCCGTGACGGCGACGGCTGAATTTCATCGGCGCGGGGTTCGAGTTCTTTTTCGATTTCGTGACTTAAGAATTTCACTGGATTATCCGTTGTGGCGCAGATGGTTTATCGGTTTCTTACTTCAAAGATAGGCGAGGTTAGCTGTTTGGGGGTGGTAATTTACTGAGCTGAAAACCCTTACCGCCGGGGTGATCTCTCAAAAGACGTGTAGAACGTCGCAGTGCAGATGGGTGAAGTGAATGTCCTGGGAGGGCCGAGACAGATCACGGCTGCCTACGGTTTAACCTCAAATTGCTGCCTAAGGGAGATACTTACCCGTTTAGGGTGTCAATCGGGATGCTGTCTCTTGTAGGAGCCGATGATAAAAGGGGGAATTCTTCCTGGAAAGAAGGAGTCAAAGAGTCGGCGCCCTCTGACTTAACGGGGCACATCTTAGCAAGATTTTAAATAATGGGCAACATGTTTTTACACCGATCCGAAAGCATTGATAACATTGGGGAAATAGTTTGGTTGGGAGGCGAAAATCTCTGGAATTGGATATGAATTAGATCTTTCCTGCTGTTGAATAATTGTGCTCCTTCACCGTTAAGCGAAGCGCCAAATGCCCCTGGCTCTTTGTTGTTTAGGCAGATTGAGTATCTAAGTCAGAATTCGTGCGGTTTCAGGGGTTCAAATGAAATCCTCAAGCGTAAACTCGTTTACAAAGAAAATCGCTTGCCCATCGTCCAGCCTACTACTCTCATCTCTTTTCCAGGCCCTCTCGCCTGAAATCATGACTCTCATTAGACACCATCTGGCTGCCTGTGACTTTTGCTGTGCCGAGATGCCGTTGCTCGCTCACTATGAAAGCCCGCTCAGGGGAGAATGCAAACCGCCCGTCATACCCATCAATCTGCGGATTCTGGCCGAATCGTTGCTATGGAAGAGCAGCGCGGTGCAAAGGGTGTCAGAGCGGAAGAAAAGCTTGAAGGTTGGTCTTTCAATAGCCGGGAGTTAAAGTGGTTTCGCGCTTGGCTGTCGGTTCAGGCCCTGCGGAAACACCATTCGCTGGCGGCAGATCAATCTCAAAAGTGGTTCCCTGCCCTAACTCCGAACGAACTCTCACCTCCCCGCCATGAGCCCGGGCTAAGTGTTTAACTATAGCCAACCCTAGACCAGTTCCACCCATGTCTCTCGAGCGGGCTCGATCAACCCGGTAGAAACGTTCGAACAGACGTTCGAGATGCTGCGCCGGAATCCCCTCCCCGGTATCTTTGACGAGAATGCGAGTGCGCGTGCCCGCTTCGCACCCGATTGTGACCATTCCTCCATCGCGGTTGAACTTGATCGCGTTATCCACGAGGTTGTTAAGCATTTGTTCAAGGCGCCGAGGGTCAACGAAGACAAGTGTGTCAGGCCGCACCTCGTTGCTGATGGTAATGCCGCGCGAAGAAGCCTTCGCCGTAAGAGACATGATCACGTCATTAATTAGCGGACTGAGCTCTATTTCTTCCGACTTAACACCCACATTACCGGCTTCAATTGCACTCAATTCGAGTATATCGTCGATTAGATTTTGCATCCGAGCGGCATTCTTGCGAATTATCTCAAGGAATCGTTCACTGTTTTCACGGTCATCGAGCGCCCCTGCTTCGAGAGTTTCTACAAAAGCCACGATCGCTGTTAGAGGGGTCTTCAGTTCGTGGGAGACATTCGAAAGAAACTCCTGCCTCACCCGCTCAAGTTTTTCGAGTTGTGTTATGTCGAAGAAGACGCCAATCGCCCCCGCGGTGCTTGAACCATCGCTGCTGCCTAAGGGCACCACTCTTAGATCAAAAACGCGGCGGCCGGGGTTGTGTGTTTCGATCTCCACGCCCGACCGCTCATTTCCTTTGAGCGCATCGTGAAACGCACTGTAGATCGCCGGGTTCCGCGTCAATTCCGTCAAACGCTGAGACTCGAGTCTGCCAGTCGCCAAATTGAAGAGCCGGTGCGCGGCAGGATTTGAAGCGACTACTCGCATATCGTTGTCGACGACCAGCAACCCCTCTCGCATTTCATCCAAAGTCGCCTCAAAGAGCTTTCCCAGAGCGAAGATCTCGGTTGATCGGGAGTCAGAAGAGCCGGATACATTCTGAGCGGGGAGCGAGGACGTGCTCGGTTGGTTGGCGTGGCGGCTTTTCAGCAGGAAGTATCCCGCCAGAAAACCAAGTGGGGCTGACACAAATGCAGTGAAGCTAAACGAAAAAATGAGGATCAGAATCCCGACAAGTGCGGCACATAAGGCAAGCGAAAAGCTGAGGTGCCTGGACACAATTCATCACCTTTGAACGTTGTTAAGCCGCGGATTTACGCGGATACATTTGGTAAGAACAAAACTATAAAAAAGGTTCCGCCCAATCATTCGGTTAACCTTTTATATTTATCTTCGCTAACCCGCGTTAACCCGTTAATCTGAGGCTGGATCAAGACTGGTGTATGGTCAACTGCCTTCCGACTTCTCGGAGCACCCAGTAAAGCGGTAACCGACTCCGACAACAGTCTCTATGCAATTGCCACAACTCTCTAACTTCTGGCGCAAACGCCTGATATGCACATCCAGCGTGCGGGCGTCGCCATAATAACTGTAGCCCCAAACGTTATCCAGAAGCTGCTGCCGCGTTACTACTCGGTCGGCGCTTTTGGCGAGCACCGAGAGCAGGCTAAATTCCTTATTGGTAAGCTTAATTTTGCGACCGTCGCAGACAACTCGAATATCGGCGAAGTCGATCATCAGGTGATCGTCTTCGTAAGTCTTGGTGGCGCCTTCATCAATACGGCGCAAGATCGCGCGCACGCGCGCCAGGAGTTCTCTGACGGAGAAAGGCTTGGTTATATAGTCGTCAGCGCCCAGGTCCAAACCGGCAACCCGATCAGACTCTGATCCCTTGGCAGTCAGGATGATAATCGGCGTGCGTCGGGTTAAGGGTTCCCGGCGAAACCGACGGCAGAGTTCTGTACCACTCATACCTGGCAACATCAGGTCAAGCACAATCAGCATTGGCGGATTGCGTTCGTTCAGCGCCTCGATCAAGCCTTGCTCACCCGTAGCCGCAACGACGGTCAGCAGGCCTTCTCGCTCGAGGTTATACTTCAGACTCTCCGAAATATCAGGATCGTCTTCGATGATCAAAACAGGACGTGCCATAAGTCTCAATTGCTGTGCTTGATAAAAGCTGCTTCCGCCATATAGACGGTCAACTCGCAGATATCGGTAACGTAATCACCGATGCGCTCCAGGTGCTTGGCCACGAAGATCAGCCGCGCGTCGCGACTGGCCGTCGAAGGCTCCGACACCATCCTCTCGATCAGGTTATGAAATACTCGATTGTAAAGTTCGTTAATATCGATATCGCGCTTGATGACCTCTCGAGCCTCCAGCGCGTCGTTGGAGGTGAAAGCGTCTAGCGCGGCGCGCAACATGGCAGAAGCTTGTTCGGCCATCTGGCGGAGTTCGATATTCTGTTTGAGCTCCGGCTCATTATTCAGATCGATGGCCGCGCGCGCGATATTACAGGCGTGATCAGCGATCCGTTCCAGAACGGGGGCCATTTTGGCTACCGAAATGACAAAGCGAAGATCGCGGGCGGCAGGTTGCCTGAGGGCGATGATATCTATGCATTGCCGATCGATCTCCACTTCAATCCGATCGATGGCGTCGTCGTGATTCAACACACCGCGCGCGAGATCGCTGTCCCGGTCCATCAGCGAGTGCATGGCCTTCTGAAGGGCTGCTTCGGCTTCGCCGCCCAGCAACAACACACGATCCCGTAGCGAATTCAGCTCATCGTCAAGGTGTCTGTGGTATTCCATGTAGTTTTCCGATTCTAATTTGTGATTTTAGATATTTTAGATTTTTAATTTAGATTGTCCGTGCACTCAATGCTCTGGTTTCGTCCTGGAAGTCAAAATCAAAATCACCAATCTAAAAATCAAAAATCCTTTCACCCAAACCTTCCCGTGATGTAGTCCTCAGACAACTTTTCGTCGGGGTTGGTAAACATCTTCTCGGTGGCGTTCACTTCGATGAGCTTACCCAGCAGGAAGAACGCCGTTAGATCGGAAACGCGCGCCGCCTGCTGCATGTTGTGGGTAACAATTACTATCGTGTACTGCTTCTTTAGTTCAACAATCAGTTCCTCGATTTTCGACGTGGCCATGGGGTCCAAAGCCGATGCGGGTTCGTCCATTAAGATAACGTCGGGACGAATGGCGAGCGCCCGGGCTATACATAATCTTTGCTGCTGGCCGCCTGACAAGCTCAGCGCGGATTGCTTTAAGCGATCCTTAACCTCAACCCAAAGCGCGGCGCCTTTGAGCGCCTGCTCCACACATCCCTCAAGCTCACTCTTGCTCGAGGTCATTCGGTTGATCCTTAGTCCATAAGCTACGTTGTCGAATATTGACTTGGGAAATGGGTTCGACTTCTGAAAAACCATTCCCACCGTACGCCGCAGTTCTACGACATCGGTTCCGGTCGCGTAGATGTTCTGATCATCAATCAAGACCTCTCCTTCCACTCGGGTGCCCGGGATTATGTCGTTCATCCGATTCAGTATGCGCAGAAATGTCGATTTGCCGCAGCCAGATGGACCAATGAAAGCCGTGACGATCCGCTCCGGAATATCCAAAGAGACGTCGAAGAGAGCCTGCACGCGTCCGTAATAAAAGTTGAGATGGCGCACACCTATCTTGACTGGCGAGGTGATCGCCTCAACGCTGCGGTCCGGTCGCCTAGTCGCCGCATTCGGATCGACTGATTTTGAGAGCTGAGCGGACATGGAATTCAGTTTAGCCAAAATGCCCCGTAATGTATTCTTCGGTCAGCTTGATAGCTGGATTCTCAAACATTACCTTCGTGGGCGCTAACTCTATAAGCTCGCCCAGGTACATAAAAGCTGTGGAATCAGAAACACGCGCTGCCTGTTGCATGTTGTGCGTCACAATGACAACCGTCACCTCCCGCTTCAAATCGAATATCAGATTTTCTATCTTGGCGGTGGCTATAGGATCCAGCGCCGACGTGGGCTCGTCAAACAATAAAATCTCCGGTTCCGTCGCCAGGGCACGGGCAATGCAGAGGCGCTGCTGCTGCCCCCCTGAAAGAGTGTAAGCAGACTCGCGCAGCCGATCCTTCACCTCGTCCCAGAGGGCCGCCGCCCGAAGTGATTGTTCAACCTGGATCGTGAGTTCCTTGCCTGAAATGCCTCGCAGTCGAAGTCCGAAGGCTACATTGTCGAAAACTGACTTGGGGAAGGCGTTGGGTTTCTGAAAAACCATGCTCATGCGCATACGCATTTCCAGGGGATCCGTTTCCGGGCCAATCAAATTGATACCACTTGGCTGCAAGATGATCTTTCCTTCATAGCGGGTTTCCGGGTAAAGGTCATGGATTCGATTGAAACACCGCAGCAAGGTGGACTTTCCACAACCCGAGGGGCCAATGATGGCTGTCACCTGATTGGCATTGAAGACCATGTTGATATTCTTGAGAGCCTGGAGCTTTCCATAAAAAAAGTTCAGACCTTCCACTTCGGCTTTGATCTTCGGCGAACTCTCGACAGGACTGTTGGCCGCCACGGCGACATCCGGGCTGACCTGCGGGCGAGCATATTGATCTCTTATCGTCATTTGCGTCAGGCGACCAATCCCCATTTCCAAACTTGCTGACTGGCTTCGGTTTCTCACCACTTGATGCGCTTGCGCACCCGGTAGCGGATCAGGATCGCAATCGCATTGAGTAGCAACGTCACCACGATCAATACCAATCCCGCCCCGGCGGCATTGACAACGAAATCCTGGTCTGGACGCGAGACCCAATTAAACATCTGAATCGGCAGCACGGAGAAGGGCGACCATAACCATTCGAAAGATAGAAATGGGGGCTGCGTTTTGAGGGGCAGCGGCGGCAAGAAAGCAATAAATGTAAGCGCCCCGATGGTAATCAGCGGAGCGGTCTCGCCAATGGCCCTGGACAGAGCGATGATAATTCCCGTCATCGTTCCTCCCAACGAATATGGAAGGAGATGATGTCTGACTACCTGCCACTTTGTGGATCCCAGCGCGTAGGCCGCCTCCCGTATACCCTGCGGAATCGTTCTTAGCGCTTCCCGCGTAGCGACGATTACGATGGGCAAAATCAGGAAAGCGAGCGTCAGCCCGCCCGTCAGCACACTCTGACCCAACTTGAATTGGTAGACGAGCAATCCCAGCGCCATCAAGCCGTAGATTATCGACGGTACGCCGGCCAGGTTGGCGATGTTTATTTCAATAAGGTTCGTCAGCCAGTTCTTTCGCGCATACTCTTCGAGATATATTCCGGCGCCCACTCCCAATGGCACCGCTGCAAACGCGGTCACGAGCATTATAAGCAGCGTGCCGACCCAGGAAGAGAGAATGCCTGCACGCTCGGCGAAGCGCGAAGGGAATGAAGAAAGAAAAGTCCAGTTAAGACGGGTGAGTCCGTCCATCAGGAGATCGCCGAGAAGGGCCCCCAGCGTGGCTATGCCTACCAGGGTGCACACTATCCCCACGATGTTGAAAACGAAGTCCTGGCGCTTGCGCTTCGCAATAATGCGCTTGAAGTCGCTCA
>JACCUI010000231.1 GCA_013811945.1 Pyrinomonadaceae bacterium | reverse complement strand
ACTCCAATCGCTCCGGTTCGTCCAGGGCATCGATCTTCGTGGCCACAACGAACTGAGGGCGATTCGCCAGGGCGGGATTGTAAGCAGCCAACTCGTGATTCACGGCCTGGTAGTCAGCGACTGTCTCCCGACCGGAAAGCGAAGAAACGTCAACCAGATGAAGCAGTAAGTTGGTTCTTTCGATATGCCGCAGAAAGCGATCACCCAAGCCGGCACCTTCGTGAGCGCCGGCAATCAAGCCCGGAATATCAGCGACCACGAAAGTCCTAAAATCGCCTAGATCCACTACGCCGAGATGCGGCTCCAATGTGGTGAAGGGATAGTCTGCGATCTTGGGTCTGGCGGCCGAGACGGTCGAGATAAAGGTTGACTTCCCCGCGTTAGGGAACCCAACCAGGCCTACATCGGCCAGCAGTTTTAACTCCAGCTGCAACTCGAGTTCTTCGCCCTCACTTCCCTGCTGGTGATAGCGTGGCGCACGATTGGTTGAAGTAGCGAAATACGCGTTACCAAACCCGCCCCGTCCGCCGCGCGTAGCCAGCCACCGGGCACCGTCAGTTGTCAGATCCTGAAGAAGTTGCCCACTTGGTACGTCAAAGATCTGTGTTCCCACCGGCACACGAACTTCCACATCTTCGCCATCGCGTCCTGAGCGATTGGAACCCTCGCCGTGCATTCCGCGTTCGGCGATATGTTCAGGGTTGTAACGCAGGTGAAGCAGAGTATTGAGGGAGGAGTCTGCAATGATCCAGACATCGCCTCCGCGTCCGCCCTCGCCGCCTGAAGGGCCGCCACGCGGCACAAACTTCTCTCGGCGAAAAGCCGTTACGCCGTTACCGCCATGTCCCCCTTGTACCCGAATCTTAACGCGGTCAATAAACATTTAAATCGAAAGCGACGCCTTAGTCTCAATTATTAGTTGGCTCGGGCGTCGCATCGGACTGTGCTTTCCTTTCAAGCTCTATGCTGACGAAGCCAGCTCCAGTGGATACACACTGATGACCTTTCCGCCGCGGCCCTTGTTCTCAAATTTGACAATCCCTTCGATGAGCGCGAAGAGCGTGTCATCCTTGCCGCGCCCGACATTCTTGCCGGGCTTCCACTTGGTGCCTCGTTGCCGAGCCAGAATATTGCCGCCCAGAACTCGTTCGCCGCCGAACTTCTTCAGACCCAATCGTTGAGAATTTGAGTCGCGACCATTTCGAGATGAACCAACGCCTTTTTTGTGTGCCATATGTAAATTTCGATTTGGATTTCGATTTTTCGATTTGCGACTCTTGGGATCCGACAGCTTAAATCGCAAATCTAGAATCAAATTTGCAAATCTTCTCCCTATCCAATCGAATCAATTCTAATCGTAGTGTAGCCTTGCCGATGTCCCTGCTTTCGCTTGTAGTGCTTGCGGCGCTTCTTTTTAAAGACGATAAACTTTGGTCCGCGGCCATGATCAACGACGGTAGCTGAGACCTTGACTGCGCCCACCACCGGCTTATCGGAATCGGCGTCTTTGCCAGTCGACAGCAACGCATCCAGCTCAATTGACTTGCCGGCCTCTGTTCCAATCGAAGGGACTCGAATGGTGCTTCCTCGTTCCACGAAAAACTGCTTGCCGCCGGTCTTTATGATTGCATATGGCATCTCAGGTTACCCTCTCAGACGAATCTGTTCGCCTCTGGAAAAGTCGATTATTATAGGCGGTCGCCTGCCCAAACAGCAACCGTCGCCGGGGTCTCCTAGCGGCTCACACGCCCTACTGGGATAGCCTCATCTCTTCGCAGGCACCACGCCATTTTTCCTGGCTCCATTTTGCCCCAGGAAGTATTCCATGAAACTGGTGGATATGTCGCCCGCCCGAAACTTTGGATCGTCCATTATTTTTAGGTGCAAAGGGATGGTTGTCTTTATGCCCTCGATGACCATCGCTTCCAGCGCTCGCTTCATACGTGCGATTGCCAGGTCTCGCGTCCGGGCGTGGACAATTACCTTGGCTATCATCGAGTCGTAGAATGGGGGCACTCGATAGCCGGAGTACACATAAGTGTCGACGCGGACGCCTGGTCCGCCGGGAAGGTTAAACGCGGTAATAAGGCCTGGCGACGGAGCAAAAGTCTCCGGGTTCTCAGCGTTGATGCGACATTCAATCGCGTGACCGACGATCATCAAATCGTCCTGCGTATACCCCAGGGGCTCGCCCTCTGCAATCCGAATCTGATTGCGCACAATATCGGCGAGCGTCACCATTTCAGTAACCGGGTGCTCCACCTGAATCCGCGTATTCATTTCCATGAAATAAAATTGGTTATCGGTATCGAGGAGAAATTCAACCGTCCCCGCGCTCGAATATCCGAGCTTCTTGCAAGCCGCAACGGCCGCGTCACCCATCTGGTTACGAAGTTCAGGGGAAAGCACAGGCGAAGGAGCTTCCTCCAGCAGCTTTTGGTGGCGTCGCTGTATTGAACACTCCCGCTCTCCTAGATGAATGCAGTCACCATGCTCATCCGCCAGGACTTGAATTTCAATGTGACGGGGGCCTTCCACATAGCGCTCTATGTAGACGGTGCCGTCCTTAAACGCCGCGGCAGCCTCCGTTGACGCTCCCTCAAGTGCTCGACCCAACTCGTCTTCGGACCTAACTATACGCATACCGCGTCCACCGCCACCCGCAGATGCCTTGACTATGATTGGAAAGCCTATCTCGCGGGCGACCTTTCTGGCCTCTCCTTCAGACGTGATGGGGTCCGGACTGCCTGGCAAAATCGGTAGTCCGGCCTCTTTCATGGCTCTGCGGGCTTCGACCTTGTCACCCATCAGACGAATCACACTGGCCTGCGGGCCGATGAACTTTATATTGCAGGCCTCACAGATTTCGGCGAAGTAAGAAGATTCAGCAAGGAACCCATAACCCGGGTGAATCGCGTCGACGTTGAAGATCTCGGCGGTACTGATAATGGCGGGAATATTGAGGTAACTCTGAGCCGATGGAGCCGGCCCGATGCAGGCGGCTTCATCGGCAAAACGTACGTGCAGGGAATCGCGATCAACGTCGCTATGGACCGCAACGGTGCGAATTCCCATTTCCTTGCAGGTCCAGATGATGCGACATGCAATCTCGCCGCGATTGGCGATCAGGATCTTTTTGAATTTGCGACTTCCCGATTGCATGGTTGATCCGAAGTCCAAAAGTCTAAAGCCCAATGTCCTTCGGTCCAGACCGGAACGTGGACATTGGACGTGGCAGCTACAACGGTTACCTTTTGATTCCGAAGAGCGGCTGGCCGTATTCAACCGGTTGACCATTCTCCACGTAGATCTTTACGACCTCGCCACTCGTTTCCGCCTGAATCTCATTCATTAACTTCATTGCCTCAATGATGCAAACCACCGAGTCAGGTTCAACGCGACTGCCGATCTTCACAAACGGATCAGCATTCGGTGACGCCGACCGGTAAAAGGTTCCGACGATGGGAGACGGAATCATGTAGAGATCCTGATCTTCTGAGGCAGCCGTTTCGGCTCGCGCCCCGGGATGGTCTGGAGTCGCTGAGACCTTAGCACCTCTGCTGGTGACCTTCGCCGGCTGATCTAAAGCGGCATCGGCGACCTCAGCGCCGGCAGAGCTTGCGGCCTCCTCAGAACCTTCCAGATCCCGGCGTACGTGAATCCGAAAACCTTCACGCTCGAGCTCAAACTCAGCAAAACCATTTTCCTGAATCAAGGCAATGAGCTCGCGCAATTCATCCATATTCACGGAAGTCTCCAGGTGAGGCTGACGACTGCGACGACGCCGACCCTGCGTCGGCGTGTCTCGAACATCGTTTTCAAGCGGTTCAGGACTCTGTTCGTATTCGCTCTCTGGCTTACTCATTAGTTGTTTGGTTTCAAACTCTCCCAAAAGTGACGAGCCCCAAAAGACTCGGTTTGTGTATGCCGATGATCGATTGGGGCTTATTCTGCCGACCAGCTGCGCCAACCGGCGCGGGCGGCTCGATGTCAAGCTCTTCTTTACTTCGCTTCGTCCTCGGCCGCCTGCGACTCAGTTGTTTCAACCTCCTCGGCGCTGTCGGAAGCTTGGCCCTCTGCGTCTTCACCCGTTTCGCGAGCCTCCGGACTGTCTGCCTCTTCAGCAACCTTGGCCTGCCCAGATGCTTTGGCTACTTTTGTGTCATCCGATTTCTTCTTCTTCGATGGTGTGTGCTTCGCTCGCTTTTTTGCGTTTTCCAGCGCTTCGAGTTCACGGGGATTATCAACCAGCTCGATTATTGCGAGTTCAGCATTGTCACCCTCTCGCGTGCCCAGCTTTAGGATCCTGGTGTAGCCGCCAGGTCTGTCTTTGTAGCGCTCGCCAAGCTCATCGAACAAACGCTTGATCGCCGCAACTCCCGCCGTGCGCGGCAAACGTAGCTGTCCGCGTTTTCCCGTCAACGCGGATTGCTGCATGTTCCCGGCGTGAAAAAAGCCAGCCGCTTGACGACGCAAGTGTACCGCCTGCGCACCTTCCAGGCTGCGCGCTCGACAAGATAGGGTTATGGCGCGCTCTACAAAGGGTCTCAATTCCTTCGCCTTGGGGAGAGTGGTAACAATGCGCTCGTCGCGCGAGTTTATTAGTGAAGTCGCAAGATTACGCAGCATCGACATGCGATGCTCGGTGGTCCTACCAAGTTTGCGATGTGCTTTTAAGTGCCGCATGAATCCGTCTCGATAATTCTGATTACTTCAGTGGTTTCCAAATGTTACCTGAAACGGAGGTACTCACTGAGTCTGTTATTGCTCGTCGTCAGCTTCGAAGTCGGCGGGTTCCGCGCCATCGCGACCACCCGAGCCCGGAATGGGATTGCCCTGCTCGTCAAACTCCATGCCGAAATCCAGACCCATTCCGTTCAGAATTTCCTTGATTTCATTGAGAGACTTCTTGCCAAAGTTCTTGGTGGCGAGCATCTCCCGTTCAGATCGCTGAACCAGGTCCCGGATGGTCCGAATATCAGCATTCTTCAGACAGTTGTAAGAGCGAACTGATAATTCCAACTCATCAACTGAGCGATCCAGCTGGTCGTTACGCGGCAATGGAGGACGCTCCATTTTTGAATAGGCGAAGTCATCAGTGTCTTCTTCGAAGTTGATGAAGATAGACATGTGGTCCTTGATCAACTTGGCCGCCAGTCCGATGGAGTCTTCGGGTTTAACTGAGCCGTCTGTCCAGACCTCGATTGTCAGCTTGTCGAACTCGGTGTTCTGGCCCAGGCGCGCCGCTTCCACGGTGTAGTTAACCTTTTTCACCGGCGTGTGGACCGAATCAATCGGAATGTACCCAAGCGAAAGATCTTCGTCAAAGTTTCGATCTGCCGAAACGTAGCCACGTCCCCGCTTCAATCTCATTTCTACTTTCAGGGCGCCGCCTTCGCTGACGGTCGCGATGTGCACACTCTCGTCGAGTATTTCCACATCTGCGTCGGCATCGATATCCGCGGCCGTGACTTCCCCCGCCGACTCCTTGGAAATCCGCAAAGTCTTCGCCTCGTTCCCGTGTAACTTAAAAGGAACCTGCTTCAAGTTCAGTATTACGTCTGTGGCGTCTTCGACAACTCCCTTAATGGAGGAAAACTCGTGCTCGACGCCCTCGATCTTTATGGCCGTGACGGCCGCCCCTTCAATTGAGGAAAGAAGAGCCCGGCGCAGGGAGTTTCCGATTGTGGTGCCGAAACCTCGCTCAAAGGGCTGGGCCGAAAACCGACCATATCGTTCTGTCAGCGTTTCAGCGTCAGCCGCCAGGCGGCGGGGCATTTGAAATCCTGTCCAGAGATTATTTTGATCCATAGCCATAGCTTTTGCGTCCAGAAGTCAAAAAATGCGTTTGGCCCGCGGTTGCTGCTACCTTAGCGCCGTCGCACCCTCGGGTCTCTCTATTACTTGCTATATAGTTCGACTATAAGCTGCTCGTTTATCGAGCGGTCGATATCTTCGCGAGCTGGCAGTCCACTGATACGCACCGTCATATCAGCCCCGTCCTGGGATATCCATGACGGACGTCCACGCCCCGCCGCGGTCTGCCAGGCACCTTCAATGTGGGGGTTTTTGCGACTCGCGTCTTTGATGCTGATGGATTCGCCGGCCCGCACTTTGTAGGAAGGAATGTCCACTTTACGCCCATTTACCAGGATATGCCCGTGGTTAACTAACTGGCGGGCCTGTCGTCGCGAGGTTGAAAAACCGGCGCGGTATACTGCGTTATCCAGACGCCGCTCAAGCAGAAACAACAGGTTCTCACCTGTGATCCCCTTCATGCGAGCTGCGCGCTCGAAATAATTTCGGAATTGTCCTTCGAGGATGAAATAGATGCGCTTGACCTTCTGCTTTTCGCGCAACTGCTGGCCGTAACCAACCAACGCCTTGCCGCGACGCATGGAGTTGCCGTGTTGTCCGGGCGGCTGCGTGCCGCGCTTTTCAATCGGACAAGAGGGCTTGTAGCAACGATCACCCTTAAGAAAAAGCTTTGCGCCTTCGCGGCGGCACAAACGGCACACCGCATCTCTATACCTAGCCAACTGTTTTGCCTCCGGTCTTTAAGACGGAAAAGTTTACAGGCTGCGCTTTCCGCGCTGGCCCTTCATCCTTTAGGTTAATCAATTTTAGATTTTTGATTTTTGATTTGGAGAACCACCAGCGGCTATCCCCCATTCCAAAAACAAGTCAAAAATCAACAATTGCAAATCAAAAATCTTTTACACTCTGCGCCGCTTCGGCGGACGGCACCCATTATGCGGAATGGGAGTCGAGTCTTTAATCGTGATCACTTTGATGCCGGCATTCGCAATCGCCCGAATCGCCGACTCACGACCACCCCCGGGCCCTTTCACCCGAACCTCGCACTGTTGCATCCCAGCTTCGTGAGCCTTCTTGGCAGCCTCATACGCCGCCTGCTGAGCCGCAAAGGGAGTCCCCTTCCTGGAACCGCGGAAACCGCGCGCACCAGCCGAAGATTGCGCGATCAGATTACCTTCCAAATCGGTAATAGAAATCATCGTGTTATTAAACGAGGCCGCAACGTGCGCAATACCAACGGGCACATTCTTCTTTTCTTTCTTACGAAAGACCTTTTTCTTCCCGCCTGCTTTTGCCATATTCTCTTTCCGATTTCTAATTCTTGATTTTAGGAGCCTGACTTAACTTTGGTGGCAACCGAGCAAATCGCAAATCCAATATCGCCACCCCAACTATTTCTTTCCGGGTGCCTTCTTCTTCGCGATCGTTGCGCGCCGCGGACCCTTGCGGGTGCGGGCATTTGTGTGTGTGCGTTGCCCCCGAACGGGTAGAGCGCGGCGATGACGCAGACCGCGGTAGCAACCGATGTCCATCAACCGTTTGATGTCCATCTGCACGCGCTTGCGCAAGTCTCCTTCAATCTCTCCCTGCGCTTCCAAAATGGCACGGATCTTGCTCAGCTCGTCCTCACTCAAATCCCTGATTCGAGTGTCGAGATTCACTCCCGCCTCTTTAAGAATGGAATTTGCCCTCGGGCGGCCGATACCGTAAATGTAAGTCAGTCCGATCTCGGACCGTTTGTTAGGTGGAAGATCAACACCAGCTACACGTGCCATTACAATCTGTTCTCCAGAAATTCCGATTCGGATGACTGCTTCTCACCAACCAAATCGAAAATAGGAATCTAAATTATCCCTGTCTTTGCTTATGTTTTGGGTTCACGCAGATCACCCGCACCACCCCTTTGCGATGGATAACCTTGCACTTGTCGCACATCTTCTTGACCGAAGCACGAACTTTCATCTTAAACAGCCTCGAATCGTCCCAGCATGAATTTCTACTTATACCGGTAAGTTATTCGTCCTCTATTGAGATCGCAGGGTGAGTTCTACCAGCACCCGATCGCCGGGAAGAACCCGAATAAAATGATTGCGCATCTTTCCGGCAATGTGGGCAAGCACCTGGTGCTGGCTCTCTTCCAACTCAACCCTAAACATCGCATTTGGCAAAGTCTCCAGTACCTTCGCCATGACTTCAATAGCCTCTTCCTTTGGCATATCCTCTTGGGCTGGAGTTCTGGGTGCAGCGACAAACTGCAAATACTAACATGGGAGTCATGGTTTGCCAAGCCGCGTGCCGACTATCAGTTACAGGCCATTAGGACGGCTTGCTGGTTCCCAACCGTGGCGACTCTTGTGAGCACCTCCGGCCCATCTTCCGTTATGGCTATCGTATGCTCTGAATGGGAGCTCGGCTGACCATCTAGTGTCACGACCGTCCAACCATCCGACAAGACCTTGGTGTGGTGGCCGCCCATGTTAACCATCGGTTCGACGGCAAAAACGTAGCCAGGTTTTATCTTCGGCCCCTGCCCAGGCTTCCCATAATTGGGAATCTGGGGGTCTTCATGCATCTGGCGCCCAATTCCATGACCAACATAATCCCGCACCACTGAGTAACCGTGGCTCTCCGCGAGTTCCTGTACCGCCCAGCCAATGTCACCCAAGTGCTTACCGGGACGGCACTGTTCAATTGCGCGCTCCAGACACTCCTCCGTAACCTGTATCAACTTTTGCCAGTCTTCACGCACGGTTCCCACCGGCACTGTGGTCGCCGTGTCGCCCACAAACCCTTCCAGGGTCACACCGCAATCAATCGAGAAAAGGTCTCCCCCTTTCAGCTTGTAGTCGGAAGGGAAACCATGAACGACCTGCTCATTAACAGATGCGCAGATTGAAAAAGGAAAACCATGGTAACCCTTGAACGTTGGCAGGGCGCCGGCATCTCTAATCATCTTCTCGGCTGCGCGATCAATTTCGATCGTGGTGATGCCCGGCATCACCATCCCTCGAAGTTCGCGCAGAACAGACCCTACGAGTTGGCCCGCCGCCCGCATCTTCTCGATCTCTTTCCTAGACTTCCCAATAATCATGCGTGCTGGATTGAACCCTGATTACCACCTACAAATCCGTTAGACCGGATTAATCCGTCAATCTCTGTATAAATCTCTTCTTGTTTCTTTGTGCCGTCTATCCGGTGTAATCGCCCGCTGCTGTGATAGTAGTCAATCAGTGGCTTGGTTTGTTCGTTGTAGGTTTCCAGTCGAATCTTGATCTTCTCGGCGGTGTCATCCGCCCGCTGGATTAGTTTAGCGTGCGGATGAAGATCACACTTCTCATCATCCTTAGGCACCTTTGAATAGATATTGTAAATCTCTCCGCAAATAGGACAAGAGCGCCGGCCGGTGGCGCGTTTCTCGAGTAGCTCAAAAGGGACGTCAACTACGATAGCGACAATTTCATGACCCTGCTCAGCCGCCAATTTTTCAAGCATACTCGCCTGGGCCATCGTACGAGGAAATCCATCGAGCACGTAACCGCTCGCGCAGTCTTCCCGAGCGGTTCGCTCTTCAACCACACGCACGACGAGCTCATCCGAAGCGAGTTTCCCCGAGGCCTGCACAGCTCTGATCTCATCGGCCAGTTCGTCTTGCCACTCCACCCTCGCCCGGAGGATGTCGCCCGTAGAAATCTGCGGAATATTCAAATGCTCTTGAAGCAAGCGCGCCTGCGTACCTTTTCCAGCACCAGGCGCACCCATCAGGACTATGATTTTCGACATAAGAAATTTTCGATCGCGATCCAATTCCGATCTGGCCGCTTGATTTTCAGATTGCTCAGTTCATGACCCAGCAATTGAAATCTGGTGTCGAAAATAGGTTCAAGCCCTGCGTCCCCGCAAACGTCCTCCACCGCCTAGAAATCCTTCATAATTCCGCATCACCAGCTGCGCCTCAATCTGGGCAACCGTATCCATGGCCACACCGACAAGGATCAGCAACGATGTGCCGCCAAAGTAGAACTGATAACCCATGCCCGTGGGAATCCACGAGAGGAAGGGCACGCCGCTAACCCACGCATCAAGCCAGGCGCCAACCAACGGTAGTCGCGCGACCTTGAATCCGCTGAGCATGAACTGAGGCACGAATGCGACGAGTGCCAGGTAGATTGCGCCGACTATGGTTAATCTTGTGAGAATGCTGTTAAGGTATTCCGCGGTTGCCCGCCCGGGGCGAATGCCTGGCATAAAACCACCATGCTTGCGAAGATTGTCAGCAACTTCCTCCACGTTGAAAACAATCGATACATAAAAGAACGTGAAGAAAATGATTAACGAGAGAAAGATTAATTCGTAGTAAGGGTCGCTGGCGTGGAAGGTCTGGAAGAAAGTCCAGACTTTGCCCCAAACCGTGTTCGGATTGTTTGGATCCGGCGGAAACGCCGCGAAAAGGCTCTGCGGCATGGAGAGCACGGACGAGGCAAATATTACCGGAATCACTCCGCCGATGTTAATCTTCAGAGGCATCGTCGTCTGCTGGCCACCGACAAGTTGCCGGCCAACGTGACGTTTAGCATAGCTAACAGGAATTTTGCGCCTGGCGGCCTCAACAAAGACGATGAACGCAATTATCAGCACAATTGCTATCACCAGACCAATGACTCCGATGGTCTCCAGCGTATCTCCGCCGCGCACGCGCTCGAAAACCTGCTGAACGCCATTGGGTAACCCAATCACAATACCGGCGAAAATTAATAGCGAGATACCGTTGCCGACGCCGCGCTCGGTAATCTGTTCTCCCAGCCACATCACGAAAATCGTACCCGTAGTGAGCGTCAACACCGTGATCAACAGGAACCCCCACGTGGGCGCGCCAACTCCGTTAACCTGCAGCCAATGAGCAACGAACGAGGTCTGAATGCACGCCAGACCCACCGTCAGATACCGTGTCCACTGGTTGATCTTTTGCCGGCCCGCCTCACCCTCTTCCTGTAGCTTCTTCAGCGTGGGATAGACCACGGTCATTAGCTGCAGAATGATAGAGGCGGTAATGTATGGAGTTACGCCTAGGGCGAAGACCGAAATGGTGCGGAAGTTTCCACCAGAGAAAAGATCCAGAACGCCAAGCAATGTTCCAGCCACGTCCTGCCAAACCTGATCCAGCCGCTCCCTATTGATTCCGGGCGCACCAATGTGCGCCCCTAAGCGGTAGATTGCCAGGATCCCAAGTGTGAAAAGAATCCGACGGCGCAGATCCGGCACACTGAACATGTTGCGAACGGCGGCAAGAAACTTTTCCATAGTGTTCTCTAGGCGGCGCTATCCACCGCTTCCCCTATCTCTACAGCGGCCCCGCCCGCCTTCTCAATCTTTTCGCGGGCGCTCTTCGTGAACCGGTGCGCAGAAATGCGAAGCGCTTTGGACAGTTCTCCATTGCCTAGCACAACCACGTCGTGCTTCGCTTTTTTTATGACGCCACGCTCGTGCAACAGTTCCGGAGTCACCTCTTCGTCAGCACCAAAGTGGCGATCCAGCGCCCCAACGCTGACTTCGAGCCAGCGCTTCTTGAAGATGTTTGTGAAACCACGCTTGGGCAACCTCCGGTGCAGCGGCATCTGGCCGCCTTCGAAGCCAATCTTACGTGAGTAACCGGAGCGCGATTTCTGCCCTTTTTCGCCACGGCCGGCGGTTTTACCGAGACCAGATCCCGGACCTCGTCCAACACGTTTTTTCTTATGTGTCGACCCCTGAGCCGGACGAACACTGTTTAGACTGATAGCCATTTCAACTCCCCCTGAGTCGATTCGAGTCGGCCGAACGACAATCACGAATCGAAATCACGAAACAAGTTCATTTAATCAACTATGCGCAACAGATATGGCACTTTCGCCACCGCTCCTCGCATTGAAGGCGAGTCAGGACGTTCGACGATCTGATTCAGCTTTGTGAGGCCGAGACTTCGCACCATCTGCTTGTGAGTTTTAGGCGCAGCTATGAAGCTGCGGTAGTACTGGATCCGAATTGTGCCCGTCGGCGCCGCACTGCTCTTTTCTGTTCGCTTCTCCGCCATAACACCTCATTCTTAGTTCAAAAGTCTCCGCGGCTGCGGCCTGACCGCCTAACCTGTCTACATTTCCTCAACTTGCTTGCCACGCAGGCGGGCCAGTTCCATCGGGTCTTTCATCCGCAGCAGCGCGTCAAACGTTGCGCGCACCACATTGTGCGGATTGGTGGACCCCAGCACTTTCGTGCGTACATCGCGAACGCCCACGGCCTGCATAACGGCACGCACAGCACCACCGGCTATAACTCCGGTACCTTCCGAAGCAGGCTTCACCATGACCCGACCGGCGCCAAACTTACCAATCAACTGATGCGGCAATGTGTTGTTAATCAAAGGCACACGAATCAGACTCTTCTTGGCAGCCTCGATCGCTTTCTTGATGGCCAGCGGCACCTCACGCGCTTTACCCGTGCCGAACCCTACATGACCACCCTCGTCTCCCACGACCACCAGTGCGGCAAACGACATATTCTTACCACCCTTGACTACCTTGGTGACCCGATTGATGGAAATCACCTGGTCCTTCAGATCTAAGCCCTGCGCCGGAATACGTTGCTTTGGTTGTCTCATTGCTGTTTTTCGTCTTTCTTACGCTTCTTTTCTGATTTCGGAGCCGGCTCTGCTTCCGGGGATGGGCTCTCTGCGGCCGGCAGGGCGGCCTCATTCTTGTTCAACCCAGCAGCTCTAGCCGCATCAGTCAGGGCCTTGATGCGTCCATGATAAAGATAGCCGCCGCGATCAAAGACCACCTGTTCGATTCCTTTGGCAAGAGCACGTTCTGCTATAGCTTTGCCGACCCGACGAGCGGCATCGACGTTTCCGCCGCTGGCACCTCGCAAGTCCTTTTCAGTCGTCGAGGCTGAAACGACTGTCTGTCCCTGGAGGTCGTCGATAACTTGTGCGTAGATGTGATTCAGGCTCCGATAGACAGCCAGGCGCGGTCTTTCAGTACTACCTCTTACTTTGCGGCGAATGCGCTTATGAATCCCTGCGCGAATTACTGCTCTACTCGTGTTTGCCATGCTTCCTCATTTCCGATTGCCGATTCCTTTCCTATGTTGAATCATTTCGATCACCGGTTCCCAGCCGGTACCGGTCTATTCCGTAGCAATTGGCAATTGGCAATCGAAAATCCTGACTATTTCCCTGTCTTTCCAGGCTTCAGCTTGATCGCGACGCCGGCATAACGAATGCCCTTGCCTTTGTACGCGTCGGGCTTTCGCAGTCGGTGCATTTCGGCGGCCACCTGGCCCAGCTTCTGCTTATCGATGCTCGCCAGCGTTAATGTCGTCTGATACTGCTGGATGCTACCCTTGGTAGTCATCCGCTCGGCCTTGGCTTCCACACCTTCCGGCAACGGAAATTCGATCGGGTGGGAGTAGCCCAACGAGAAAACAATTTTCTTGCTCTGCACATCCGCTTTGTAGCCTACACCCACCACATCCATCTGAGTCGTGAAACCCTCCGTAACTCCGATAATGGCGTTGTTCGCCAACGCTCGGGCCAGGCCGTGAAGGGCCGCCAGATCATTGGAAGTGCGTTCAGCCCGTAGATCGTCCCCGTCGAGCTGGAAACTAATGCCCTCCGGAATCGGCGTCTTCAGAGTGCCTTTTGGACCTTTGACCTCAAGCTCTCGCTCCTGAATCGTGACTGTAACGCCTTTCGGCAACGTGATCGCCTTTTTCCCAATTCGCGACATAGTGTTTTACCTATTTCAAATGCCAGTGTTAGTAAATCTGCGCCAACAACTCTCCGCCCACATTTTCGCGTCGCGCGGCTTTGCCACTCATCAGCCCCTTGGAGGTAGAAACGATGTTTACACCATAGCCTCCGAGCACTTTGGGAATCGCACCCGACCCGACATAAACGCGCCTCCCGGGACGCGAGACTCGCTCTAGATGCGTGATCGACGAAGTGCCGCGAGCGTCATAACGCAGAAAGATACGGATGGTCCGTTTCAGGCTCTCGCCCTTCACCACAAAATTATTTATGTAGCCCTCTTCTTTTAAGATCCGAGCGATCTCGAGCTTAAGCCTGGAGGCTGGGATATCCACACGCGAGTGCTTTGCCGCGATGGCATTGCGGATCCGTGTCAACATATCGGCAATGGGATCAGTCATTACTTAACTCCGTAAAGCGATTCTAGATGTGTGATTGTAGATTTGCGATTGACCATTGCCTTTCGGCAAATTCTCCAATCTAAAATCTAAAATCGCAAATATACCCTTACCAACTCGATTTAACGACGCCGGGAATTTGTCCCAAGAGCGCCAATTGGCGAAAACAGATACGGCACAAATTAAACTTGCGCAAATAGCCGCGTGGCCGGCCACAACGCTTACAGCGAGTGTAAGCGCGCACGGCAAACTTCGGTTTGCGGTTGGCTTTCGCAATCAGTGATTTCTTTGCCATAGATTCGTTTCGTACACCCTAATCGTGAATAATAAATCGTGAGGTAATAGACCAGAGGCATCTAATCACGATTTAGGATTCGCGGCAGTTATTGCCTGAACGGCATCCCCAAACCCTTCAACAGCGCCCGTGCCTGCTCGTCGTCGCGCGCGGTGGTTACGATCGAGATGTTCATCCCGCGCAATTTGTCGACCTTATTAAAATCGATCTCCGGAAAGATAAGTTGCTCGCGCACACCAATCGTGTAATTGCCGCGGCCATCGAAGGCTTTGGGTGAGACTCCGCGAAAGTCTCTCACCCGCGGTAAAGCGATCGACACCAGCCGATCCAGAAACTCATACATTCGGTCGCCGCGAAGCGTGACCATCGTGCCAATAGGCATCCCCTGGCGCAGCTTGAAAGATGCAATCGATTTCTTTGCTTTGGTAATCACAGGCTTCTGGCCCACGATTGCCCGCAGTTCGTCCGCTGCTGTATCCAGAATCTTGGCATTCGCTATTGCCTCCCCCATGCCCATGTTGATCACGATTTTCTCAACCCGCGGTATCGCCATCGGGTTCTTGATGCTGAACTCTTTGGCGATTGCCGGAGCAACCTCTTTCTGATATCGCTCTTTTAACCTTGTCGGCATTTTTTTCTTCCTCGTAAATCGTCGATCGTGAATCGTAAAGCGAGCCTCAATAACTTTCTGCCTATTTACGATTTAAGCTATTTCTCAATTGAGTGTCCGCTGGTAGCTGCCACGCGAGTCTTCGAACCGTCGGCTTCGAGGTGATACTTGACCCGAGTAGGCTTGCCGGACTGCGGATCGATCAACTGCACGTTTGAAATATCAATGAAAGCTTCTTTTTCGATAATACCGCCTCCCCGGTTGCTCTGCGGATTGGCCCGCTGATGGCGCTTGATCATGCCGGCGCCTTCAATCTTGATCTTCCCCTTCGCGGGGGCCACTTCCAAAACCCGCCCACGCTTGCCCTTGTCGCGACCGGCAATGATCTCTACCTGATCGTTCTTCTTAATCTTTGAGCGCTTGATTCCGGCCATCCTTAAATCACCTCCGGTGCTAGCGAAACTATCTTCATAAAGTTTTTATCGCGCAGCTCCCTCGCCACTGGCCCGAATACGCGCGTGCCGATCGGGGTTCCATCTTCCTTTATCAAAACCGCCGCGTTCTGATCAAAACGAATATAGGTGCCGTCCTTGCGGCGGACTTCCTTGCGCGTCCGCACGATCACGGCGTCCTGCACGGTACCCTTCTTGATAGTGCCGTCAGGTGATGCCTCTTTAACAGTCACTTTGATCCGATCACCCAGGCTGGCGATCTTTCCGGTGGATCCGCCAATAGGCATGATCATCTCCACCCGGCGCGCACCTGAATTGTCGGCAACCTCGAGCGAGGTCTGCATCTGTATCACTGTGGTTACCTCCGATTTTAGATTTTCGATTGCCGATTTTGCGATTGGAAGGCGAAGGCCCGCACTAAGACCAATCGAAAATTGCAAATCTAAAATCGCAAATCATTTTGCCGCCTTTTGCACTATCTCCATCACCCGCCACCGCTTCTTCGCAGACATAGGCCGTGTTTCCACAATGCGCACCTTGTCGCCCACGGTGGCCCCGAGTTCGTCGTGGGCCATGAACTTGGAGGTACGGCGAACATATCGTCGATACCTCGTGTGCAGCACCAGTCGGTCGACTCGAACCACAACCGTCTTCTGCATCTTGTCGGAAAAAACAACACCGACTTTCTGCGAACGATGTGCGCGCCTACCCGCGGTCTCAGTTATTTTCGCCGGCGGCGAATCTGTTTTATCTTCCTGCTTCTCTTCCATTCTTTTCACTCACCAGCACAGACTCGGGTCCATGGTTTCTTCGTTTTACGGGCAACACAAAGCACCCGTTCATTAACCTGCCTGCGGTTGTCGTTGCCCTGCCAGTGTTCGTACACGCGCCAGGGATCTTTTTTCCTGGCGGATGCGTTTCACTGCGTCCACCTCGCCGAGCGCTAGCTTAAACTTCAAACGAAAGAGCGACTCCGTCAAGCGTGCGGCCTCGGCCTGCAATTCTTCTTCCGACAAATCTCGATACTTATCCAACTCTTCGCGACGCTTCATTAAATAGCGCCTCCTTCCTGATCCGCACGCCGCACAAACTTCGTCTTGATTGGAAGTTTCGCTTGCGCCAGACGCATAGCCTCGCGCGCCGTAGGTTCGTCGACACCCTCAATCTCATAAAGAATGCGGCCCGGCTTAACCACTGCTACCCAATACTCCGGTGCCCCTTTGCCCTTGCCCATACGCGTTTCTGCCGGTTTCTTCGTCACCGGTTTATCCGGGAACATCCGGATCCAGATCTTGCCACCGCGCTTGATATGCCGAGTCATGGCTATGCGAGCAGCTTCAATCTGACGATCCGTAATCCAGGCGGGCTCCAAACACTTGAGTCCGTATTCACCGAAGCTGATCTCGCTGCCGCGAGTGGCGACGCCCCTCATGCGTCCGCGCATTTGCTTTCGGTGCTTAACCTTCTTCGGCATCAACATGATGTTTTACCCATTTGCGATTTTTGATTTGCAATTTGGCCTCCTCTTGTTTGGCCTTTCCAAACCTGGAACCTGCAATTGGCAGTCTAAAATCAAAAATCCAAATCTAAAATTTCTTTATCCGTTTTCGCCACGCGGCCGTCGCCCATCAGAACCGCCCTCGCGCTCACGACGAGTGCGCGGCCGACGCTCGCGCTCACCGACGCGGGTCTCATTGATTGGATCCGAACCCGTTCCGCGCGCCATCGCCGCCCTGGGATCGAGAATTTCACCGCGATAGATCCAAACCTTAACTCCAATTTGACCGAAGGTGGTTTTCGCTTCAGCCAAACCGTAATCGATGTCCGCGCGCAGAGTATGCAGGGGAAGCCGGCCTTGTAGGTGCCACTCGCTCCGCGCAATCTCAGCCCCGTTCAGCCGTCCGCTAACTTTTACCTTGATTCCCTGCGCCCCAAACCTCAGCGACTCCTCCACGGCTTTTCTCATCGCCCGCCGGAAAGCGATGCGCTTCTCCAACTGCGCGGCAATCTTTTCGGCCTGCAGCTGGGCGTTCAATTCCGGCTTGTGAATCTCCTGAATCGAAACCAGTACTTCGCGTCCGGTCTTAGCCGACAGATCAGTCTTGAGTTTATCGATCTCGGCGCCTTTTCGGCCGATGATGATTCCTGGACGGGAAGTGTAGATAACAATTTTCAGACGATTGGCAGCGCGCTCGATGTCTACATGGGAAACGCCGGCCCCGGTGAAACGGCTCTTCAGATCTCGCTTTAGTTTCAGATCCTCAAGCAGGAACTCACCAAACTGCTTCTTCGCGTACCAATGCGAATGCCAGTCCTTGTTGTAGCCGAGGCGGAACCCGTATGGATGAACTTTCTGACCCACAGTTTTCTCCAGTCTTAGTTGAGCTATTTTTCCTTAGCGCTCGTTTTCTTCTTAGAAGCCCGCTTGGTGGCCTTCTTCTCGTTCTCCGCTTTCTCATCGGTCCCTGACTTCGCAGCAGGAGCAGCCTTCGACCCGGTTCGCTTGGCTCGAGGTGCGGCTGCCGCTCCGCCGCGCTTACGCCTCTTGCTTTCCTCAAGCTTGGCGGGCCTCGCTTCCGCGATCTTCAAATCCTTGCCGCCTTTGCGCTTAGCTCCCGGCTCGGGTCGCGCATCACTGGAAAGCAGAATCGTTACATGACAAAAATGGCGCCGCTCGCGATATGCCCTGCCTTGCGGCGCGGGTCGCACCCGGCGGCGATTCTTCGTGGGCCCACGATCGACGAACGCCGCCTTTATCCAGAGATCGTCCGGGTCGATTGAGACATTCGCCTTCTCCGCGGTTTCGTTGGCGTTCGCTATTGCCGATCGCATGCACTTCTCGATTCCGCCGGCAGCCCGCTTGCTAGAATAACGCAGAATTCCCAGGGCTTTATTGACGTCCTGGCCTCGAATCATATCTATGACGAGCCGCGCCTTCTGAGCGGAACCTCTGAGATATTTTGCACTTGCCGTTGCTTCCATTCTCGTTCCCTCAAGTTCGGTTTCCGAGTTTCTAGTCCGAGTTAATAACAACTCGGAACTCCAAACTCGAGACTCGACACTACTTCGGCGCTACTTTGGTGGCTTTCTCCACCTTTGTTCCCGAGTGCCCCTTAAACGTGCGCGTCGGTGCAAACTCGCCCAACTTATGGCCAACCATATTCTCGGTGACGTACACGGGCAGATGCCGCTTGCCATTGTGAACACCGAAAGTAAGCCCCACCATGTCCGGATTAATGGTCGAACGCCGCGACCAGGTTTTAATAACCGGCGGCCGTTGGCCACCAGCGCGTGTCCGTTCAACAGCTTTCAAAACGCTGCCGTCAATGAATGGTCCCTTTTTAACTGAACGTGCCATCGCGCCTCCAATTTTGGATTTGCGATTTTTGATTTTTGATTGAGGGACGAAAGCTTGCCTGCAAATCGCAAATCACAAATCTAAAATCGCAAATTACTTTGTTCTGCGATCACGCAGAATCATTTTCTGGGTTCGTTTGTTACTCCGGGTCTTGTAGCCGCGCGTCGGCTGGCCCCAGGGAGTAACAGGATTACGTCCACCCGACGTCTTTCCTTCACCGCCACCATGCGGGTGGTCCACCGGGTTCATCGCCACGCCACGCACGTGGGGCCGGATACCTTTCCAGCGCGACCTGCCCGCTTTTCCGTATGAAACATTTTCATGCTCAATGTTACCCACCTGCCCGATAGTGGCCCTGCAGACCAGCGGCACGCGGCGGACTTCTCCGGAAGGCATGCGAAGCTGAGCGTAACTCCCTTCCTTGGCCACGAGCTGAGCGAAGGCCCCAGCGGAACGAGCCATCTGCCCCCCCTTGCCGGGGCGCAACTCGATATTATGAATCTGCGTACCCAACGGGATGTTGATTAGAGGCAGCGTATTGCCCGGCAAAATGTCTGCCTCCGGCCCGCTCATAATGGTCTTCCCGACTTCTATTCCGCTCGGTGCAATGATGTAGCGCTTCTCACCATCGAGATAGGTAACCAGGGCGATGTGCGCCGACCGATTAGGGTCATACTCGATCTGCGTAATGCGGCCGGGCACGCCTTCCTTATCGCGCTTGAAATCAACAATGCGGTAGAAACGTTTATGACCGCCGCCACGCCGGCGAACGGTAAGTCGCCCATCATTGTTGCGTCCGGAGATTCGCGTCTTCGGTTCCAGCAACGATTTCTCAGGCACTGCTCCCACGGTAAGCTCGTCACGCGTCAAATATGTCTGGTAGCGGCGTGAGGGCGATGTTGGTGTTAGTTTCTTAATGCCCATAGTTCAATTTCCGATTTTCCGATTTTTGATTTGCGATTCCCTTCAGGATTCATTGCTAGATTCCTTCTCAAATCTGAGATCAAAAATCTGAGATTTCCTAGACTGCCTCGCCGTAATCAACCGGGTTCTCGCCCTGCTGCAGCGTCACGTATGCTTTCTTCCAGGACGGCTTGCGTCCTTCGAAGCGGCCGCGACGGGCCATCTTGCCCATGAAATTAATCGTCCGCACTCGGTCTACTTTCACCTGAAAAATCGTCTCAACGGCCGACTTGATCTCAGGCTTCGTGGCTTTCCGGTCAACCCTGAAGGTCAACAACTGCCTCGTATCCTGCGACTCCTCCTTGGCAACCAGCGCTTTCTCGGTGATTACCGGCGACTTGATGATGTCCCAAACCGTTCTCATCTTTTAGGCCGCCTCCTTCTTAGGCTTGCTGGCGCGCTTTGGCTTCGCTGCTGTGCCCTTCCTGCTCGCCGCTTCTACTTTCTCAGCCGACGCATCGTCGAGGGCGGCACTCTTATCTTCCTTTGGACCCAGGAGTTGCTCGAGTTCCTCAATGGCCGCTTGTGAAAGCACCAGCTTCTCGTGATAGAGCAGGTCGTAAATATTCAGACCCAAACTGTTTACTACCTTCGCTCGCTGCAGATTCCGCGCCGAGAGTATGAGGTTCTCGTTATCAAACGAATCCACGATCAAAGTCTTGCCTTCGAGACCGAGCGTAGCGAGCGACGCTACAAAGTCCTTCGTCTTGGGCTTATCGAGCGACCACCCCTCAACCACGATCAAGTTGCCTTCGCGCACTCGCTCCGACAGCGCCGATCGGAGAGCTCCCCGGCGCATCTTTTTCGGCATGTTGTAAGACCAGTCACGCGGCTGCGGTCCGTGGACGTTGCCGCCGCCTTTCCACAACGGTGAGCGCAATGATGCTATCCGCGCGCGACCGGTGCCTTTCTGTTTCCAAAGCTTGCGACCCGACCCTGAAACATCTCCACGAGTCTTGGTAGCACTTGAACCCTGCCGAGCGTTGGCCATGAAGTTTCTCACGGCGGCATGAATCAGTGGCTCGTTAAACGGCGCATCAAATACCGCGTCGGAAAGTTGAACTTCGCCGATCTCTTTATTCTTTAAGTTGCGCACCTTGACCGTAGGCATGGCTGACTCCAGTGATGTAATGAGTGATAAGAATCTCTGATTTGTGATTTAGATTTCGATTCCCGCCGGAACCGCTTTACGCAGACCAATCGCAAATCTATCTATCACTCATCACCTTATTCTCTTTAGCCGCTGCGCGGCCTTCTTGACAATAACGACGCTTCCATTGGCTCCGGGAATCGCACCGCGAATCATCAACAAATTGTGCTCAGCATCCACACGGGCAATCGTCAAACCTTTGACAGTTATACGCGCGTCGCCCATGTGCCCTGAGGATCTGGTGCCCTTGATCACCCGTGACGGATATGCGGAAGCGCCGATCGAGCCCGGCGCGCGCACGTTCATCGAACCGTGCGACTCAGGGCCCCGACTAAAGTTATGACGCTTAATCGTTCCGGCAAAACCCCGGCCCTTTGACCGTCCGATAACTTCAACGGCATCACCATCGGCAAACTGGTCAACCAGCACCTTGTCGCCCACATTAGTGGCGTCTTCAGAGTCCTGAAGCCGAAACTCCTTTAGAATTCGCGTGGGAGGCGTGCCGCCGCCGGTCTTTTCAAAGTGACCCCGCATCGGCTTGGTCACGTTCTTCAATTTCACCGGCCTTTCGTCCACAAGGCCCAACTGAACAGCATTATAACCGTCAGGTCCCGCGGCAGACTTCTTCTGTACGACCACGCATGGACCCGCTTTGATGACAGTCACAGGGGTTACCGTCCCATCGGCAGCGAAGAGCTGCGTCATGCCGATTTTTCTACCGATGATTCCGTTAATCATGATTTTCGATTTTTGATTTCAGACTTTTGATTTGTGATTGAAGCGCTCCGCTGATGCCGCAATCAAAAATCGCAAATCTAAAATCGAAAATTCCTCACTGTCTGCCAAACGCCTTGATCTCAACGTCCACACCGGCTGGAAGATCCAGCTTCATGAGCGCATCAACTGTCTGCGGTGTCGGGTCGAGGATGTCCATCAGCCGTTTGTGCGTTCTGATCTCAAACTGCTCGCGCGATTTCTTGTCGACGTGTGGGGACCGGAGTACGGTCCACTTGTTCTTCACCGTCGGCAGCGGTATCGGTCCCGCCACGCTCGCGCCGGTCCTCTTCGCTGTTTCCACAATCTCCGCGGTGGATTGGTCCAGCACGCGGTGATCGTAGGCTTTGAGTCTGATTCTGATTTTTTCGTTAAGCATAAAATCGATCTTTGTACTTCGTTCCTTGTACTTGGTTCTCTGTACTTCGAGCTAGCTGCGCTTTCTCGCGCACAAAGTTCTAAGCACAAAGCTCAAAGTCTATTCCACGACTTCGCTGACGGTCCCAGCACCTACCGTGCGGCCCCCTTCGCGAATCGCGAACCGCAGCCCCTTCTCCATCGCGATGGGTGCAATTAACTCGATCTCCATCGCCACGTTGTCGCCAGGCATCACCATCTCCACTCCCGCCGGCAAACTCGCCACTCCGGTCACGTCCGTCGTCCGAAAGTAAAACTGCGGCCGGTACCCGGTGAAAAACGGCGTGTGCCGTCCTCCCTCTTCCT
>JACCUI010000214.1 GCA_013811945.1 Pyrinomonadaceae bacterium | reverse complement strand
TCCGGGGCCATCGCTGGGGGGTCGCCCGGTGACTGAAATAGTCACGCCGGTAAATATGGGGAATCAACCCCATTGCGACAACGGGGAGGGAGTGGCTACGGCCTCTCCCTTACCCTCTCGACAGCTGCAACAAAGGGGGTCATCGTTTAAATTATTCCACGAGCAGTATCCTTGATCTACTTTCGCCCGCTATCGCGGGCTAGTTGAATTTTATTTGTTCGTTGACCTGGGGTTCCGCTGCGCTCCACCCCAGGCTTTATGCTGTCGCCCTGGTTCGACAACACAGACTAAAGTCTGTGCTACTCCGCGTTTCAGATTCTTTAGGGGAACTTTGCCTCACAAAGTACTTGACAAAACTCGAATCGGCCGCCTATAATTGCTCGTGATGAGCTTAATTCGCCTAGTCGACCCAGAAATAGACCACCCACTGGCGTTGCACGATCGCGCCATGGACAATCTGCGCTACATCCGCGAGACGATGGAGCGCGCCTCAGCCTTCACCGGAATCTCCGGGTGGGGCCAGGTAGCGATTGGAGTCACGGCGCTTATTTCAGCTTTCATTGCCGGCAGGCAGCCATCCTTTCAGGCTTGGCTGGCAGTCTGGATGGCCGAAGCGGTGGTTTCCCTTTTGATTGCCGGTTGGTCGATGGATCGAAAAGCGCGAGCGGCGCAGATGCCCCTTCTGTCAGGACCGGGCCGTAAGGTGGCGTTCAGTCTCTCACCCCCGCTCTTCGTGGGCGGCTTGCTCACGGTAGTGCTCTACCAGGCGGGTTTGACTAATGCGATCCCCGGCGTTTGGTTATTGCTTTATGGGACTGGAGTAGTCACCGGAGGGATGTTCTCCGTGCGTATCGTTCCCATCATGGGTCTCTGTTTTATGGCCTTGGGCGCGGTCACACTTTTCTGTCCTCAAGCATTCGTTAGTTGGTTCCTGGCGGCCGGCTTCGGAGGGCTTCATATGGTTTTTGGCGTCATCATTGCAAGGAGGTACGGTGGCTAAGCATTCTGCGCTAAAGCAAGCAACCCAAAAAAAGCACAACCAAGCCGCGAGCGGTCTACGTGAACTCAGAGGAGGAAAAACCAGAAGTCTTGCGCCGGAGCTGGATCGGCTGATTCATGAACGACTTCGTCTGGGGATTGTCAGCGCTCTCGCTGCTAACGAGTCTCTGACTTTTAGTGACCTTAAGAGCTTGATGAACACAACCGACGGAAATCTCAGTGTGCACGCGCGCAAGCTCGAAGATGCCGGCTACCTTACATGCACCAAGTCTTTTGATGGCCGCGTCCCCAGGACCGAATACAAGTTAAGCGCGGCGGGACGGCGAGCTTTGGAGAGTTATCTCAATCACATGGAGACGTTAATTCAGCAAATGCGGAATCGCTAACGGGGAGTGCCCTTTTTTTGCTCCAGAGCTTTGCACTGCAAAGCTCTTTGCCGCAATGTTCAATTATCGTGTTTTTATCCCTTGGAAGGTAAAGGAGAACTCAATGTACACCAGCGTAAGTCTCGCAACCCCATTGGCGCGATGGCGTTTCTTGGAACCGGGCTGCTTTTTTTCGTTGCCGGTCTGATCTTTCTCTAGACGATCATCAAAGGAGAGTTAGCCGGGACTAAGGTTGTCGTCAGCGCGATCGCTGTAGTAGGCGCAATCTACATCGGGTTCCTGTTGCTCTTCTCGTTCACAAGTAGCGAGACGGTACTTGCCCGCGGCCAGGAAAAATACTTCTGCGAGTTGGACTGCCATCTCTCTTATTCCATTCTCGACGGGCGGCAAACCAAAACGCTTGGAAACGGTCCGAACCAGTCCAAGGCCGATGGCCTTTACCACATCGTAACCATCAAGACCCGTTTTGATGAAAACACCATCAGCTCAACCAGGGGAAACGGAACGCTCACGCCAAATAGCCGCGTCGCGACCATTGTTGATGCTCAGGAACACACGTTCTCTCCTTCCGAAAATGGCGCCCAGGCCCTGGCGCAGTCAGAGAACGCTGGCACTCCATTCACCCAGGTCCTCCGGCCAGGCGAGACGTATGCAACTAAGCTCGTTTTCGATCTGCACGCAGAGGTCGCGAACCCGACGCTGCTGTTGAATGAAGGCGAGTGGCTGACACGATTCACAATCGGCCACGAAAACAGTCCGCTGCATAGGAAAACTCGCTTTCAACTGTAAACCTTAGGCCTGCTGCCTTTCAACAAAGCGAAAGCAAACTTCCATGAGAACATCTGATGTAGTGATTGTTGGCGCCGGCCTGGCCGGTTTGCAATGCGCACGTCTACTGGGCCGGCAAGGATTGCGAGTGTTGCTGGTGGATCGAAAGACCTCTCTCGAACAGTCGATTCACACCACAGGCATTTTCGTGCGCCGGACGATTGAAGATTTTGATATTCCCGCTGACTGTCTGGGACCGCCTTTGCAGCACGTGACCCTCTATTCGCCGTCACGTCGCTCATTGGAACTCCGCAGTCCGCATGACGAGTTCCGTATCGGAAGGATCGGCCGCCTCTATACACGCTATCTCGACCATTGCTTGCGCGCTGATGTCGACTGGCAGCCTAAAACAAGCTATGCCGGGCATACCGCTGTCAAAGATCACCTTGTAGTCCGTCTCGACAGCCGCACCCGCTCCAGTTGGGTGAAACGCGTTATCTCATCGGTGCTGACGGTTCCAACTCGCGGGTGGCCAGACACCTTAAGTTGGAAAGCAATAGTGAATGGATCGTTGGTGTGGAAGACGTGCTTGCTGATGTTCCTCTGCAAGGCCCGCCGCGACTCCATTGTTTTTTGGATCCTGCATTAGCGCCCGGTTATCTCGCCTGGATCGCTCACGATGGCGAACAAGCCCACATTGGAGTGGGGGGTTACCCGGGCATGTTTGATCCAGCTCAAGCCCTGGAAGAATTTCGGACGAGTTTAAGTGAGATTATTGACCTGCGCCATGCAACCTGGATCGAACGTCGGGGTGGGCGTATCCCGGTTGGTGGAGTGTTGCGAAACATCTCAAACAGACGCGGGCTGCTCGTTGGTGATGCTGCCGGCGCCGTCTCGCCGCTAACCGCCGGAGGGCTTGATCCCTGCATGCGGCTCTCCACCCTGGCAGCGAAAGTCGTAGGGGAGTATCTCCAGTCGGAAAACGCGCAAGTGCTCAGCGCATATTCCGGGGGTATTTTTCGCACTCGATTCACTTCGCGACTGTGGATGCGCCGCGCTTTGGCCAATGTGCGTCAGCCCGCGTTGATGGAACTGGGCTGCGCAAGTTTGCGGCTGCCAATACTCCGCCAGTTTGCATGGCACGTTTTCTTCGGCCGGGGTTCTTTTCCGGACATTAACCTCGAAATGCCTGCCCACGTCCCCGTACGTGCAGATTAATTACAAAGAGGCAACGAGCTGAGAGCTTTGACTCATTCGATCAAGACTCTCTAGAGCCCGCGAGTCTTGGCGAAAGCATAAAGCCTGGGCGTGAGCCCCGTGGGCGGAGCTCCACTTTTCATCTAAGAACGACTTTTGGCAGCAGGGCGTACAAAGGCTGTGTCAAAACTCTTTATAGAGGATGATCAGCGAACATTAATGAACTTCGAACTGTCGCCGCTCAATACAGAACCGCGAGCGGTAGCGACCGGATCATAAGCTCAACGTGTCTCTGACCATGGCTACAACTTCCGGAAGCCAAAACAAGGTTGAGTGTAGGATCCGGTCGCTACCGCTCTCGGTTCCGTATTGAGCGGTGACATTGCTAGCACTTATCGTTCTGATTTTCTTTGCGGGCCAGTTTTGACACGGCCTCTCAGGAGATTTAGGAGGACTCATGAGGAACAACCACTTATGTAGCTATTCACACACTATTGCTGTGGATTGCCACATTGTCCTCCTGCGCTCCGCGATCGAGAAATAGAGCACCCACTGCGGTTGTCACTCCTGTGGCAATTCGCGATGAGACATTAATCAACTGAGCGAATTGGAGCTGAGACTGTCATGACAAAACGAATCATAGCCATCGCATTTATCTTCATCTGTGCATCAATCGCCTGGGCAATTCTCGGCGGCACAATCTTCTCGCGTACTTATTCGCTCGATTCGGTGGCGGAGAATCGGGTGGCCTCGACCTGGGGTTCTCCACAAAACCAGGCGCCGCCCAGCGCCTCATTCACCCGAATCGTTCCTAAGTCTGAAGAGTCCATTGAGAACGGCAAGAAAATGATTAAAACGATCCCGGAACCTATAACTACGCCGTTATCTTTAGAGAGCAGCGCGATTGACGTGGTCCTTGACCTTGAACACCGGCAGAAGGGCTTGCTTTGGTACAGCACGTATAAGGTTGCATTCTTGGGTCTTTATGGATTTCGCAACCCGAGTGACAAAGAGGAAGCGGTCGATTTCGTTCTGAAGTTCCCTACGGCCCAAGCCATGTACGACGATCTAACGTTCACGCTAGATGGCACTGCAGTACCAATAACCAGCCGTGATGGCGCGTCGATGGGTAGGATCAAGGTGGGGGCGGGGAAAGCCGTGCAGCTGGCGGTAGGATATAGATCCCAGGGGCTGAACGAGTGGCGCTATAGCTTTGGAGGTCAGGATGTCATGCAAGTTCGCGACTTCAGCCTCAGGATGAAAACAAACTTCAAGGACATCGACTTTCCTGACAACACCCTATCGCCTTCCCACAAGCTTGAGACTGACAAGGGCTGGGACCTGACCTGGTCTTTCAAGAATTTGTTGTCCGGATATCAGATTGCCATGGTAATGCCGGAGAAGCTGCAACCGGGGCCACTTGCCGGAAGGATCAGTCTATTCGCACCTGTTTCCCTCTTCTTCTTTTTCTTCATCATGCTCATCATCACAACCATGCGTAGAATCGAGCTGCACCCAATGAACTACTTCTTCCTGGCTGCGGCCTTCTTTTCATTTCACCTACTGCTTGCCTACCTTGTTGACCACGTATCAATTCACGTGGCGTTTGCGATTTCAGCTGCCGTCTCGGTTTTCCTGGTCGTCAGTTACCTTCGGCTCGTGGTTGGATTGCATTTCGCCAGCAGGGAGGCTGCATTGGCACAGTTCATCTACCTGGTAATGTTCTCCTACGCGTTTTTCCTGAAGGGCTTCACTGGATTGGCAATCACTACGGGCTCGGTCGTTACGCTGTTTGTGGTGATGCAAGTGACCGGGCGAATCCGCTGGGCGGACAAGTTTGCGCTTAAACCAACCGCTGAGCCGGCCGGGGAACTGACTTAACTGTTAATAAGTCTCAGGCTTTCCCGTTAACGTTGTGTGACCTTCTCCTGCTCATCAGCGAGGTAAATCGCCGGGGCGAAGCGGGAACGCATGGCGAGCATTGTCCACAAACTTTCTCGCGAGATCTGTCGTACAGCCAGATACGCGGGGTTGCCGCCACGCACCTGGCCAAATCATGAAAGCCCTTTTCTCCTTCTATTCTGACGCCCTGAAGATTGCCCTGCAATCGATTTTCGCCCACAAACTTCGCGCGTTTTTGACTCTGATAGGGATCATCATCGGCGTCGCTTCGGTGGTAGTGGTCGGGGCGTCGATCAGCGGCCTCAATACCTACGTCGTCGAAAAGGTGAGCAAGGTCCTGGGCAGCAACCATTTCATGATCGCCCGCATGGCTTTTCATGGCCGCATGTCTGATGAGGAATTCGAGCTTCGTAACCGGCGCAACAAGAACCTCACCTGGGAGGATTATGAGTGGGTCCGCGACCACTGCGGTTCGTGCAGCGAAGTGGGAGCTCAGTCCAATGGTGGAACGGATCTCAAGCAGGACGGAATTGAGTTTCCTGGCGCCCGCATCATCGGCGTCAGCGCTAACATGGTAGACATCGAGGATAAGACTGTTGAGGACGGTAGATTCATTTGGCCCGATGAAGTTGAGCGCTCAGCCCTCGTGTGCGTCCTGGGCGCCGATATCAGAGAGAAGTTTTTCCCTCACACGAGCGCGGTAGGCAAGATTTTGAAAGTACGTGGGTTGCCGATGCGGATAGTGGGCGTTGAAGAAAAGCGTGGCTCATTCTTCGGCGATTCTTTTGACCGTCATATTTATCTTCCGGTCACCACGCAAATGCAGATCTTCGGCCGCAATAATCTTCAGATACACGGAAAGACCGGCAACCGTGAAACATTTCAAGGGGCACTTGAAGACGCGCGCGTGGCGCTGAGAAACAAGCATGCACTGAAGGGCAATGAAGAGGACGATTTCGGGGTCGTTAATGTCGAAGAACTCAACAACCAGATCGATCAGTTTACGGGCAGCATTGCCGCAGTTGTCGTGCCGATTACTCTTATCACGCTCGTGGTAGGCGGCATCGTGGTGATGAATATCATGCTGGTTAGTGTCACTGAGAGAACTTTTGAGGTGGGGTTGCGCAAAGCGGTAGGCGCAACCAGGAAACAAATTCTGCTCCAGTTTCTGATTGAGTCGGCTATCCTTTGCGTTTTGGGAGGGCTACTTGGATTACTACTGGCGTGGGGGGTGACGCAATTAATCACGACTCTCGCGTCGATCACCATGACCATCACGGTTGGCTACATTCTGTTGGCAATTATTGTGTCCACGGCGATTGGCATGATTGCCGGCATCTATCCGGCATTCAAAGCGGCTCGACTCGATCCGATTCTGGCGCTAACGCAGGCGACGTAGTTCAGACGCCCGTAAGCAGGGCAGGCGGCAGAAATTCGTAGTTATTCCAGTTACATGAAACTTAAACTAAAACTTCCTCAAGGCGTCTTACGCGCAACGCTGGTGATGGCCTTGGATAGTGTGCGCGCGCACAAGTTCCGTAGTTTTCTCACCGTGCTGGGAATTGTGATTGGAGTAATGACCGCCATAATCATCGCCTCTATTTTGACCGGTCTGCGCCAGAACATCGTTTCTATCATTGAGGAATACGGGACCAACAACATCTATGCGTTTCATCTTTCAACCGGACCCCGCGTCGGCGAGGATCGCTCTGAACGAACGCGCAAGCCTTTGACAGTGGCCGACGCCGAGGCCATCAAGGCGCAAGCAAGCGCTGTCGACGAAATAGCTGAGGTGGCGCCAAACATTGGCTACAGCGGCGGCCCTTTTGACGACAACATCACTTACCAGGGACACAATTACCGCTGGGGAAACACGCAAGGCGTTTCGTCAAACTATGCAGACATCACCAACATCGTTCTCAAAGAAGGCCGGTTCATAACTGATCTGGACGATCAGCAGCGCGCCAACGTAATTGTGATTGGGGTCAACGCCGCGGATGCGCTCTTCCCAGGCCAGAATCAGATTTCCGGAACGAAGGTCCGTATGGGCGGTTATAACTTCGAGATTGTCGGGGTATTGGAAAAACGAAAGGCCGGTTTCTTCGGCGAGAACGAAGAAGACAATGCCATCTTCATTCCTCTCCGCACAGCGCAGAAGGTTGCACCGGCTAAAGGTTATTTACTCTTAGTTATCCGCGGCCGTTCAGGGCAAGTGACCGAGGCGTTGACGCAAGCCGAGGAAATTTTGCGGCGACGACGCAACGTGAAGTTCGGCGACTCGAATAATTTTGACATCAAAACGGCAGACAAGTTCATCGAACAGTTTGACAGCATCACGGCAATGGTAGGCCTGATCGCGATTGCGATCTCCAGCCTGGGACTCCTGGTGGGCGGAATTGGTGTGATGAATATCATGTTGGTCAGCGTCACGGAACGGACGAAGGAAATCGGAGTGCGTAAAGCGTTAGGCGCACGCCGGAAAGACATCGTGCGTCAATTTCTTTTTGAAGCGATGACCCTCACGTTTCTGGGTGGGATTCTGGGTGTCGTTTTGGCTGTCGGCATAAGCAAAATCGTCATGTTGCTTGTTCCCAGCTTGCCCGCATCAATTCCCAGTTGGGCGGTGATTACAGGTCTCAGCGTCTCAATCGGCGTTGGTCTGATCTTTGGTGTCTGGCCAGCCCGCAAAGCCTCGCGCCTCGACCCCATCGAGTGCCTGCGTTACGAATAGCTAAGCCATACAACTTTTTGCGTCTATAATAAGTTTAGAGTTCAAGCAGTTTAGAGTTCGAGCTTTAGCTTGTCCGTAGCGCCAGGCCACAACCTGAAGGTTGAACTCTGAACTTCCGGTTTCAAATCAACATCGGTGGTCTTAGGCTTGACTCAGAATAGCGACTTGAAAAAGACAACTTCACAGCGCGATCTAGTCAAAGAATTTCTGACCTACATCCAGGTTGAGAAGGGCCTGGCTCGTAACACACTCGAGAGTTACGCGAGAGATCTTGCGCGTTTGGAGAAATGGGCCACCCGCACAGCTAAGCCAATCCAGGAGTTAACCCGACAGGACTTGAGGCACTGGATCGCAGGACTTTCCCGAGAAGGCCTCTCGCCACCTTCAGTGGCCAGGGCCGTCAGCGCGGCGCGCGGGTTCTTTCGCTTTCTCATGCTCGACGGCCACACTAAAAACCACCCGACCGAAGATCTCGATACGCCGCAGCGCTTTGCTTATCTGCCTCAATTTCTAACTGAAGACGAAATCGACCAGTTGTTTGCCGCGCCCGATACTTCGACAGAGGAGGGCATTCGGGACCGAGCGCTGTTGGAAGTAATGTATGGTGCCGGACTGCGCGTGTCCGAACTGGTCTCATTAAAACAGGCGGAGGTGGATATTCTCTCGGGGCTGGTAGTTTGCCACGGCAAAGGAAGCAAAGAGCGCTGCGTTCCAATCGGGAAAAGTGCGGTTCACTGGCTGCAGCAGTACGGTGGTGTTAAAGCAAACTACGGGAAGGCGACGTCAGCGTACATGTTTGTGAATCGCGGTAAACCACTGACGAGGCAGTTTGTCTGGTCCATGATTAAGCGTTACGCAGCCAAAGCGGGAGTGAGGGACATCTCGCCCCACACATTGCGACACAGCTTTGCCACGCACCTGCTACAGAATGGCGCCGACTCCCGTTCGGTTCAGGCGTTGCTGGGTCACAGCGATATCTCTACCACTCAGATCTACACACACATCACCGATCGCCATCTGCGTTCTTCCTATGATAAACATCATCCGCGGGCCCGAGTGGCTTCAGCAGGAGACAAGAAGACAAAGGACTAGGCGAAGCGGATTTAGAGCCTGCGAAGCGTGGCGAAAGCATAAAGCCTAGGGTGGAGCGAAGCGGAACCCTAGGTAGCGTATCGAAGAACGTCTGCGAGCACGCGAAGCGGGCGACAGCAGATGAATGATCTTGTTAGTGCGGGTCTTATTCAACGATCTCTATCTAGTTCGCTGAGAGCCAACCAGACCAGGTCGCTACCGCTTCCTGTTCTGACAGGGCACTGTCGCCGCTTCACGGGCTATGAAATTTGTTTTGTGGTTAACCTGGGGCTCACGCCCCAGGCTTTGTGCTTTCGCCGCGCTTCGCGGGCTCTCACCAATGTTCTTGCTTCGCCAACCCTCCCCAGAAACAATTCGACGATTTATTTCTTCTCAGTGCGAGCTGCCGTTTTACCCCGAAGTCGGCGCTACCGCAGGCCAACTTCCGCCGGGTTACAATGTTGATCGCAATCTCATCATGCTAGGCACGGGAAAGGGGACTTACGAGCGTGCGTTCGCGGCGCTGCGAAACTGGAAGCAGTTTGACCTCGGTTGGGTGAAAATAGTGCCAGATGAAACACCGCTTGAGGTGGGTGCAACCGTTGCCATCCAAGCGAAAGCGTTTGGTTTCTGGTCTCTCAGCGCCGCTCGAATCGTTTATCTTATCAACGAAGACGCGCCTTTGAAGAGATTCGGGTTTGCCTATGGCACTCTGCCTGATCACGTCGAATGTGGGGAGGAGCGCTTCACAATCGAATGGCACGCCGGTGCAGATTCAGTTTGGTACGAGATTTTGGCTTTCTCCCGTCCCAAAAATCCACTGGTGAGGCTTGGCTTTCCCTTGGCACGCATGCTGCAGCAGCGCTTTGCCAGGAGTCGCTTTCAGTTATGGCCGCATTGGCTCACGCTGATGGTTCGCGACGACTGAAGCAGTAAGCAGGCACGTGCTGACCCCAAAGCTGAGGACATTGCAAAGCCGCGCGCGCCGGGGCACAATGCGATTCATCATCGCTTGATCCTGCGCGGGCGCTTTCTTTCTCTCGACGTTTTCCCGAACCACAAGAGGAGGATCTATCTCGCCGCCACCTCTAGGGTTCAATTTAGATGGCAACCTATCAGCGACTGTTTTGCTTAACCTCCAAGGAGCCCCGCACATGCGAAATCCCAATCGCCACGGGTCGTGGATCATCATCCTTATACTTTCCCTTTGGTCATTTAGCTTAGCGCAGAATCCGCCAGAGATTCGTGAACTCGAGCAGGGCAAGCCCATCGAGCGCGAACTCGCTGGGGGGCAGATTCATGCTTACTCGATTAGTCTGACTGCGGGACAGTTTCTGCATGCCATCGTCGAACAGCGTGGCGTTGACGTGGTCGTCGTGTTGTTCGACCCCGAAGGAAAGCAGGTCGCCGAGGTTGACAGCCCTAACGGCACGCGCGGGCCTGAGCCCGTGTTGCTGGTGGCGAAGGCAGCGGGAGATTACCGTCTGGAAGTGCGCTCGCTGGAAAAGAAGGCGGCGGCTGGGCATTACGAGATGAGTGTCGAGGGCTTACGGGTGATAGGGCGCTACGAGGTGAGGGTCGAAGCTTTGCGGGCCGCGACGCCGCGGGAGAAGTTGGAGTACCGCGCCAGAGAGTTCGCCGCCGTGTTGGCTGCAACCAAAACTGACGAAGAGCGCGCCGCGTTGCTGGCGAAGGAAAAAGAGCTGGTCACGGTGCCGTTTATGCGCGCGCTTTACGAACACGGCAGAGTGTTTCGCAGTCAGAAAAACTACCCGCAGGCCCTTGCGATTTCGCGCCTCGCGCTCCCACTCGCGGAACAGATCGGCGACAAGTCCGGGGTCGGCGACTTCCTCTACAACATCGGTTTTATCTTCTACTGGCAGGGCGACAGCGCACAGGCGTTGGAGTATCTACAGAAGAGCTTCACGCTGAGAGAGCAGTTGGGCGAGAAGATGAAGGCCGGCGACTCATTGAACGTCATCGGGTCGGTTTACAGCAACCAGCAGAACAACCCGACAAAGGCGTTGGAGTATTACCGAAAGAGCCTGGCGCTGTATCAAGAGACAGGGGACAGACAGGGTGAGATAGGTACGCTGAACAACATCGGCTTCGCCCATCAGTCGTTAGGTAATTTCGGGTCGGCTTTGGAATATCGCCAGAAAGCCCTCTCCTTAGCTGAAGCGCTCGGGAATAAGGGGCTCGTGGCCCAGATACTCTCGAATCTAGCGATGTTTCATTTTCAGCAGGGCAACTTTGCACCTGCCCTGGAGTACAACAAGAAGAGTCTGAGCCTCTATCAAGAGTTGGGGAACAAGGCGCAAGTCGCTGCCGCACTCAATAGAATGAGTCTTGTGTACAGGCTGCAAGGAGATTTCTCCCAGGCGCTGGAATCCTCCCTAGGCAGTCTGAAGCTCGCCGAGCCACTGCAGGACAAAGCGTTGCTGGCAGACATTGTGATGACTCTTGGTCTCGTTTACGGCTCCCGGGGCGATGTCGCGCAGTCCTTAGAGTCCTATCAGAAGAGCCTCACTTTTGCTGAAGGAGCTCGAGCCAAGCCGCTAATTGCCAACGCCCTGGAAAAAATCGGCGGAGCGTATCACTCACAGGGCGACATGGCTCGCGCGATTGAGTATTACCAGAGCAGTTTGAAGCTGAGTGAGGAATTGGGAAACAAGCGGCAGATTATCTTTACGATAAGCGCCATGGGAGCAATCCATCGTTCGCAAGGCAACTATGCTCAGGCGCTACAGTATTACCGGAAGAGCTTGAAGCTAAGCGAGGAGATCGGAAATAAGGTTCAAATCGCCACCGCTATGAGCGCTGTCGGCATTATTCATTTCGATCAAGGTGATTACACCAAAGCCCTGGAGTATTTCCAGCAAAGTTTGAAACTGCGCGAGGAAATAGGGCAGGCGCCTGGTATTCAGGGTTCCCTCAACAACATAGGCGAAGTTTACCGCTTGCAGGGAGATTTCGCACAAGCGATGGAGTATTACCAAAAAAGTCTGACGTTGGCCGAGAAGATGGGAAGTAAGGGAGGGATACGGACTGCGCTGACCAACATCGGAGAAACTTACCGCCTGCAAGGTAATTACGCGCAAGCGATGGAGCATTTACGAAAGAGTTTAACGCTCAGCGAGGAGATGGGAGCGAGGATATCTATTCCCGAAACCCTCAACAGCATGGCGGCTGTTCGTTTCTCGCAAGCTGATTACAGGCAAGCACTCGAATTTGCCGAGCGTGCCGCCGACGTCGCCAGGCAGACTGGCCACCGCGAGTACCTCCGGAGTGCCCTGACCATGTCAGGCAGGGCGTATCGCGCTCTCAACCAGCCTGATAAAGCTCGCCAGTCGTTTGAAGAAGCCATCGCCATCGGCGAATCGTTGCGTTCAACCGTCGCTGGGCAGGAATCGCGCGCTTCGTACTTTGCAACGGTGCAGCAGCCTTATGAGCTTTACATTGATCTGCTAATGCATATGCACAAACAACATCCGGTAAACGGCCACGACGCACTCGCCTTGCAAGTCACCGAACGCGCGCGCGCCCGCTCTCTGCTTGAGGCTTTGAGCGAAGCCCGCGCAGATATCCGCCAGGGTGTTGAGCCCTCGCTGCTTCAGCGTGAGCGTACTTTGCAGCAACGACTCAATGTTGCAGCGGAACGTCAGATGCGGCTGCTTACCGGGAAGCACACCGAAGAGCAGGTCGCCGCAGTGAAGAAGGAGATCGATGCGCTCACCGCGGAGTTTCAAGACGTACAAGCGCAAATACGACAACGTAGTCCGCGCTATGCGGCGCTGACGCAACCCGCGCCGCTAGGCCTGAAAGAGATTCAAGCGTTGCTCGACAGTGACACGCTGCTGCTGGAATATGCGCTGGGCGAAGAAAGGAGCTATCTGTGGGCCGTGACTCCGACTTCGATCAAAAGTTTCGAGTTGCCCAAACGCTCTGAGATCGACAAAGAGGTACGACGCGCGGTCAGCCTCCTAAGCGATGGCAAACAATGGACGACGAGCGACAAGGTCGAGTCGGAGTATGCGGAAGTGGCCGGTCGCTTGAGCAGTATATTGCTCGACCCGGTGGCGGCACAGTTGAAAGGTAAACGGCTTGTGATCGTAGCTGACGGTGCGCTGCAATATCTGCCGTTCGGCGCGCTTCCGAGTCCAAAGTCCAAAGTCCAAGGTCCAAAGTCCAGGAAGGGAAAACAGGTAACGGACTATGGGCAACCATTGATTGTTGAGCACGAGATCGTGAGCCTGCCATCAGCTTCGACACTGGCT
>JACCUI010000169.1 GCA_013811945.1 Pyrinomonadaceae bacterium | reverse complement strand
TCCTCGAAGAACTTCCTCGCCGCTACACCGTGGTGCGCCGCGCTGGTGATTACGTGCTGCTCCGCCGCCGTCGTGTGCAACCCGCGGGTGAACTTATTCGTGAGAGTCTTGAGAGACGCGAGGTGCGTTTCGGCGAGGAGATCGCCCTGCCGGACGCCGCTGATTGTTCCATTGAACTGCGAGCCTTTTTCAAGCCGACCCTCTGTGGCGTTTTGCGGTCCACAGCGGCGCAACCGGCTCGGGTTAGCATTGTGCTTACCGATGCGCAGAACGGACGCCACACAGGCCAGCTGGTGCCGACGATGGCGGCCGCAGGTTTTCCGGTGCAACCTCTGCTGGCATCACAAGAGGATCTCTCGAGTTTTCTTGAAGGTCGCGCGCGCACTTCGGTGCGGTCGCTCCGGTTCGAGCCGGAGCCCGGAACCATGAAATGTTGGTCGGCGATCCATATTGAACTTTATCGCCTGCCGGAGTTGACCTTACATCCTGAGAGCCAAGCCGACTCAGAGTCTTTCGTGCCGAGGAATATTACTGGCCCGGCGAAGCCTTCTTCGTAGCTTAAGCGCCTCGCGAATGGATTCAGAACTTGAGAAACTTGTCGAAGCCGGAAAGCTGACTCCGAAGTCAGCCGATCAACTGGAGAAACTAAAACCCGGCACCTACTGCTTGCATAAGAGCTGGGGGTTTGGGCGCGTCTCCGAGTGGAATCTTCTGCTCAACCAAATTGTGATCGACTTTCACGGCAAGAAAGCGCACCCGATGCAGCTTTCCTATGCGGCAGAAAATCTGACCTCGATCCCGCCAGAACATTTCCTGGCCCGCAAAGCGACGAACCTCAGCGCCGTTAAAACCTTGTTGAAAAAAGATCCGGCGGCGGTGGTGCGAAACATCCTCGAAAGTCTCGGGGGACAGGCCACGCTTTCGCAGATCAGTCAGTGGATGATCGGCGATCTCTTCACGGAGGCGGAATGGAAGCGCTGGTGGAGTTCGACCACAAAAACGCTCAAGAAAGAGGGTTACTTTCACATTCCCGCGAAGAAGACAGAGCCCATTCAGTTGCGCACCGAAAAGGTGTCTCGTTCAGATGAATTGGTCACGTTTTTTAATCAAGCGCGACAGCCGAAGGAGCAGGCGACCGCCCTTGATCAAATCATCAAGCTACACGGCGAATTTTCGGATCCGGTCGCGCAATTACAACCTGTCGTGAACGCAATTGAGGAGGCAGCGGTGCGGAACCAGCGGTTCAATCCGGCGCTAGCTTTTGAGCTGGTCATCGCACGCGACGATCTGCTGGAGCGTTGTCCGGATCTCAAGAGCACCGATCCCGGCACGACCCTGGCGCGCCTGGTCTCCGATGAGGAACCGCGCTTGACGACGATTCTCCCGAAGCTGCCTTCCGCGAAGGAGCGGCGGGTGCTACAAATTCTACCGGCCGCCCTCGGGCCGCAATGGACGGTGCGTGCCTTGCAATTGATGCAATCCAATCACGCCCGCGCGGTTTCGCAGATCCCGCGAGTCTTTGTGGAGGCAGGGCAGCAGGCGGAGCTGCGCGCTTTTATCTACCGAGGTATCCGCGAGCATTCTGTCACAAGCGAGGCTTTGACCTGGCTCTGTAAGGAGCGCGCAGGCGAATGGCGGGATCTTGTCACGCCGGATTTGCTCGGCGCCATTCTGTCCGCCTTGGAACGCGATCAGCACAACGAGAACAGCCGTGGGAGCAAGCTGCGCGATCTCGTGCTGGAGGACCGCGAGTTGATTCCAGACATGTTCGCGGGGTCGGAGGCGAGCGTTGCTCGTGACGCGATGCGCCGCCTGATGCTCACGCCGGTGTTCGATGAACTAACTAAGCGCTCGTTGCTCGCGCGCGTCATCAAACTTTATCCCGAGCTGGAAAGCGTTATAACCGGCGAACAGAAAGAAGAGCGGACCGAGTCCCTCGTTGTTTCCTGGAGCAGTCTCGACAAGCGCAAAGCGGAGTTTGAAGAGTTGGTGAACAAGAAGATTCCCGAAAATAGCAAGGAAATCGGGGTAGCCCGTTCCTACGGCGACTTGCGGGAAAATTTCGAATTCAAAGCCGCGAAAGAAATGCAAGCGGTGCTCATGCGCAGGAAGTCGGAGTTGGAAGCGATGTTGCACCGCGCGCGCGGGACGGACTTTGACAACCCGGACCTTTCACAGGTATCCATTGGGTCCGTTGTCACCTTGCGAGGCGTGAACTCGGAGAAGGAGGAGAAGTACACAATTCTCGGAGCGTGGGATAGTGATCCAGATCACGGTATCATCTCATACCAGACTGCGATCGGGCAGGCCCTGCTCGGCCACAAGGTGGGTGACACTGTGAGCTTGAGTGAGGAACAGGGCGGTGGCCATTTCAAAATTGTTAGGGTCGAGCCTGCGCCGATCGATGTTCTTCCTCCGGACGTTCAGCCTGAGGAAGAGCTGACCCAGAACGCGACCGCTGAACGTTGACGGCGTCGGGCGTTTATTTAGCGCTGGTCTTGTCACGGACAAGGCGGCAGCCGAGCGTCAATAGAAGCTTTTATGAATGATCCAATTCTGATCGCAAAAGCCGGCCGCGACATTTTTTTGTTGCCGAAGATGGCGAACCGGCATGGCTTGATTGCCGGCGCGACCGGCACCGGGAAAACAGTTACGCTGCAGACGCTGGCGGAGGGCTTTAGCGCGCGCGGAGTTCCTGTTTTCCTGGCTGATGTAAAAGGGGATTTGGCCGGAGTGAGCCAGCCGGGCGGGAATAACACCAGAGTCCGAGAGCGGGTGGATGAACTCGGAATAGTCGATTGGAAGGCGGAGGGATCCCCCGTCACTTTTTGGGACGTGTTTGGGGAAACGGGTCACCCGGTGAGGGCGACGGTCTCTGAAATGGGGCCGCTCCTGCTCGGGCGCTTGCTTGACCTAAATGACACGCAAGAAGGTGTGCTCAACATGGTCTTCAAAATCGCAGACGACAATGGGCTGCTTCTCCTCGATTTGAAGGATTTGCGGTCCATGCTGCAATATGTCGCAGACCATGCGGCGGAATTTAAGACAAAGTATGGAAATGTTTCAGCAGCAAGCGCGGGGGCAATCCAGCGGAACCTGCTCGCACTGGAATCGCAGGGCGCTGACAAGTTTTTCGGTGAGCCGGCGCTGGACTTGGATGATTTGATTCAGACGCACGCCTCGCGTGGCGTGATTAACATTCTGGCGGCGGAAAAGCTGATGCGGCAGTCGCCGAAGGTTTATTCCACTTTCCTCCTTTGGTTGCTTTCGGAGCTGTTTGAGCGGCTCCCGGAGGTAGGCGATCCGGAAAAGCCCAAGCTTGTCTTCTTCTTCGATGAAGCGCATCTGCTGTTTGCTGATATCGAAAAGGCGCTTGAGGAAAAGATTGAGCAGGTTGTGCGTTTGATCAGGTCGAAGGGTGTGGGTGTCTACTTCGTGAGCCAGAACCCCCTCGACATTCCCGATGTCGTCCTGGGGCAACTCGGGAATCGGGTGCAACATGCTTTACGCGCATTTACCCCTCGCGATCAGAAAGCGGTGCACGCGGCGGCACAGACTTTCCGGCAGAACCCGAAACTGAATGTTGAGTCCGTGCTGACTGAGCTTGGGGTGGGCGAGGCACTCGTCTCAATGCTCGAAGAAGATGGGAAGCCCGGCATCGTGGAACGCGCAAAAATCGTCCCGCCGCGAAGCCAATTGGGAGCAATCACAGCAGAGCAACGGGAGGGGATCATGAAAACGTCGGTCGTTTTCGGGCACTACGAGAAGG
>JACCUI010000143.1 GCA_013811945.1 Pyrinomonadaceae bacterium | reverse complement strand
GGGGCGGCACGGGATTCAACCCTCATAGCCATTTTTATTCCAGGTGACGAAGAAGAAGCGATATTTGTCAGGGTCTTCCAAGGTGATAAACCGTCCCCCCCAGCCTTCTTCGATCGGCGGTTTCAACCCAATTCCGCGCTCTCGCAGACGCTCGTAATATTCGTCAACATTCTCGACACCGAGAAAAAAATGAGCGCCACGCCCACGTCGCAGCATCGTCTCCAGATTCTGGGCAAGGGTAATTCTTAACCGGCCCGCGCGTAACGTCGCCATGGGCGGATCGCTTTCGGGGTTATGTGATTCGATTTCGAAACCCATTCCGTCGTGGTAGAACGCCAGCGAGTCCTCCAGGTTGTTCACTTCAAGAAAGAGTAAATCAAGTCTTGTTACGGTCATATACTGCTCGCCAGGCTGCCCTCTCACACGTTGGTGAAGAGAAGATAGATGCCGTATCCCGCGCCCGCCACCGCACTCCAAAACATCGCCTCCTGCACTAGAGCATACCGGCGAAATGGGTGCCCAACGGGGAGTGATGCACTAACCGCAACCATCGCACTTCGTGCCATCATCACTCCGAAAAGAATGACGAAAAGCGCGAGTAGTGCCAGAGGCCACAGAAACCAGATCCACTGAAAGCGAACCAAAAACAACAAGAACAGGCCTACCAGCAGACAAAGAAGAGCGCTCAGGCAGTGGCCAAATACTCCGATATCTCGAGGAGGAGGAGCTGACGCGGGAGGAAAGACTGGCGCCCGGGGCTTTCGTCGTTGGGCATCATAGTCGCGACGGATCGTTTCATCCTTCAGTACTCCATAGGCCTCGTTAAGAGTCTTCATATCCTCTTCGCTGCCCCCGCGATCCGGATGAAGATGAGCGGCTAGTCGCTTGTACAGTCTCTCGATATCGGGGCGTGATGCGCGTTCGTCTGCACCCAGCACCGCGTAGTAATCTTTGCTTGAATCGAACTGGCTCATTGATGGAGCCTAATTCTAACAAACTGCGGAAAAACAAACACGATCCACGAAACTACTCGAAACCGCACTAAATTGATGCCTATTTCGACTTACTTCGCGATATTTAGTGGATCGTTTTACTGCTTCTATTGCTGAACACCACTTTTGAGCAAACTCTGGATTTGCGAATCTGGATTTGCATTGATACCGGAGACATTGGTCTCCAAAGGGTTCGGCAGTTATGCTCAGCTTTTGCTTAAAGTTTGATATGGGTTAGCGGCATGGCACAAACCTTCGTCCCCGGCGATGATCTTATTTTCCAAGTTGAGAGCGGTTATGGCTTACTACGCGTGCTGGCGGTCGATGGCCAGGGACCGGATACCGTTTGGCATCTACTGGCTTACGAAGATTTTTATCCCAGCGTGGAAGCCGCAGAAGAAGCCCTGGCTAAACCTGAATCGCTTACTGTGCGGAAAGCGCATCTAGCTCTAACCGACAGGGCCTTCGAGCGGACACCAGCAGCGCTACTGGGCAATCGCCCCGTTAACGACCAGGAGCTCTTACCCTATCGGCAATGGTTTGAGTCGGAAGAAAGGGATGTATCGGATCGCTCGGCGCTCCTGATGCTTGGAATACGTTGAAGAGGTCCTCTTCCCTGGCAGGCTGCTGAAAACGAGTGGGCCATTATAAGAAATTAAGAAACGATCCAAGAAAGGACACGAAATGACTCGAACTCAGGCCTCTCTTCGTGTCCGTTCGTGTGATTTCGTGGATCGCTCTTAAGTCGCTCCCGGTTCTGTAGATTAACTGGCTTTGGAACACTCAATCGCTGGATTGTACTTAAAGAGCAACACTAGTCACACAACCCGGAGTACCCATGAAACTTAGACTCCGTACATCGATCTTAGCCATCGTAGTCTTCTGTTCGACCACGATCTGGGCGCTCGGCGCACGCCAGGAACGCCTGGTCGATGGTTGGCGGCCGCTGCACTATTCAGTAGACATTACCTTTGATGATCAACTAACTGCCATTACCAGGGCCCGGGCTGAAATAACTATTCTAATTCTTAAAGAACGCCTGGCTGTAATTGATCTTGATTTTGGCGATATGACTGTCAAGTCGGTGAGTGTTAACGCTAGTGCTGCCAGATTCGACCACGCTACCGGCAAGATCAATCTGAGCCTTTCTCAGGAGTTTACAAAAGGTACGCGGGTCGTCGTGTCCATCGATTACTACGGCAAACCAAAAGACGGCCTCATCCTGATGCCCGACAAGGACGGAAGACCATCTGCCGTCGGAGACAACTGGCCCAACCGCGTTCACAACTGGATCCCCACTCTGGATCACCCTTCAGCCAAGGCCACCGTCACTTTCAAGGTGACGGCGCCTGAGCGAAATGTGGTGGTGGCGAACGGCCGTCTGGCTAAGGTCCAAACAATCTCGCCAGGGACCCGGACCTGGACATATACCGAAAGCGCCCCCATCCCCCCATACTGCATGATCATCGCCGCAGGACAGTTTGCGAAAATCGAACCGTCGAAACTTGCCGCAACATCGCTTTCTTACTACGTACCGCAGTCTAATCGACAATTCGCGATGCAGGGTTTTGCGCCGGCAAGTCCATCGCTCAAATTCTTTAGCCAGACAATAGCTCCTTACCCTTATGAAAAACTTGCCTTGATTGTCGGATCCACTCGTTTTGGAGGAATGGAAAACTCCAGCGCAATTGTCTTCAGCAGCACAGTCTTCGACTCGAAACCTGGAATTCAGCCAATCAGCAACGTTTTCAATATTCGCCGCGGACTTGTCACGCTTGTCGCCCACGAAATCGCCCATCAGTGGTTTGGAGATTCCGTAACAGGATCGACGTGGGCGGATCTCTGGTTAAGCGAGGGATTTGCCACCTATTTCGCAGGGTTGTTTGTTGAAAGACATGAGGGACAGCTGCCTTTTCGAGACTATATGCGGCAGGCAGGCGAAACGTATTTTCGCTACGCCGAGAAGACTCGCACCCCCATCTTTGACAACGAAACTGAAGACTTGTTCAAGTTGCTTAATGCAAACAACTACCAGAAAGGCGCCTGGGTTCTGCACATGCTCCGATCTTCTCTGGGCGATGCGGCTTTTTTCGAGGGCGTGAGGACTTACTACACCAGACACAAGAACTCACACGCGAGTACTGAGGACCTTCGTGCCGCGCTTGAGGAAACATCCGGCACAGATCTTCGTGCCTTTTTCCAGAGCTGGATCTACGGACCAGGGCATCCGCAATACGAGCTTTTATGGCAGTGGAGTAAGAAACGGCGAACTATCAGACTGCACCTCAAACAGCTACAACCCGAACCGTCCTTCCCAAATTCGATTCCTGTCGACCTCATCACAAGGAATGGAAGGCGGCGAATCGTCCTCAACCCGGCTGGCAAGGAAACAATTCAGGAGCTACGCCTGGACGCCGCACCTGTAACCGTTAAGTTAGATCCCGACAACACGATTCTAAAAGAAGTGAAGTTTTGAAAACACGATTTACAAAATCGAACGAACTAGTGCAGCGGCAGATGGCTCGGGGCAAGGCCACACCCTTCGAGCGCCAGCAGGCGCCTGTCAGAACGGCGAGCGGTAGCGACCAGGTCTCAACTGGGAAGTATGCGGCCGGGTGATTCTGACAGAGGGTTCGCTGAAAGCCGCCGCAGATCAGACCGGGTCGCTACCGCTCGCCGTTCTGACAGGGTTATCACACTAACAAGATTTAGTGTTCGTTCGTGTAGCTTCGTGGATCGTTATTTCTTTTCGCAGCACACGACACCTCACCTTCACGATTCGCAATCTCAACGGCCCGCACAAAACCCAGAAGTTTTTTTAAAGTGAGGAAATTGTGACTGGTCTGAGCAGAGAAAAGAATGGTGCTCAGAGGGTCGAGGGATGTGATGGATGGCAGGTCGTGGAGACAGGATCGTGAGGTGCCCGTTTCCACTCCTGCCGACTGCCGTCTGCTTACTGCCGTTAAGGTCCGAAGCGTTGGCGGTACTCGCCGGAGACGATGAACGCTTTCACCATTTCGGCGTTGATGAAGTTGCCATTGAACTGGTTCAGCTTTGCTAACCAGAAGTTGTAGCCCTGAAAATCCAACGTCGCCTCAGGCGCATCGTTTGGGTTTCTTCTCAGGTAGCCGAAATACTGCATCAGCACGAACGCTTTGTTGAACTCCTGCTGCGCAAAGACTTGGTTCTCAGCCACCCGCCGCAGTGCCCTCCCCCGTGCCGCCATGTCTGCGGTAGTCGGCGCTCCGCCAAACTCACCGATCGCAGCCATTCGCTCACCTGCCGATGCCGTCACCCAAGCTTTCGTAAAGAGCGCATCAACAAACTGCTCCGATGTCAGCGCTGTCGGATAGGCAGTGGTAAAACGCGATCGCGCCACAAAGACCGCTGCGAAGGCCTGCTTGTTATTCTCCAGCACCTGCTCCCAGCCGGTCTGTCCCACCACTACTCCCAGTCCAATCTGCTGTGTATCGGGCAGAAACTCGTTGAGCCTGACAGGCACCGGCGTTCCCGCCAGATTGCCGTAGGCAGTTTTGTACATTCGATAGACCAGATAGCCAGTCTGTTGAAACTCGATCGAGATAAAGAAGGCGGCCGAGACGTTGATCCGCCTTAACTCAATGCACGCTATGTCCGTTCCGCATGAGGTAATCTGATCGCTCCAGAACCCAATGCCACCCGCGTCGGGTTCCCAATTGAGAAAATCTATGTAGTGTTGCCGCACAAAAAAACCAGCTTGATCGATTGGATTAGGGCCGTTGACCGTTTCGTTGTCATTGATTGTGATAGTAGCGGTGCTGGGGGAACCGAGGCTGGCTCCAGTGGCGTTGCTCAGCGTGATAGTAAAATTCTCGCTGCCTTCCGCGTAAGAATCGTCAATGATGGGAATGGAGATCGTCTTGGAAGTTTCGCCGGAGGCGAATTGCAACGTCCCCACTGTAGTCTGATAGTCGCATCGCGACGATGCGTTCCCATTAATTACGCTGCAGTTGTTTGAACCTGACGTGTCGACGGTTGTGTAGCCCACCGTGGTCCCGCTCGACGTGACCCCGGTACGGCTGACGATGACTTGGGCGCCAGTGACGTTCTCGTTTACCAGGTATTGACTCTCGTGAACTGTACGCTTGTCAGTGGGGCCTACCGGGCCAATCTTAGTGAAGAAAGCGTCGTTGCCCCTACGCACTGCCTGAAATGGATTTACCGTTGGGAAGTTGTTGGATGATGTCGCGCCGATGACGTAAGCGTTGCCCGAAGGATCAACCGCGACACCGTTGCTCTGTTCGCTACTGGTTCCTCCCAGATAAGTTGAGTATACGAGCTGAGTGCCTGCAGCATTCAATTCCGTAACGAAGGCGTCCGACGTACCTCCGCCGTAGGTGGACTGTGGCACTGCCAATGTGGGAAAGTCCGAGGAAGTGGTAGAACCCGTGATGTAGACGCCTCCGAGGGAGTCGACGGCGACACCAAATGCCTCGTCCCCATTGTTGCCGCCGAGGTAAGTAGAAAAATCGAGGGCAGAGCCGGAGGCATTTAGCTTAGTGACGAAGGCATCTTTGTCATCTTGAGCGAGAACGGGCTTGAAGGCATTTGCCACCGGGAAATTAGGCGAGTACGTATGACCTACAACGTACGCGCTTCCTTCGCGAACAGCGATGCCGTTCGCCGAATCCGTGCTGCTCCCACCGAGATAGGTTGAATAGACGAAGTTCGTGCCGGAGCTGCTTAGCTTTGCGACGAAGGCGTCACCGAATGAATTCCCCTGCACGGACTGAAACGCGTTCACTAGGGGGAAGTTCGGAGAGGTGGTCGTCCCTGCTATATAGGCGTTACCGTCTGCATCCAACGCAACGCCAGAAGGCTGGTCGTGTCCGTTTCCGCCGAAATTGACCAGGTATTCCAGCGCTGACTCTGACGGGTTGAACCTGGCGGCGAAGGCGTCGCCGCCAATCGTTGTGCCCGCGAACAAGATCGCCGGGGCGTTGCGGTCGACAGCCACGGCATTAACATTAACTCTTGTTAACCCCGTATTGCTCTGACTCCAATTCGCCGCGCCGTTAGTACTTTTGAAAACTCCGCCTCCGAAAGTCGCTGCGTAGAGAATTGTAGGATTAACTGGATCAATGGCCAGAGCAGTGATGTGCGCGTAGACGACAACACCGTCAATAGTGTAGGTCAATGAGCCACTTCCCACCCAGGTAGCGCCGCCGTTAGTTGTCTTAACATGACTAGGCAAGCTGATGGCAGATGCGTAAAGCACTGATGGATTGAGTGGGTCAACTGTGAGACCGGTTATCTCACTGGCGTCGAACAGTGGTCCTGAGTTAATGGAACTCCAGAGAGCCCCGCCGTTTATCGTCTTGTACATGCCTTGAGCCGTGCCAAGATAGACAATGGCGGAGTTAGTTGGATCGATGACCACTTCGTTTACTTTCGGTGGGTTGCCACCCAAACCATTGTTGGCTTCCGCCCAGGTGTCTCCACCATTCGTGCTCTTAAAAACACCAAGCGTTGTACCAGCGTAAAGAGTTGTCGGAGTAGTAGGATCGATAGCGAGGGCATTTATGAAACGATCGGCCAAACCGTCGTTCTTCGGTGCGAAGAGTGTCCCGCCATTGGTGCTCTTGTAGATTCCGCTGTCGACCCCGGCGTAAATGATAGATGGGTTCGAGGGGTCGATGAGAACTACATTCGTATACAGCGGTGCACTCGAAGGGCTGGCAGATCCGGTGAGGCTCCAGCTGACACCCGCGTTGATGCTTCTGAAGACTCCGGTATTGGTGCCGGCATAAACGCTGTTGGAGTTTCCAGGTTCGATGGCGAAGCTATTGACAGCGTTGGCCGTTAAACCGGAGGCGCTGGCCGACCATTGGCTTGCACCATTGAGGGTCCTATGGGCGGCGCTGCCGCTTCTTGGAGTCGGAAACGGACTCGTGCGGAACCGAGAAGACTCGGTGACGCCGACAACGCATGCCCGACCATCGGACCCAACTGCCAGACCAAAAACGGTCTCAGCGTTGTCACCGCCGAGGAAGGTCGAATAGACCAGAGAGGAGCCGGATGGACTGAGTTTCGTCACGAATCCGTCCCGCCAGGTGTCCTTCGAATTCTGTAAAGATCCCGGCGTGGTAGGGAAGTTGTCCGAGACAGTGCTTCCAGCGATGTACGCGCTCCCCTGGCCATCAACTGCAATCTCAAAGCCAGTATCGTCGCTGTTTCCCCCGAGGTATGTTGAATAGACAAGCGCAGTCCCGCTCGGATTCAGCTTTACGACGAAGGCGTCGGTCGAGGAAGCCCTGGCGCCTTGAAATGCATTAGCTAGGGGAAAAGTCAGTTGAGGTAGTTCTTCCCGTTAGATGCGCGCTGCCCTGCGAGTCCACTGCGATGGCAAAACCCTGGTCTCCATTCGCGCCGCCGAGAAAGCTCGAATAGACCAGCACGGGGTCAATGATCAGCGGCTGGCTCTTATCGTAATCGCCTACCTCAAAGGTGACACTGTCTTGGTCGACACGGTAACGGGCAGCGATTTCCCGATGGTCACCGTCAACTTCCTGGTAGGCGAAGGGCTTGGCTTGCCGGATCTCGCCAACAGGAGTGCTGAGCACGAGGTTACCGCTTGGATCCAGACTCATCCCGCTTGTTCCTTTGAATGCCAACCTAATGCGCCGCGGATCCTTACCGGGCGCGACCACGAAATCATATTCGAGCTGTCGCTGATTTCCGTAATAGACGACATCGATGCCGGGGTAAACGCCGCGATATCGCACCTTCGAATATGTTGGAATACCCTTACGCCACTTACCCGGATCATTTCCTACAAAATAGTTGGTTTTGCCCGGCAAAGCATCGATCCCAGATATTCGTGGTGACCGCCGAGCACCAACCAGCTGCATGGACAATACGGCACTCTTATCAGTCGGCAGAGTTTTTGATACTTCATCAACGTGACCCGGACCTCCAGCGTCTTGTCGATCTGAAGCCTTATTCAAAGAGATCACCGCACCGGTCGAAGTTAAGAACAATCCGTAGCCTTGGCCCCGAGCTAGGAACATTACTTTACGATCGGTCTGTCCTCCATTGGCTTCAAAGCTCAAAGGCAAGACTCCATAAGCCTCTTTCATTCCTGCCGAGGTGCTTTCTGCAGCCGTAACCGATGATTCCTTCACTGCAGGGGGAGGAATAGCGGCTCGCCGCAGGTCCGAACGCTGAGCATTCGCGGCAGCGCCATCCGAATTGGCAAGTAGGGTGGACTCTGGACTCGAATGAGACGGGGGAATGGTCAGTCCGGCCAGGGCGGCGGACGCGACAAAAGCCATGATGACCGTGAGCGGAGAAAAACGACGAGTGGGCGTCAAAATCGAAATTGTGCGAGGCATTTTTTTCCTTCAGCCGATCAGGTGGTTTTGCAACCCGACCTACAGCGGTAACTTTCGAAAAAAGCTTTACTTCTCTTGGAGCGGTAGTCGCTAGGAAGAGGATTTCTTACTCCAGATCATAGCTGGCAGATTAGCAAACAGAGCCAACACAGCATCATGGACCGAATCTTTGGCGGTACTCGCCCGAGACGATGAACGCCTTGACCATTTCGGCGTTGACGAAGTTGCCGTTGAACTGGTTGAGTTTGGCCAGCCAGAAATTGTACCCGCCAAAGTCTATATCAGGTGCATCGTTAGGATTTCTTCTTAGGTAGCCAAAATACTGCATGAGCACGAACGCCTTGTTGAATTCCTGCAGCGTCAGGGTCGAGTGCTCTGCCACGCTCCGCA
>JACCUI010000091.1 GCA_013811945.1 Pyrinomonadaceae bacterium | reverse complement strand
TTTTCGATGGAAGCGGTCGAACTTCTCGAACGCGTGGGGGTGTCCGCGTGGAAGGTAGCCTCCGGGGAAGTGAGCAACATCGAGATGATCGAGCGCATGGCCGTCACCCAACTCCCAATTTTGCTCTCCACAGGTATGAGCTCGCTCGGCGAGATTGATGCGGCAGTTGAGCAGGTAAAGTCGCATCGCTTGCCAGTGGCCGTCTTGCAATGCAGCTCAGCCTACCCTTGCCCTCCGGAAAAAACGGGACTCAACCTCATCCCTTTCTTCCGCGGCCGTTACAACTGCGCCGTCGGTCTCTCTGATCATTCAGGCACGATCTATCCCGGGCTGGCTGCTGCTGCTTTGGGCATCGAAGTGCTGGAGATACATGTCACACTCACGCGCGAAATGTTCGGGCCGGATGTGATCGCTTCGATCACGACGGCCGAACTGCGTCAACTAATCAAAGGTGTTCGCTTCATCGAAAAGATTATCGACAATCCGGTGGACAAGAATGCATTGGCTGATGAGGCCGCTACGCTGCGCCGCATGTTTACCAAGAGCGTGGTGGCGCGAATGGACTTACCGGCCGGTACGGTATTGAGCAAAGAACATCTGAGTGTTAAGAAACCCGGAACAGGCATTCCGGCCGCTCGATTGCCGGCCTTGATTGGAGCCCGCTTGAAGAGAAGTCTCAGCGCTGACGAATTACTGCGGAAGGAAGATCTAGAGGACTAGTTGATGCGCCGAAAAGTGTGTGTAGTAGTAACAGCCCGACCCAGCTATAGCCGGATCAAGACCGCGCTCAAGGCGATCGACGAGCACCCGGATCTTGAACTGCAATTAGTGGTAGCTGCCTCGGCGCTGCTAGACCGCTATGGTACAGCCGTGCGCTACATGGAAGAAGATGGCTTCGAGATCACTGCGCGCGTCTATATGGTGCTGGAAGGTGAGAACCTGGCAGCAATGGCGAAAACAACCGGCTTGGGATTGCTGGAGCTGGCGACAGTCTTCGACAACTTGAAGCCGGACGTTGTTGTAACGGTCGCTGATCGTTATGAAACGTTGTCAACCGCGGTGGCTGCGTCATATATGAATATTCCGGTCGCGCATGTGCAGGGTGGCGAAGTCACTGGATCAATTGATGAGAAGGTGCGACATGCAGTTACCAAGCTCTCTGACTTGCACTTTCCCTCTACCGAGCAGGCTGCTAGTCGTGTCATACGAATGGGTGAAGACCCAGCGGCCGTGTTCATGACTGGCTGTCCTTCGATTGATCTGGCCGCAGAGATCTTGGTCGATCCGAAGCTTAACTTCGACCCTCTTAAAAAGTATGGTGGGGTGGGGCCGCTGGTGGACATATCAGATGGATATCTAGTGGTCATGCAGCATCCTGTGACAACCGAATACGAGCTGGCGCGCAATCACATCCACGAAACGCTGTTGGCGGTACGTGATGTAGGGCTGCCCGCTCTGTGGTTCTGGCCCAACGCGGACGCCGGCTCAGACGGGACTTCCAATGGCATTCGGGCATTTCGTGAGTCTGAGCGCCCGCAGAACATCCATTTCTTCAAGAACATGTCGCCCACCGATTTTTTGCGCTTGATTTATAACTGCCGTTGTCTGATCGGCAACTCCAGCGCGGGCATCCGCGAAAGTTCGTTTCTGGGAGTGCCGGTGGTGAACATCGGATCGCGCCAATCCGGTCGGGACCGGGGACGCAATGTGGTTGATGTTGGATATGATGGGCAAACAATTTTGGGGGCGATCCGAAACCAGGTAAGCCATGGCCGCTACCCCTCAGAAGTTCTTTATGGAAATGGCCAGGCGGGGCAAAGGATTGCGCAGCTCCTGGCAGAAGTTCCGCTGTTGATCGAGAAGAGATTGACCTATTGAGCAGAAAAGGGCTTGGCGTTCATTCTGGATTTGAAAAACACTTTGCGTGTCCTTGGATTAATTCCCGCCCGCGGCGGCTCAAAAGGAGTACTCCGCAAGAACATTCGATTGTTATGCGGGAAGCCGCTTCTCCAATACACCGCTGAAGCAGCTTTGGCAGCCCACCTTTTGTCACACGTGATCTTGAGCACGGAGGATGACGAGATCGCAGAGGTCGGACGGCGATGCGGTTTAAACGTTCCTTTCCTGCGGCCGGCCGAGCTGGCTCAAGACGACACGCCGACGCTGCCGGTCGTGCAGCACGCTGTGCAGTGGATGGATGCACGTGGTGAACACTTTGACGCCATATGCCTCTTGCAGCCTACAAACCCTTTGCGGCAACCGCAAGTTATTGATGCTTGCATTGAGCGTTTGGAGCAGAACAATGTTGATGCGGTCGTCACAGTCCTTCCCGTTCCCGCAGAATACAATCCACATTGGGTGTATTTCAAAGACGAGGATGGGTTGCTCCGCTTAAGCACTGGTGAAATTAATCCCATCCCCCGCCGGCAGAGTCTGCCGGTCGCGTTTCACCGCGAGGGCTCTGTGTACGTCACGCGCCGAAATATCTTGATGGAACAGAACAGCTTATGCGGCGGGTTTTTAGTCGGATATCCGTTGGACCCTGAACAGTGCGTGAACATTGATAGTTTGGAAGATTGGGAGCGAGCAGAGCGGCTGCTGCGCTGAGGTGAGCTGAGATGTGTGGCATCGCCGGAATCTTCGGACCAGACTGGAGGCGGTCGCAACTGGAAGCGATGGTAGCGAGCCAACGACATCGCGGTCCCGATGCCGAGGGCGTGTATGTTGATCCGACCAGCACAGCCGGACTAGGGCATAACAGGCTGAGCATCATTGATCTCTCTCCTGCTGGTCAGCAACCCATGTCCAGTTATGACGGTAACTGCCGGATTGTTTTCAACGGCGAGATCTATAACTACCTGGAATTGCGCTCTGAGATTGGCGATTACCCATATCGCAGTAGGACCGACACCGAAGTGATTCTGGCTGCCTACGAGCGCTGGGGGCAAGACTGCCTGGATCGCCTGATCGGTATGTTTGCCTTTTTGATCTGGGATGAACGCAACCGATGCCTTTTTGCCGCGCGCGACCGTTTCGGTGTCAAGCCGCTGAACTATCATCATCAACCGAACGGCACCCTGCTTCTTGCCAGTGAGATCAAGGCCCTGCTTGCGGCTGGCGTTCCGATGCGTCAGGACCCAGTAACTTGGTCCACCTATCTGACTTATGGGGCGCAAGACCACTCAGAACGCACATTCTGGGAAGGCGTGCGCTCGCTTCCGCCCGGTCACTCGCTAATCTGGCAAGATGGCGGGGTGAGTCTTTCCCGGTGGTACGACTTGGCAGAGCGCGTTGGGTCAGAGTTTGATGGTAGACCCTCGCAGATAGTCCAGGAAGAATACATGGCACTATTGAACGAAAGTGTGCGCCTGCGCTTTCGCTCCGACGTGCCTGTCGGGATTAATTTGAGCGGGGGGCTGGACTCATCTACTCTGCTGGGAGCAGTGCAGGCGGTCCAGGGACCGGAGAGCGACGTGAAGGCCTTTACTTTCGTGACCGGCGCTCCGGAATATGATGAACTGCCCTGGGTTGAGCAGATGCTGGCCCAGACCCGGCACCCTTCGGTAACTTGTCGCTTGGAGCCGGGTGATGTCCCGGACTTGGCCGAATCCGTGCAAGCTCATCAAGACGAGCCCTTTGGCGGACTGCCGACTCTCGCCTACGCGCGGTTGTTTGAGAGGGCGCGCGCTGAAGGGGTGATTGTGCTCCTGGACGGGCAGGGCATGGATGAGCAGTGGGCCGGGTATGATTACTATCTGGCGGCGATGGATGGCACGGCCGCTGGGTTGGTGCAGGGCGCAAAGGAGAAGCCTGTCCGGCCAGAGTGCCTGACGCCGGAGTTCCGGACTCTGGCAGAGGCTTTTGAAATGCCGCTACCCTTTCCAGATCAATTGCGTAACCTGCAGTATCGCGACGCACTGTATACTAAAATCCCCAGGGTATTGCGCTTCAATGATCGGGTTTCCATGAGATCGTCAACCGAGTTGCGCGAACCGTTCCTGGATCATCGCCTGTTTGAATTGGCATTGCGCCAGCCGCACGAACGAAAAATAGTCAGCGGCACTCGTAAGTGGTTGCTGCGACGGATGGCTCGGCAGTTGCTTCCCGATATTGTCGCAGAAGCACCGAAGCGACCGGTGCAGACTCCCCAACGTGAGTGGCTGCGCGCCCCGCTTCAGCAATGGGCCGGTGACCGTATTGAGGAGTCGCTGAGCGCTTATGGTAAGACATGGCTGGATATTAACTCTGTGCGCGCAGAGTGGCGTAATTATTGTGACGGAGCCAGCGATAATAGTTTCTACATTTGGCAGTGGGTTAACTTAGGACTGATGGTCGAAACCGAGGTGACAGCGTTTTATGAGTGATGTTGCAATCCGCATTGATGGAATTTCCAAGCATTACCGCATCGGCAACCAAGATATAGAGTGGTACAAGACTCTGCGGGACACGGTGACTAATGCTGCTACCGCCCCCTTCCGTGCGCTCCGTTCCAGGCTCCAGGGTGCGAAGAGTTCAAGTTCTGGTGGAAGTAAGTCCTTCTGGGCACTGAAAGACGTCACCTTTGAAATCAAGCCAGGCGAAATTGTGGGCTTGATTGGCCGCAACGGCGCCGGCAAGAGTACCCTGCTCAAGATCCTCTCTCGCATCACCGATCCGACAGAAGGCTATGTAGAAATGTACGGCAGGATGAGTTCACTGCTGGAAGTGGGCACGGGCTTTAACGCGGAGTTAACCGGGCGTGAAAATATCTACTTGAACGGCGCCATCCTGGGAATGAAAAGGGCCGAGATCAAGCGCAAGTTTGATGAGATCGTGGCCTTCGCTGAGGTGGAAAAGTTCATTGATACTCCCGTGAAGCGTTACTCCAGCGGGATGTACTTACGCTTGGCCTTCGCCGTCGCGGCCCACCTGGAGCCGGAGATTCTGTTGGTGGACGAGGTGCTGGCGGTCGGAGATGCCGCGTTTCAGAAGAAATGCTTGGGGAAGATGAGTGAAGTGGCGCATGAGGGCAGAACCGTCGTTTTGGTGAGTCACAATATGGCGGCTATCACGAATCTTTGCAGTAGAACTGCTGTCCTAAGGGCGGGCCGTTTAGATTTCTTCGGTGATACACGGCGAGCAGTTGCTGAATATCTCAGTGGCTTGTCAACACCCCAATCCGATGACCTGGCACAGCGTTCGGACCGCACGGGAGAAGGGAAAGCGCGGATTCACAAGCTGACGCTCTTGGACGAGTATGGCGCCCCAAAGGATGTCATTCAATCAGGCGAATCGCTGACCTTGGCGATGGAGTACTTTTCTTCTGAAGAAAAGCCTTTGAAGAACGCCTTCTTTGAGGTGAGCGTGTTCAGCCAGTACGGGGAACAACTGTTCATCTTGTCCTCTTTTCTGACCGGGCAATTCTTTGACATCCTCCCCGGTAAGGGAACCGTTTATTGTCATGTGCCTGCATTTCTTGTGACGCCCGATATTTATAGTACGACCGTGAATCTTTATGTGAACAGCCAACTTGAAGATTTGGTGGCAAACGCGAGTCGCCTGACGGTAATCGAAGGTGATTTTTTTGGTTCAGGAAAATCGACCCAGAAGAAAATAGATGGAACTTTTGTTATGCCGCAAACCTGGCATGAAACTTTACCGCCAAAAATCGATTGTAGCGGCAATGATTATTTTCTTGCCGGAGCAAAACTGAGTGGGTAAGGATGGAACTGTTACTGCTGATTCCCGACGGGGTGGGTGTACGCAATTTTATTCTGGGGAGCTTTCTTCGGCAGGCCGTTGAGAAGGGGCAGGTCTATGCCCTCCATGTTTTCCCAGAAAATCTGGTGACGACTCATAGCGATGGACTGGGACCTAAGGTGCAGTGGCAGCCGCTTGTCCCCTACGGGGATAAGCCTCTCTCATTCACTCTGCGCAACGCCCTGTCCTATGCCCAAATGTACTGGGCTGACACCCAGGCCATGCGCTACAACCGGAGTTTGCCCATAAGTGGCTCTTGGCGGACGCGGACAGCCGTTCATACCGCTCAACTCGTCGGACGCGCCGCCGCCTCGGCGCGCGGAATCGGAATGCTCGACCGCTGGCACTGCTCAGCCGTGGATCGGATGCCGGAAGTCGAGCACTACCGCCGGCTCCTTAAAGAAATCAAGCCCTCAGTACTTTTTTGCTCTCATCAGCGGCCACCAATCATTCTTCCACCTGTGCTTGCGGCCAAGTCGCTCGGGATTCCTACGGCCACCTTTATTTTCAGTTGGGATAACCTGACTAGTAAGGGTCGGATCGCCGCGCCCTTCGACCATTATATGGTCTGGAGCGAGCACATGCGCCGGGAACTGCTGCGCTATTATCCTGATGTCTCTCCCGAAAAGATTCATATCGTTGGCACCCCTCAGTTCGACCCTTACGCGAACGAGAAAATGCTTTGGTCGCGCGAGGAATTTTTCAGTCGGGTCGGCGCGGACCCTTCGCGACCTCTGATCTGCTATTCGGGTGGAGACGCCGGCACCTGCCCGGAAGACCCAGAACATGTCGGGGTTTTGCTGGAATTGATCCGCGCCGGGCGGATCAAAGAGAATCCCCAAATACTGCTCCGCCCAATGCCGGTAGATGATGGCAGCCGTTATAGTAATGTGCGCCGAAACTATCCCGAACTGATCTATCTTCAACCAACTTGGTTGCACACGGAACCGGGCGACTGGTCACGTGTGATGCCGCTGCTAGAGGATTTGCAGTTTCTCGCGAATTTGACTCATTATGCCGATCTGAACGTCAACCTTGCTTCGACGATGACGCTCGACTTCGCGATTCACGACAAACCCATCGTCAACATTGCGTTCGATGTAGCCAGCCCGCCGCCGTTCGGCAAACCTCTCTGGGATTATTACTATCGATTCGAGCACTACCGTCCGGTAGTAGAATTGGGTGCGGCCCGTTTCGCACGCTCGCCTGAAGAATTAGTCACGCACATCGATGCGTATCTGGAGAATCCAAGCCTTGATCGAGACAATCGCCGGCGGCTTGTGGAATTGGAAGTGGGCGTCCCCCTAGGTCAATCCGGCCAGCGGATTGTTGAAGTGTTGGGAGCCATCACACTTTGAGTCTGATACGCATTTGCTTCGTGTGCAGCGAGTACCCGCCCGGTCCGCACGGTGGCATTGGCACCATGACTCAGGTGCTGGCCCGAGCCTTGGTACAAGCGGGACACCAGGTGCGAGTGGTGGGCGTGTATCCGCGAGACTATCCTGCGCCGGATTATGAAGATGATCAGGGCGTCCGTGTATGGCGGTTGCGCAAGCCCGCCCACCGACTCAGCTGGGTGCCGGCCCGCCACAAGCTATTTCGGACTATCGCCCGCTGGAGTCGCCGAGGGGAAATAGACTTAGTTGAGGTCCCGGACTGGGAAGGATTGGCAGCCGGCTGGCCGAGACTTCCTGTGCCGGTCATCGCTCGCGTGCACGGCGCTATGAGTTACTTCGCCTCCGAGATGGGGCAGCCCGTCAGGCGCGCGCCATTTTGGCTGGAGCGGGCGTCACTGCGCCGGGCAGAATTCTGGTGTTCTGTTAGTCGTTACACAGCCGTTAAGACTCAGCGGCTCTTTGGTCTGCGCTCAGGTCCGCGAGCGATTCTTTACAATCCTGTCGATGTTCCTACTGACTTGTGTGTTACAGCCCGGCCTAGCAGGCAGGTGATCTTCACCGGAACATTGGCTGTTAAGAAGGGAATAGTCTCGCTCGCTCAGGCTTGGCCCCGCGTCTTAGAACTATGCAAAGACGCGGAGTTGCATATTTACGGTAAGGATGGACGCACGGAGGAGGGGCCTTCGATGCAGGCCTTTATCCGTTCGCAGCATAACGGCCGGGTGGGAAAGAGCATACATTTCCACGGCCACGTAGATCGAGCGGAACTCTTTACGGTATTGCAGAGCGCTCGACTAGCTGTGTTTCCATCTTACGCCGAAGCTTTCGCCCTCGCGCCCTTGGAAGCGATGGCCTATGGCTGTCCGACTATCTATAGCCAGCGTGGCAGCGGTCCGGAATTGATTGAGAATGGCCGAGACGGTTTACTGATCGAGCCGGATCACCCGCATGAGATTGCAGAGGCCGTTGCTCGCGTACTAACTGATGACAGCTTGGCTCGGCGACTTGGGGAGGCGGGGCGAGAGCGGGTGATAAAAAATTTCTCTGCTCAAGTCCTCCTGGCGCAAAACGAAGCTTTCTATCAAGCCTGCTTGAGTGATTTTCAGCAAAACCCGAGTGGTGATAGCTAATGTTTGTATCAATAATTATTTGTACCTACCGGCGGGCTGAAGCCCTAGGAGGCTTGCTGGATTGTTTGGCTGCCCAAACGTATCGCGGCAACGAGATCCTGATCGTTGATGGCAGTGGCGAAGACCCATCTGTGCGAGAAAAGGTTGGGGGATTTATGAATCGGGTTGGTGAACGGGTGAATCTGAGGCTGATCCAATGTCAGAAAGGGTTGACTCGCCAGAGGAATGTCGGACTGAGAGAAGCTAAAGGGGAGCTGGTTTGCTTCTTCGATGATGATGTGACCTTTGGTGAAGGTTTCATCTCTCAGACTGTCGCTCTGTTTCAGCGAAAAGAGATGGCAGATTTGGGTGGTATAACGGCATATGATGTACTCAACTATGGTGTTTCGATGCGGTTCAGGCATAAGTTACGCGGAGCGTTCGGCTTTTACTCGAGTTGGAGTCCGGGTGCTTTAGCGAGGTGCGGCCTCGTGGTTCCGTTACACATCCAGCCACCCTTCAGTGGTTGCCTGGATGTTGGTTGGCTGGGAGGCTTTTGCATGCTCTACCGTCGGGAAGCAATCGCTGGTTTGTATTTCGATGAAGCACTGCCTACGTATGGCGGAGAGGATACCAACTTCTCAATGAAAGTGGGGAAGAAATGGCGTCTTGTTCTATGTGGTGATCTACAGCTTAAGCACCATCGAACCATGACTTCCAGGGTCAACGGTCCGGCTCAAGTGTACGACACTAGCTTTGGTACGGCGCGAAATCAACTGTCTGAATCGATGACCTTTGCGGGTGTGGTGTGGTTGTTGTGGTTTGCCGTTTTAGAGTTCGGATTCGATTTGGTGTCATTTGTTCGTCGACCTTCTCGGACGGCCCTTAAGATTGTCTTGGCGAGGCAAAGAGGTCTTATTGCGGGAGCCCGCTCGATTTCTGCCGTGCGCCACGATGCTGCAATAGAAGACCACTTGGCTGCCGCAAAAGGGAGCGGTGAGCGCTAAAGCGGTTGCTACCAAAATCAAGCTGCCTATTCAATTCTTTCCAGCAACAAGATGGGCATGAGTAACCGCGTAGATGTTATCGAAGGAGCTACCGAGCGGAGGAGCGCCACTGCACACCCCGTCTCCGACAATTTTGCACGCTGGTTACAGGCCATCTTCTGGTCAGCCGCCGTATTACTCGGTCTGCTCCAGAGTTGGGTCCACCGCCATGCAATGCAAAGTGACGGGATTTCGTACCTGGACATGGGAGACGCGTACCTGCGCAGCGACTGGCAGATGGCCATCAACAGCTACTGGAGTCCGCTCTACTCGTGGCTTCTGGGCGTGGCTCTGCGGGTCATCAAACCTTCGCCGTATTGGGAGTTCCCGGTCGCCCATCTGGTCAACTTCTTCGTTTATGTAGGTGCCCTCTTTTGCTTCGCCTTTTTCCTTAATGAGGTGATTCGTCATCAGCGGGGAGAGGCGGAGAAGGTTGGTGGGGGCGAGTGGGTGGGGTTGCCGGAGTGGGCCTGGGTGGTGGCTGGTTACACGCTGTTCACGTGGAGTTCGCTGGAGCTGATCACGCTGCGATACGTGACACCCGACCTATGCGTGGCCGCGTTTGTGTATTTAGCCGCGGGCTTGATTGTGCGAATAAGACGAGGGGTAAGTGGACGGCTTACGTTTGTGGTATTGGGGGGGGTGCTGGGTTTTGGGTATTTGGCCAAGGCGGCGATGTTGCCGCTGGCTTTTGTGTTTGTGGGAGTGAGTTGGTGGGCGGCACTCGGCGGGCGGCGCGGGGCGGAGCGGGCGTTGGTGGCTGGGGTGGTGTTCCTGTTGGTGAGCAGTCCTTTTCTGATCGCGCTGTCTTGGGCGAAGGGGCGCGTAACGTTCGGCGATAGCGGACGGCTCAACTACGCCTGGTATGTGAATGGCGTTGGTTATAGACACTGGCAAGGGGAGCCCGCGGGGAGCGGGACACCGAGGCATCCGACGCGAAAGGTGATGGTGGAGCCAGAGGTCTACGAATTCGGTAGTCCTGTGGGCGGCACCTACCCGCATTGGTACGACCCGTCTTACTGGTACGATGGCATTGCGCCTCGGTTCAATCTGATCCGGCATATAAAGAACATGCTGTGGCGACCCGATCTTTACTCCTTTTTCTTTTTCGCGTTATACGGCAGTCTGGTGATTGGGCTGTTCACTCTGTTCTACATGAGCGGTAGAGGACGGCTGGTCATTAGGGATGTGGCAGCATCCTGGTTCTTGCTTGTGCCTGCGCTGGCCGGTTTCGCGATGTATATGCAGGTGTATGTAGAAACAAGATTCGTCGGTTCATTTTTCACGCTGATGGTCATCGGACTTTTTGCCTCCGTGCGACTCCCCGACTCGCCGGAATCGCGACGGTTAGTGGCGTGTGTGTTGATCATCATCGTGGCGATGTTCGGTCTAGCAGTCGGCCCGTCAAATGCTAGAGCAGCTTACACATCGGTGGGGGAGATTTCGCGTGGCCGAGATGCTGCGCCCAATGTGTACTGGGAGGTCGCCGAAGAGTTGAAGCGGATGGGATTGCAACCCGGCGATAAGGTAGCATCTCTGAGTTACTCAAATAATGACAACGTCTATTGGTCTCGACTAGCGAAGGTTCAGATCGTCGCCGAAATGTTTTCCGGCGCTTACAGGAAGGATGAAGACGATTTTTGGACGGCGGACGAGGTGGTCAGAGCTCGAATCATCGAGACCTTAGCGAAAGCAGGGGCGAACGGCATCGTCGCCAACTCTGCGCCGTCGTGGGCTGCGGCAGAGGGCTGGCGGCGGATCGGGAGCACCGATCACTACGTTTATTTCTTACCGAGGTAGGCGACCGCCTTCATGCTTATTGACACCTAACATTCCTAGACATTGAGAGCTCTACTTAAAAGTACCACGCTCAGTAATCCCGTTATAAAAAACAGTATGAATGGCGCCTTGGTTACTACCGAAGAAACTAGGGCGCGGAGGGCCGCCATCGCAGCGGTAAAACCGATGGCGACACGCCTTGCGCGCCGGTTGCAAATCCTCTCATCGGCCGTCGCCGTCGCGCTAGGTCTGCTCCACGCTTGGAACGGTCGTTATGAGATCTCACCTGATGGGATCTCCTACCTGGACATGGGAGACGCCTACCTACGCGGCGATTGGCAGGTGGCCATCAACGGCTACTGGAGCCCGCTCTACTCGTTGCTGCTGGGCGTGGCTCTGCGCGTCATCAAACCTTCGCCGTATTGGGAGTTCCCGGTCGCACATCTGGTTAACTTCGTCGTGTACTTGTGTGCACTTTTCTGCTTCGCCTTTTTCCTCAATGAGGTGATGCGTCACCAGCGGGGGGAGGCGAATAAAGTCGCGGGCCAGTGGGCGGGGCTGCCGGAGTGGGCGTGGGTGGTGGTTGGCTATACGCTGTTCATGTGGGGTTCGCTGGAGTTGATCACGGTGCGGTACGTGACGCCGGACATGTGCGTGGCGGCGTGCGTGTACGTGGTATCCGGCATCATCGTGCGGATGCGACGAGTGGCGGGCGGGTGCCTGACGTTCGCGGTATTGGGGGCGGTTCTGGGGGTGGGGTATTTAGCGAAGGCGGCGATGTTTCCTTTGGCGTTCGTGTTTGTGGGAGTGAGTCTGCTGACGGGCGGCGGCGGTGTGCGGCGGGTGGCGAGGCGAGCGTTGGTGGCTGGGGTGGCGTTCCTGTTGGTGAGCAGTCCGTTTCTGATCGCACTGTCTTGGGCGAAGGGGCGGATGACGTTTGGTGACACAGGGCGGCTCAACTACGCTTGGTATGTGAACGACATCCCCGGAATCTATTGGCAAGGAGAGCCGGGGTGGAGCGGGACATCGCGGCACCCGACAAGGAAGGTGATGGATGCGCCGGAGGTTTATGAGTTTGGAACGCCAGTCGGCGGGACGTATCCGCCCTGGTACGATCCGTCGTACTGGAACGAGGGCCTGACTCCTCGCTTTGATTTGCGCCGACAGATCGAAGTCATGATATCTGGCATTAAGTTCCATTTTTATTTTCTTCTTCCCTTGGCCTTGCGTGGCAGCATTGCCATGGGGTTGTTCGTGCTGTTCTACATGAGCGGGAGGGGGTGGCGGATCATCAAGGACGTCGCGGCGAGATGGTTCCTGCTGGTGCCGGCGCTGACCGCTTTCGCGATGTATTCCCTCGTTCATGTTGAAGAAAGGTTCATCGGCTCATTTGTAGTCCTGTTGTTCGTCGGGCTATTTAGCAGCGTGCGACTGTCCGAGTGGACAGGCGCGCACCGGTTGGTGACGTGTGTGGTGATCATCATCGTCGCGATGTTCGGTCTAACAGTCGGCCTGTCAAGTGCGAGGGCGGCATACATGACGATGCTGGATGTTATAAAGGAAGAGTCGCCCTATATAAACTGGCAGGTGGCGGAAGGGTTGAAGCAGGTAGGCGCGCAACCCCGCGATAAGGTGGCCGTGCTCAATACTTCCATCGGGCCACCAGGCTTTTTGGGAAACATCAGATCCTCAGACAACATGAGATGGGCGCGACTGGCCAGGCTGCAAATTGTTGCTGAGGTTTATTCGCGAGAAGATAAGAACAACTTTTGGAAGGTAGATGATGCAGCCAGGCGACGGGTGATCGGGGCTTTTGACCAAGCCGGGGCGAAGATGATCGTGGATGATGAGGTGCCGGATTGGGCCGCGGCAGATGGCTGGCAGCGGATCGGGAATACTGATCATTATGTTCATTTCCTGCCATAGCAATTAGACTTTATCGTGAGAGCAATCATTGGGTGTAGTGATCAGCCTGATTAACATCGGCGCCGTTTAATTCGAATCAGTCTTGGTAGAAGTGGGGTTTCAAAGTGAAAGCGATCAGTCCTCTCCTTCGTCAGCTGCCGACCTATGAGAACAGTAGGGCAACCTCATTTCGATTGAGCGTGCTGGTGCCGGTCTATAACGAGCGGCACGTCGTTGAGGCGAGTCTGCGCCGAGTGATGGCGCTCGAAGATGAGTTGATCAGCAGCCTTGAGATAATTGTGGTGGATGATCGCAGCAGGGACGGTTCCTGGGAAATTCTGGAGCGGCTCACCGCCGAAGACGAACGCATCATTCTGCTGCGGCACGACCACAATCAGGGCAAGGGAGCCGCAATCCGGACTGCCATCTCGCATGCGACGGGTGATATCAGTGTCGTCCATGACGCTGACCTAGAGTATAACCCTGCGGACATTCCGTCCCTGCTCGTGCCCTTCGCTACCGAAGGTGCGGATGCGGTGTTTGGTTCACGCTATCTTTCAGCGGCCTATCGCCGAGCATTGATGCATAGGCATACAACCATCAATAAAACGCTCACATTCTTTAGCAACTGGTTAACGGACCTGAACCTCACTGATCTGGAGACCTGTTATAAGGCTGTCAACACTACACTGCTCAAGTCAATTCCTTTGCGTAGCGATGACTTCCGGTTCGAGGTCGAAATTGCCTTCAAGCTGGCGAAACGCCGGGCGCGTATCTTCGAGGCGCCCATCCGCTACCTGCCAAGGTCTCAAGAAGAGGGGAAGAAGATCCGCGCCCGTGATGGCTTACTCGCTTTAATGGCGATGCTTCGCTTCGGGCTCATCGATGATCTGTACAAGGAAGATGAATATGGTTCCCACATTCTGACGGCACTGGACCGCGCGCGGCGATTCAACCTCTGGATGGGCGACACGTTGCGGCCCTACATTGGTGACCGTGTGCTGGAAATTGGCGCCGGCATCGGGACTCTGACAAACCAGTTCATTCCCCGCGCACTGTACGTCGCGTCGGATATTAACCCGTATTACCTCAACTACCTGCGTTCGTATTCCTTCGGCAAGCCCTACCTCGACGTGCTGGAAATTAACGCGGGGAACCCGGACCACTTTCGAGGCTTAGAGGAGCAGTTCGACACGGCGGTTATGATCAATGTGCTTGAACACGTTCCCGACGCGCACACGGCATTGCGGAATTTATGGGCGGCGCTTGAGCCGGGCGGGCGGGCGGTCATCCTGGTGCCGCAACACCCGGCGTTATACGGTTCATTGGATGAGGTGCTGGAACACCGCGAGCGGTATACAGCCACGAAGTTGGAGCAAGAACTCACCGATGCAGGCTTCCGCGTCGCCGAAGTGATCGATTTCAATCGCTTTTCTGTCCCCGGATGGTGGCTGAATGGTAAACTGCTGCGCCGGAAAAATTTCTCTCGGGTGCAACTAAAGGTGATAGATACATTCCTACCGGTTCTGAGGCGGATTGACGGGCTCTGTCCTTGGGGTGGCCTTAGTATCATCGGCATCGGAGTTAAGGACTGAACCGCATTATGCCACACCTGTAATTTAAACAATGGCATCTGAGGGTGAGATTGAGTTCGGAAGAAGTTTTGGTCTAATCAGGCAGCAATTGCGAACTGCTACGCTAATGGTGAATTCTTTATCGGGTGCCTCGCCCGGCTCCGAATGCGCCAGTTAATACCAAAAACTCTTGGCCGGTTCGCACGGCGGCGCGGGTCGTCAGCTGCGCTGGTCTGACTCGTTCACTGGGTTTCTCAGTGCGTCATTGTCGGTATTTGTGCGGAGTCCCCAGCCCGCAATCCTTGATGAGTTTAGCTACCTGCTCGCGGCAGACACGTTCGCGCACGGTCGGCTGACCAACCCGCCTACATCCACTGTGGGTCCACTGCGAAATCATACATATTATCCAGCAGCCAAGCTATGCTTCGAGTATCCTCCGGGGCAGGAACTGTGTCGGCAGCAGATCATTGGATTGGCGGACACCCGATCACTGGCGTGTGGTTTGAGAACGGCCGACATAACGCTGTCAGAGGCGACCCACATGATTTTGCGAAAAGCTGATCTGGCTAAAATTGAAACGAGATTCAGGGTGGAGGCTTTAACAGAGGGCGACGTTTTGTACTCCATAATCACGCCGCACGCTTGGGAGATAAGGCTCCCGCACGCCCTCTAAGACGGATCTACTCTGAGCGGTTCTCGGTTGACCAAAGGGTTGTAGTCTATGGGCTCTAGTGTAATCTCTTCCCAGACCTCTCGGCCGGTGCAGGTGATCAAACAGGAGTGGCATGCTCCTTTCCTCCTTTGGGGCATCACTATCGCCATCATTGGCTTTGCCACTTACCTGTTTGGGATTCTCTTATCCATCCTGCGACTCTGCCTCCCGCTCGGTCCGGCGGTGTACGCGTGGAACCAGCTCATCATTTGGTACAGCGGCGTTCCAACAACTGTCGGGGTGCTGCTTTGTGCTATCGATCTCCTATTCATGCTCCCCAAGAAACGGCAGAGCCCTCGCTGGGTAGAAGGAAATGAATCCGGCGAGTTCCAAAGGTCGCGAGTAACGGTCGTGCTCACGGCGTACAACGATGAGGAAAGCATCGGCGCTGCCGTCAAAGACTTTTGTCAACACCCATCGGTCGAGCGCGTAATCGTGATTAGCAACAACAGTTCTGATCGGACGATGGAGCGCGCCGAAGAAGCCGGAGCACTAGTATATAACGAAACGAAACCGGGCTACGGCCAGTGCGTTTATCGTTGTTTGCTAGAAGCCCTCCGCTGGGAAGATGCTAGCATCATTGTTCTTTGCGAAGGCGACTGCACATTTCGTGCGAGAGACATAGATAAATTTATGGCGTACCTCCCGCACGCTGAAATAGTGAATGGGACTCGCATCGTCGAGCAACTCCGCGCATACGAGACCCAACTGAATACTTTTATGTACTACGGCAATTTCTTTGTGGGGAAGCTGCTTGAAGTGAAACACCTCGGGCGCGGGACGTTCACGGATGTGGGTACAACGTACAAGGTTCTGCGTCGAGAGGCTTTAGAGCGCCTACTTCCGTATCTGAATCCTAACGTTAATTTAGAGTTCAACGCTCATTTCCTGGACACCGCGTTGCGCGTCGGTATCATCACTGTCGAGTGTCCAGTTACGTTCCATCCGCGTGTGGGATTGAGTAAAGGTGGGAATGTAAATACCCTCAGGGCACTCTCGGTTGGCCTTCGCATGATGCGAGGTATCTTTTTCGGTTGGGCAGGAGACGCGCATTGAGCAACAGCTATTTCCAGACACGTTTCACTGCAGACCCTCGGCGGGAGATTCTGTGGCGATCACTAGTCCAGTACTATTTTCAATCGCAAATCGCCCCCACCGACTGCGTCCTTGAAATTGGCGCTGGCTACAGTCATTTCATCAATAATGTCCGTGCAGCGCGCCGAATTGCGCAGGACCAGTGGCCTGATTTTCCGAAGTATCTGGAAGCCGGGATAGAGTCACACACGAGCCCGATCGGAGACTTGTCGTTTCTCGCCGACAACTCGGTCGATTTTGCGTTTGCCAGTAACGTCTTCGAGCATGTTTCGCAAGAGGACTTTGCTGCTGTCCTCAAGCAACTAGGGCGAAAGCTGAAGCCCGGCGGCACGATCACTTTTCTGCAGCCGAACTACCGATATGCGTTTCGAGAGTACTTCGATGATTACACCCACCGAACGGTCTACTCCCACCTGAGTCTTTGCGACTTTCTGCAAGCGAATTCCTATGAAATTGTCAGTTGTGCGGCCCGCTTTATGCCACTCACGTTGAAATCCAAATGGAAGGTTTCACCGTTTCTCATCCGGCTGTATTTAATGTCGCCGGTAAAGCTGATGGGGAAGCAAATGCTCGTGCGAGCACGTCCTTTTTCTCAAGCCGAGGGGAGCGATGTTTAAGCCGCAGCTCCTTCCGTTTGCTGCCCTAGTGCTTTTTTTGACAGCCGGCTTGGCAGCGTTTGCCCTTAGAGCCGGTGCTTCTCTAAGGATGCAAGGAGAGTTAGATTACGGCGAGGGTATCGTGCTATGGCAAACCGCCAACGTGACGAACTGGAAAAAGGCTTTTCACCCTGTGGAGAATTATCCCCACGTTGTTTTTCACTATCCTCCACTGTATCACTTGACCGCGCGATTTATGGCCGCGACCACAGGCAACCTGCTCAGGGCGGGCCGGCTGACATCGATTCTTTCGCTTGTCGGCAGTTGCCTGGTGATAGCATTACTCACGGCGATGTGCCTCCCCTCAGGGCGCAGCACGGCGGCCCGGTGGCTTGGTTCCTTTAGCGCCGCGACGCTGATCTTCACGACTCCAGCTTGGACATGGGCGTGCCTCATGCGCGTGGATACGTTGGCGATTTTCTTTAGCATTACAGGCCTGGCCTTGTTCGTTATAGCGAGAAGGCGGCCGGTGCTGGCATTTCTGTCGTTTGCCTGCTTCGTGGCTTCCGTTTACACTAAACAGACAATGGTCGCCGCGCCGGCCGCGTGTCTATTGCTCGCTTTTGTGGAAAAGCCTCGCTTCTCGGTGCGGCTCCTAGCCTTTGCCATTGCTGCCGGAGTGGTGGTTCTCTTCATACTCCACACCGTCACGGATGGTCTGTTTCTACGTCACATCATCGGCTATAATCAGAATCCCTTTTTCCTCCTCCACGTGTTCAGTAAGTGGATAGATCATGCCTCCAAATTGACCGCTCTGCTCAGTTTTGCCGTCATGTTTCCGGTTGCCCTGTTTTGTCGTCGAGCGGGGAGCGCGCCTGCATTGTTGCAACGTGTTCGACTCGCTCTGAGCCGAGCGTTTGAACGATGTGTCATTGTGGCGGCAGTCTATTTTTGGTTCGCAGTTGCTGTAGTGACTGCGACGGTCGGTAAGCAAGGGTCAAATTATAATTACTTTTTTGAAATAGATCTCGCAGCCAGTCTCATCTCCGGACTATTTCTTGGATGGCTTGTCCGCCGCGTGTCGTTTCGGCCTCGGGGTTCCTACGCTTTGCTCGCGTTTTTCGTCATTCCTTTATTTCTTCTGCTTTCGGTAGGCAATCTTATGAGCCTCAAAAACGCCGGAGAAACGTTCTTCCGGCCAGCTCCTAACCATTCAGAAAAGGTTCTCCGCTTCGTGCAGGAATTGCCCGGACCGGTCTACTCAATGGATATGACAATCCTGATGCAGGCCGGCAAGGAGATTCCCGCAGAGCCTGCCATCATCACCGCGCTGGCGATGAATAAACAATGGGATGAAGGCAGTTTTGTTCGCCGCATTGAACAGGGCCAGTTCCAGGCAATAATTCTTTACTATCTAGAGGATCGCGTATTTTTTACGGAGTCGGTCGCCCGGGCAGTGCAGCAGCGATATTATCTGGGCAAGGAAATTGGTAAGTATAAAGTTTACCTGCCCAAATAAAGCGGATTCTGACAAGCCGACGAGCTTTAACACGTGTGCTGTCGGCGTTGGGAGTATGCTTCTTCGTTCTGGAGTCTCATCCCAAAGTGAAGCTGCACTAAATCTTATCTCCTTTGCAGAAGCTTTCAGTCCGATCGATGTTCGTTCGCATCGGGCGATTGATATTTGTCGGCCGGAGGAAAGTCGGGAGCGAATAATGAGGCGAGAGAGCGTTGCGACTTGCCCAATCGCCACAGCCGAGAGAATCAGATTGGTTTGGCTTCGACAGTTTGAGAGCGGATCTCCTGTTCTTCTGCGGGAGCGACTGTAAGTAGGGAAGTGGAAAGAGTGCTACGACGATTCTCTGTGAGGTCGAGCCAGAGCTATGGCTAAGTCAAACCAAGTGAAGGTCGCTCTTGAGGAGCGAGCGAACGAAGGGAAACATGAGCGAGGCCACGAACTGATGCCTCGGCGCGGGGTCGCGATCATGAGTGGCGCGGGCGCGCTACTGCTCTTTCTCTTGACCTACCTTCTATCAGTTGATCGAGTCGTCGGCATGTTCGTGGACGACGCTTGGTATGTGATGCTGGCTAAAGCGTTGGCGACGGGGCAGGGCTATACGCTTATCAACTCGCCGTCACCGGGAATTCTGCCGCTCTACCCTCCCGCCTTTCCCTGGCTGCTGTCGCTAGCCCATCGGCTCGCGCCGCAGTTCCCACAAAACGTTTGGCTGTTCAAAGCAATCTCGATCGCGGCAATGTTAGGCGTCGGGATAGTGTCGTATCGCTACTTCGTACGCGACCGGGGATTACCGCACCATGTGGCCCTCGGCATCGCGGCGGCAACGGTCGTTAGCCCGCCGCTGGTCTTCTTCGCGACCGCAACGGTAATGGCGGAGTGCGTTTTCATGTTCAGCCAGTTGTCGGCGATCGCGGTGATCGAGCGTTGTGTGCGGACGGGGAAAAGAGGTCGTGTTTGGCACTTTGCGTTGTTGGGCGCAGCGCTTGCGTCATTTGCTTTCCTTACGCGCTCGATCGCCTTCGCGCTAATCGCTGCAGCGTTTGTGTACCTACTGAAAGAACGTCTCTTACGAGCTGCGCTCATCTTCGCCGTGGGAGTAGGTTCGTTTGTGGGGCCATGGATGTTCCATGTCCGCATGCACGCCCCGACTGCCGAGCAGCGCATGGAACAGAGCGGCCTCATCGTCGAAGACTACACGACGCATTTCTGGCGGAGGCAAGCCGGCGAGGCTTACTCGGGCACCGCCTCTGCGAGTGACATCTCAGCACGCATCTTAAAGAATTCGGTGCGGATCCTGAGGAGTGAAGTCGGGGCGGCATTTGCTGCCCCGTTGATTGGATTTCTTAAGGGTCGAAGCGTGAGGGGCGGGGAAATATTCGTGTTCACCTTGAGTATACTGGCCATCGCCGGCTTCGTGTCAGTGGCGCGCGAGAGGGTAACCTTGGCGGAGATCGTTGTGCCGCTCTCACTAGCAATCATAGTAGCGTGGCCATGGTTGCCCCAACGCTTTGTCCTACCGTTATCGCCCTTTATAATTTTTTATGTCCTAATTGGCTTGCAGGTCGTTCACCGCTTGTATCGGCGGCTGCGTCAAACCCCGAATCCTCATGCCCGGTGGGTGACAGCCGGGATCGTTGTTTGGTGTGCTGTGGCAATTAACACTTTAAGTAATGGAAAGTATATCCTTTCTTTACATGGACCGCCCGCGGAGCGCCCGGGGCGGATACGGAACTTCGATGAAGCCGAGGCAATGTTTAAGTGGATCCGTGAGACGATACCGAAGGAGGAGGTGATCGCCACCTTCAACCCGGCTCTGGTTCATCTATATACCGGGCATAAAACGATTTTTCCTGATGACCCGACGG
>JACCUI010000082.1 GCA_013811945.1 Pyrinomonadaceae bacterium | reverse complement strand
ACATCAAACAGAACCTTTTCTTTGCGTTTATCTACAACGTGATGGGTGTTCCAATCGCTGCCGGTGTGCTTTACCCATTTACCGGGCTATTACTTAATCCGATGATTGCTGCTGCGGCCATGAGCTTCAGTTCCGTTCCCGTAATAGGCAACGCGCTGCGTCTGCGACGCGTCAATTTGTAGAGGGAAGAGCTTCGCAGCCTCAGGGATGGTTCGCGAAGTCATATAGGAAAGTAAGACTACTCTGACTCAAAACGTATGCTCATAACGATGCTTCATCATTAACCCATGAACTTGGATTGAGAGCGAGTAAGAGACCTTCCCCGCCAGTGCTCACTCGTGACAACGAGGCTCTCTGTTCCAAACTTAAGGCAAATCTCCGTTAGACCCTTTCGGCTCCCGGTACCAGCGCGGCCCAGCGGCGTATTCTCTATCAGTCGGCCTTAACCGAGTAAGCGCGCGCTTGGGATCAATATGAGAGCAAGCTACATGTATGGCGTTTATCACAGCCGTGGGAGCGACATAGGAATTGAGAAATGATGGGCTGACGACGGAAACAACCACATGAGCGTCACAGTAGCGTGCAATCGGTGTCGTATCGCTGTCGGTAATCCCGAAAGTCGGCACGCCTTGTTTTCTAGCCTGCAGCACCGCCTCGACCGTATCCCTCAGGCATTGCCCGAAGCTGATGGCCACCAGCACATCTTTCGGCGTCAAGACTTTCACTTTATGTTGCACATAGCCCGTCGCTCCTCGCGGAGCCTCGGCATCGAAGCCAAGTCCCGACAAGCCATAAGCGAGGTAATAAGCCAAGGCAGCGGCAAAGTCTAACCCGACAACGAGCACCCGGCGCGAACGCTTGATCAGCTTGGCAAGGTCTATCATGCGCTGTCTATCCAGATCGGATTTCAAGGTATTTATATTATCAAGCGCCTTCTCCAAAGCGTGATCGATGTGATCAGCGACAGTTCGCTTCTCTCGGGTGGCCGCTTTCAACGCCGTGTAGGGCGTGATGCGGGACACGAAGTGCTTTCGGAGGTCCGCTGAGAAATCAGCATAACTCTGGTAACCCAGCACCTGGGTGGCTCGCAGTATCGTGGTTGCATCGACGCGATAGCGTTTGGCTAGTTCGCGGGAAGAGAGGAAACAAGTCTCATCTGCTGAGGCAAGGATGGCTCGAACCAATTGCTGGCGGCGTGGGTTGAGCCTTGATTGCGCCTGGGCAAAACGGGACTCAAGGGCTGAAGCCTTGCCTTCAGTGTTATCAGAATTATTCAAAATGCTCCGTGTCTTCTTGCGCGAGTTAGACCTGATCATCTCTTACTTCTGCAGCCGCTGCGTGTGATCTACTCAAATCTCCAGAGTATTAACCTCAGTATATTTTCAGATCAACCTGAGAATTTGAGTCCTGGCCCGCTAAGGCCGGGGACTAAGGTTTACAACTCGATGAAGATTGCCGAAGGGAAGATAGCAAAAAGCAGTTCGGCCCACAAGCAGCATCTGTAGCAGTATTGACTTTCTGCAGCATTTGCAGTATATGCATGTCCGTTCAACAAAGATCCCCCCTGGCACGCCAGCACCAGCATTAGAGATTTATAGAATTCTGAAATGTCTCATCTCTCATGATTGGGCATCCAGCCCGGCGAACTTCGCGGCAACTCCATGAACGGGCATAACCAATCAGAATACGGAGGCATGAACCCCTTCCCGCCCAATCAAGCTGTCGAGCTCGTCTCGTTTTGCCCAAGAACATGCCGCGATGGAATACGACAAACTTCTTCTGTTACGGAATTGAGGGGGTACGGCGGTCGAGGAGATTCGCCTAATGCTCGGCTTCGAGGTTCCCACAACTCCTGGTATCGGGTACAAGCTGAACGAAGCACGTCTCGAGGCCCTAACCGTCCGGCGAGAGACAGTTCGACTGGAGTAGCGGGTCAGAACCGCCTGCGGTAGCGGGCGGGTGGCTGCGCGCATGTGACCAGGCTGCCACCGCAGGAGGCTCTGACCATCAGTTATGACGAAGGAAGACTCTTCACAAGAAACTGCCACCCTAGAGCGCACACTCGGCCTGCGTGATCTTATTCTGCTGATCATCGGTACGGTGATTGGTTCGGGCATATTCATCGTGCCGGGCGCCGTACTGCGTCAAGTCCAAGGCGGTGTAGGGCCAGCCATGCTGGTTTGGCTCGTCGGCGGAATTCTTTCGCTGCTCGGGGCGCTGACTTACGGGGAACTCGCCGCGAGAAGCGCGAAGGCTGGCGGGATCTACATCTACATACGCGACTGTTTCAGTCCCCTACTGGCCTTCCTGTACGGGTGGACACTCTTTCTGGTCATCAGCACCGGCGCTATCGCGACGCTGGCAGTGGCGTTCAGCGTCTACCTTGGTGAGATCATTCAACTGACGCCAGTGCTCAGCAAGTTGGTCGCCGTCGGGATGATAGCCCTCGTGACGGTTGTCAACGTGCTCGGCACTCGCGAGAGCGCCAACGTTCAGAATTGGACCACGGCGATCAAGGTCACCGCGATCCTGATCATGAGCGCGGCTCTGCTCTGGCTGGGGCGCGGCTTCAGCGGGGAAGGCGTGACCTTATGGCCCGCTGGTGATGGCGGCTCGGTCGCGTCAGGCTTTGGGCTCGCGATGATCGGAGTTCTCTGGGCTTATGAAGGGTGGCAGTACGTGACCTTCAGCGCCGGTGAAACCATCAACCCTCAGCGCAACTTCCCGCGAGCCCTGCTGATTGGTTCGACAGCTCTGATTGGCATCTACTTGCTTGCTAACGTTGCTTACCTCGCCGCGCTTGGTCCGATAAAGGCGGCGCAGACCGATAGCATCGCTGCCGCCGCCGTAACCGCGGTTGCCGGGCCCGCCGCGTCGAAATTGGTCGCGATCGCGATTCTGATCTCGATCTTCAGTGCGGCCAATGGCGTTGTGTTAACCGCTCCGCGCGTGTATTACGCGATGGCCCGAGACGGGCTCTTCTTTCATCGTTTGGCCGAAGTTAATCCGCGATTTCATACTCCGGCTTTCGCCGTGCTGGCTGGTTCGTCGTGGGCCGTGGTGCTGGCCACAAGCGGAACGTTCGAGCAATTGTTGACCTATGTCGTCTTTACCGGCTGGCTCTTCTACGCCCTCGGCGCGGCGACCATTTTTATCTATCGCAGACGCTTCGCTGAGGTTGCGAGCCCGTACCGCGTGCCAGGATACCCATGGACGCCGCTACTGTTCATCCTTGCGGCTGCAGCTCTCGTCATCAACACGATGGTGACGCAGCCCGTTCGGGCCGCCGTAGGGCTCGGCGTTGTACTTCTGGGTGCGCCTGCTTATTTGATCTGGCGTTCACGGAAAGGGGTTAGCGGGAGTGAGACGAATGAATGACAGAACGATGAAGAACAAAGTCATGGCGGGTCCGTTTGCCGCAATCAAAGGGATCGTTGTTTCTGTCAACCTTTGCTCAAGAACCTGGAACGTGCGGACTTGTGTCACAGCGGTTTTTTATTTCCTGCTAGCATTAAGTGGCGGATTTATTCTCAATTCGTCGGCGCGAAATATTGACGAGCAAACCGCGCCAGGCAACCAGCCGCCGAGTCCAACGCAAGAATCTCCAAGCGTTACGGAAAGGATCAAACGAGTTGAGAACAGCCTGCTGCCGCCTTTCGTGATTAAGGGACAGCCAAGCGTGCAGATGAAGCTTGCTGATCGGATGAAGTTTTATACCACGCCGGGGGTCAGCATCGCGGTTATCGATAAGGGTCGCGTCCAATGGGCGCGCGGGAACGGTGTACGCGAGACTGGCGGTAGCGAAGCCATTACACCCGAAACTCTTTTTCAAGCTGCATCTATTAGTAAACCAGTCGCGGCCGTGGCTGCTCTGCGATTGGTACAGCAAGGTAAGCTCGATCTTGATGAAGACGTGAACCGCAAACTGACCTCATGGAAACTTCCAGAAAATGAGTTCACGAGTGAAAGGAAAGTAACGCTGCGCGGCCTGCTCAGCCACAGCGCCGGATTAACCGTGCACGGGTTCGCAGGGTACGCCTCGGACGAGCCGGCGCCGACCCTTGTACAAGTGCTGGATGGGGTGAAGCCTGCGAACTCAAAACCAATTCGGGTTGACATCGCGCCAGGTATAAAATACCGATATGCCGGAGGCGGTTATGTAGTGTTGCAGCAGCTTCTGCTGGATGTTACGGGGAAACAGTTTCCACTCCTCATGCAAGAGACGGTACTGAACAAGATCAGGGTGACCCACAGCACCTATGAGCAGCCTCTCCCCAAGGAGTTTTGGTCAAACGCGGCCGTCGGTCACGGATCTAACGGAGAGAAGGTAAAGGGCAAATGGCACACTTACCCTGAGATGGCCGCCGCCGGACTGTGGGCGACTCCCACCGATCTCGCCCGCTTGGCGATCGAAATTCAAAGGTCTTTATCCGGGAAATCAATTAGAGTGCTTTCTCAAGACATTGTGAGGCAAATGCTCACGCCGCAACTCGGGGGCTGGGGCCTCGGGTTTGGACTGACGGGTAAAGGACCTTCTGCCAGTTTCAGTCACGGCGGCGCTAACGAAGGTTACCAGTGCCGGTTGGTCGCGTACAATCATACCGGGCAGGGCGCAGTGGTAATGACCAACTCAGATAGAGGCTCGTTGCTGGCGGAGGAGGTGCTGCGGAGTATTGCCAGGGAGTACGGCTGGGTTGACTACCTTCCGAAAGAAAAGGTATTAGCTCAAGTCTCTCCTAAAATCTATGATTCTTACGCCGGGCAGTACGAGCTTGCCCCGAACTTCATTCTGACCATCACAGCCGACGAGGGGAAATTGATGGCGCACGCTACAGGACAGCCGAAGCTCGCGTTGTTTCCTGAATCGGAGACGCAGTTCTTCCTCATTGTGGCCGCCGCTGAAATCACGTTCGTCAGAGATGAAAAGGGGCAAGTCACCCACTTAATTCTGCGGCAGGGCGGCCAGGACACTACGGCAAAGAAGATCAAATGATGGTCGAAGAGTACCATTCGCAGTTAACATTAATCATGAGGAGATGCGTGAACATGCGCTTGGACAAATATCTCGGTTTGTTATTAACCATGGTGTTGCCTTTGGCAGCCGCCGGGCAAGCCGCCCGGACCGGAGATTTCGATGTCCTTATTAAGGGCGGCACAGTTTATGACGGGACTGGACGCGCTCCCAGGCGAGTCGACGTTGCGATTAAAGGAGATCGCATCGTTGCCATTGGCAATCTGAAGAGGGCCAGCGCCCGTAACGTAGTTGACGCGCGGGACCTCGCCGTCGCCCCCGGGTTTATCAATATGCTGTCGTGGTCCACTGAAAGCTTGATCGTTGACGGGCGCTCGCAGGGAGAGGTTCGGCAGGGCGTGACCACGCAAATCATGGGCGAAGGCTGGTCGATGGGGCCGCTCAATGACGAGATGAAGCGACAGATGATCAAAGATCAAGGCGACATTAAGTTCGACATAGAGTGGACGACCCTCGCCGAGTACCTGAAATATCTGGAGAAGCGCGGCGTCTCGCAGAACGTCGCTTCGTACGTCGGGGCTACGACCGTCCGGATGTACGTGCTTGGCGAGAACGATGTACAGCCCTCCCCGGAGCAACTCGATGTGATGCGCGAGCTCGTGCGCCGCGAGATGGAAGCAGGCGCACTCGGCATAGGCTCATCGTTGATCTACGCGCCCGCATTCTATGCCAGAACAGAAGAACTGATTGAGCTGTGCAAGGTGGCAGCGAAGTACAAGGGTAAATACATCTCGCATATGCGCAACGAGGCAAACAAATTGCCGGAAGCTGTCCAGGAACTGATTCGCATCAGCCGCGAGGCCGGCTTGCCTGCCGAAATTTACCACCTGAAGGCGGCGGGCACACAAAATTGGCCTAAGATGAACAAGGTGATCGCGATGGTCCAGGCAGCTCGCCGCGAGGGGCTAAAGATTACCGCCGACATGTACACATATCCTGCCGGTTCGACCGGACTCAACGCTACGCTGCCGCCGTGGGCCCTGAATGGCGGGTATGAAGCGCTCTTCAAACGGCTGGAAGACCCTCGAACCCGACAGAAGATTGCCGAAGCCGTTCGCACGCCGACTGACGAATGGGAGAATCTTTATCGTAACGCCGGCTCGCCTGACCGCGTGCTCCTAGTCGGCTTCAAGACGGAAAAGCTGAAACCTCTAACCGGCAAAACACTAGCGGAAGTAGCGAAGATGAGAGGCAAGGACCCGGTCGAAACGATCATGGATTTAATGCTCGAGGACCGCTCTCGCGTCGATGCTATATATTTCCAGATGTCGGAGGAGAACATCAAGCAGCAGATTCGCCAGCCGTGGGTCTCGTTCGGCTCTGACGGGGCATCGATGGCGCCGGAAGGAGTCTTCCTTAAATCCTCTACACACCCTCGCGCCTACGGTAACTTTGCGCGTCTTTTAGGAAAGTACGTACGCGAGGAGAAGGTCATCTCGCTTCCCGAGGCGGTCCGACGGTTGACCTCGCTGCCCGCGACTAACCTCGGACTTGATCGTAGAGGTTTTCTCCGAACAGGAATGTTTGCTGACGTGGTTATCTTCGATCCGTAGACCATTGCCGATCGTGCCACGTTCGAAAATCCGCACCAGTATTCGGTCGGCGTGAAGCACGTCTTCGTCAATGGCGTGCAGGTGCTCAAGGATGGTGAACACACCAATGCGAAACCCGGACGGGCACTGTGGGGGCCGGGGAAGATTAAGTAGTCACAGATCCGTAGGATGCGTTTTATCGATTAGCAAGGTTTTCACTCCGTAGGAGTGAAATGTTTATAGACTCGAACTCCACTCCTCTCAACTCCGTTGGCAGGAGCGGAACGCAGCTAGACCTGAGATCTTCAAGATACTCCCCGCTCCTCCGAACGGAGCCGGAGGGTGGTGGAGGTTCCGGTGCTATAAACATCCCACCCTAACGGGGTGAGAACACAAGCTCTTTAGGGCCGCGACAAACGTGTCCCATAAGGCTTCTATTTTTCCGGCAGACTCCTTTTCAGCTCAAGCCAACCTGATGGTTTGTCGGACACTTTAGGTAGAGACATATGGAAACACTTGGCAGCTTTCGGAAAATGGGCGTGGTTTTTCTGGCGATCATCTTATACTTGGTTGTCATAGGTCACGGCTCTTCACCCAGTGGGACGAGAGTACAGGGCGAACCAAGCAGTCAAGCCGTCGTCGTGCCGCGCCAGGACTACGCGGCTGCGGTCGAGATGCTCGCGCGGTTCATCACGCACGAGATGGCAGACAAGGAACTCCCCGCTCTATCAATTGCGCTCGTAGATGATCAGCAGATTGTATGGGCCAAAGGCTTCGGTTTCGCTGACCCGAAGACAAAGGTGCCCGCCACCGCTGAAACAATCTATCGCGTGGGCTCGGTGTCGAAGCTTTTCACCGACATCGCAATCATGCAGTTGGTCGAGCAAGGGAAGATAGATTTGGATGTGCCAATAACCCGTTACCTTCCAGACTTTCGCCCGCGCAACCCGTTTAGCAAACCCATCACACTCAGGCAACTGATGTCTCACCGCTCTGGTCTCGTGCGCGAGCCACCTGTCGGCAACTACTTCGAGACTACTGAGCCGTCACTCGCCCGCACCATCGCCAGCCTCGATCGAACAGCGCTCGTATATGCGCCTGAAACCCGCACTAAATATTCAAACGCAGCGATAGCGACAGTGGGCTACGTGCTTGAGCGAACGCAGGGCGTGCCGTTCGCGAAATACCTCAAACGCGCGGTGCTCGATCCACTCGGCCTTGAGCGCAGCAGCTTCGAGCCGGCGCCGGAAATCACGAAAGACCTGGCGAAGGCATATATGTGGACGATTGATGGCCGCGTCTTTGAAGCGCCCACGTTTGAACTCGGCATGAGCCCCGCCGGAAGCATGTACACGACCGTAACGGACATGGGGCGGTTCATGAGCGCGCTGTTTGCCGGTGGGCGTGGCGGGAAAGGACAGATGCTGAAGCCATCAACGATTGACGAGATGTGGACTCCGCAGTTCGCGCCGCGGGGCCAAAAAACAGGGTACGGTATCGGCTTTGGCGTGCGCGAACTTGAAGGCCGCCGCACGGTCGGTCACGGCGGCGCTATTTATGGTTTTGCAACTACGCTGAAGGCCATGCCTGATGACAAGCTTGGCGTGGTAGTAGTGACGACCAAGGACGCGGCAAACGCGGTGACGGATCGCGTGGCCAACTACGCTTTGACGGCCATGCTCGCCGTGCGCCAGGGCAAACCCATCCCGCAGCCGGAAATCACTTCGCCCATCGATCCTCAGCTTGCGATCCGAATTGCCGGGCGCTATGTAAACGGCACAAATAGCTTCGACTTGGTCGACAGCGCCGGCAAACTTTCGAGACTTAGCAGCGCCGGGGGAGAACAAGAACGGCTGCGGTCGCTCGGCGACGCGCTCATCGTTGACGACAAGGTCGCTTACGGCGACAAAATATCATTGCGCGACAATGCGCTTGTTATCGGCAACGAAACGTTCCAGCGAGTCGAAGTTCCTAAACCTCATTCTGCGCCGGTTCGTTGGCGCGGACTCATAGGCGAGTACGGATGGGATCACGATGTCCTCTACATCTTCGAGAAGGACGGCAAGCTTTGGGCTTTGATCGAATGGGTCGAGTTTGACCCCCTGGAGCAGGTCTCGGAGAACGTCTTTAAGTTTCCTAACCGAGGACTCTACGACGGCGAGCGACTAATCTTCATGCGCGACAAGAGCGGACGGGCGACTCAGGTCGAAGCGGCCAATGTCGTTTTCAAACGCCGCAACGTAGGGCCGGAGGAAGGCGCCGGGCAGCTTCGCATCAAGCCGCTCAGACCCGTCAGCGAATTGTTGAAAGAAGCGCTCGCGGCCCAGCCGCCGAAAGAGGCCGGGGAGTTTCGCGAGCCGGATCTCGTTGAACTCAATCGTCTTGATCCCACAATCAAGTTGGAGATTCGTTATGCGACGACCAACAACTTTCTGGGCAGCGTCTTTTACTCCGAGCCGCGAGCCTTCCTGCAACGTCCCGCCGCCGCGGCACTCGTCCGCACTCATCAGAAGCTGAAAGAGAAAGGTTACGGATTGCTCATCCACGATGCGTACCGGCCCTGGTACGTCACCAAAGTATTCTGGGATGCAACGCCTGAAAATAAGAAGCTTTTCGTGGCTGACCCGTCCCGAGGGTCGCGCCATAACCGCGGCGCGGCTATCGATCTGACGCTTTACGACCTGCAGACCGGGAAACCTGTTGAGATGGTTGGCACGTATGACGAGACCACTGATCGCTCATACCCTGACTATCCCGGTGGAACCTCACTCCAACGTTGGCACCGTAACCTTCTGCGCGCCGCGATGGAAGCGGAGGGTTTCACCGTGTATGAGGCCGAGTGGTGGCATTTTGATTACAGGGATTGGCAGCAGTACCCAATCCTCAACGAGCGGTTCGATAGGATCAGGGCTGATAGCTCCTTCGATTTCAAGCTGAGGTATTTTCAGATCCCGGATGAATTTACCATGAGAAATCCGCGAACAGTGGAGGCTAACAGGCTCAGAGTCCATTTCGTGCCCGTCATTACCCCCGCCCTGCTTGCTCTTGCAAGTCGCCTTTCACCCGCTCCGGCAGATCGTTCCAGTGATGCCCGGTAAGTGCCCCTTGCAACGAATAGAGATAGTAGCAAAAGGGAATAGTCTGATTCCGATGTTTCCTGCAAATCATCTGGTAGGCTTTGACAGCCCCGACTTGACAAGCTGCTCTTTATTGTAAATGCCGACCTCGTTCAGACGCCGTTCAATCGTCGGCCCGATATTCTTCAGGTGTGACAGTTCAGATTTACGGGTGGTCATTGTCTACTGTGAAGGTGGAGAATATTTCACGACGTCAACCGCGATTCCGTTGGGGTCTGTCACGGCAAAGTGCCTGTCGCCCCAGGGTTCATCACGCAGTTCAAGCGTAATGGGAAGGTTGAGCGCCTTGACGCGCTGATATTCCCCGTCAACGTCGTCAACTTCCATGGCAAACCATACTCCCTTGCCGCCGAACTCTGTTTGAAAGATGGGATTTTGGGTTGGATGGTTAGGCTGCATAAAGCCGAGTTGAAAATCACCGAGACGCAGTAGAATGAACCACTCGTTTTCAAACGCGACCTTGAAGGCGAAGTTCTTTGTGTAAAACTCTCTCGACTCGCGCAACTTGTTGGTGATGATACCCGAATAGAATCGATGGCTGCTCTTCATTTTTCCCACGTTCTCCTATTTGAAAAGAGTTGGTTCCCGGTTACGGCTTCATCCACAGGAACAACTTCCTCGACACTTCATTTGTTGCTCTCCGCTTCAGTATCGCAGAGTAGAGACGCAGGTGGGCATCGGTATAGAAGAAATGCGACATCACGAACCAACGAAGTCACTCGGCAGGTAATTGCAGAGGCTCTTGAAATCTCTGATGAAATGGGACTGGTTGGCAAAACCAAATTCGGCCGCAAGATTCGCAAGATTTCCTGACAGACCACCACGCAGGGCAGACAGAGCATGTTGAAAGCGCACAACGCGACAAAAGGTCTTCGGGGCTAGCCCAACTCTTTCACCGAAACGCCGCTCAAACTGACGCAAACTCAAATCGCACGTGCGCGCCAATGGGCCAACTTCGACCATGCCTTTTCCACACTCGATGGTGCGAACAGCCCAATCAATCACATCAGGCCGAACATCTTCGCGTGCCAGTGAAGAGAGCAGAGTATCTTCTAACAAGCTGCAGCGGTCTTGGAAGGTTCGCAAATTGATGAACTGCTCCCCGTTCAGGATGGGAAACATACCGATGCTGCCATATCGGTTCACCATCTCAGCCGGCCTGTGACTCAGGAAACGTGAAGCGTGACCAGCTCGAAAGCGGACGCCAAAGTATTCAGAATCGGCGCGAAGAGGAAACGAAATCTTGCGTGTTACGGGACCAAACAAAAGGGTTTCGATGCTTGATGCAGAAAGACGAAACACCACATCAACGCAGCCATCGGGCAGGATCTCAGAGACCGACACAGCCGAGCGCCCACAAAACCAGAATCGATCAATGTGATGCCGGAGAATGGACGGCGGTCTGAATTCAAGGCTGACGTCGCATGTTTCGGGTATATCTTTCAATTCATCGAAACTATAGGAATTTAAGGGCAAAAGTCAAAGGTATTAAATTCTTGAGATAGTCGGCCAGGTCCTGCGCGAATTTATAACCCTTGCATCCAGCTCTAGGGCAAGACTTGCTGCACTCGGGATTTGCCGACGAGTGTGCGCCAATGGCACCAGATACAGTTGCGCTAAGGCGAAGCTCACGTCGAAGTAGAGGGCAACCGGGATCAGAGTTCGGCTATTATTGGAACAACATTACGAGAAAGAGAGAGTTGGATGATGAGTCAAGCACTTAAGGGCAAAGTGGCGTTGGTCGCAGGGGCATCGCGCGGCGCCGGTCGGGGCATCGCTGTCGAACTAGGCGCGGCGGGAGCCACGGTGTACTGCACTGGCCGCACCACACGTTTGCAACCTTCCGAGATGAACCGTCCCGAAACGATTGAAGAGACGGCCGAGCTGGCGAATCAAGCTGGTGGCCAGGGCATCGCGGTCCAAGTCGATCATTTGGACCCGGCTCAAGTGAAAGCGCTGGTGGCGCGTATCGAAGACGAACAGGGTGGCCTGGACGTTCTCGTAAACGATATCTGGGGAGCCACCAAGATGGAATGGAACAAAACAGTCTGGGAGTCCTCTTTGGATTATGGGTTGCGCACCCTGCGCCTGGCCGTGGACACGCACGCCATAACCAGCCACTTCGCGATACCGCTACTCATCAAAAAGCCAGGTGGCTGGTAGTCGAAGTGACTGACGGAACTGATGAGTACAACGCGACCAACTACCGGGTCTCCTTCTTCTACGACCTGGCCAAGGCGTCGGTGAATCGAATCGCATTCGCATCGGCGCACGAGTTGCGGCCCCACGGTGGGACGGCCGTGTCGCTCACCCCGGGTTGGCTGCGATCAGAGGCCATGCTCGAGGCTTATGGCGTGACCGAATCGAACTGGCGTGAGGCAACAAAGATCCAGCCGCATTTCGCTATCTCCGAGAGTCCGGCGTTCGTCGGCCGGGCGGTCGCAGCCATCGCGCAAGATCCCGACGTGTCGCGTTGGAACGGAAAGTCGGTGTCCAGCGGGCAACTGGCGAGAGTCTATGGCTTCACCGATCTCGACGGCAGTCAGCCCGATGCCTGGAGATACGTCGTCGAGGTTCAAGACGCAGGCAAATCCGCCGCCGTCACCGCTATCGATAGTTTGCCGGCGCCTCTTCGATTCCTGTGACTGTATCTGGCGGATCAAATGAAAACGGCATCACCGGATTCGGCTACCCATTCGCGTCTGACGCAGGGGGTCATACTCATGACCGTCACAATGCTCACCATTCCACTCGTGGACGGACTGGCGAAGCATCTAAGCGTCAGTTATTCTCCGCTCTTTCTCAGCTGGGCGAGATATGCAGTTGCTTGCCTGATCGTTTTGCCATTCTGATCTGGGTCATTGGCTGCGCCTGGGCAGCATCTCCCGAGAGGGGTTGATTCTTATGAATATCCAGCGAATACGTTCTGAGACTCCGGGGTGTGAGGAGTGCATCCATTTGAACAACGCGGGTTCGGCTCTCATGCCGGAGCCGGTGGTGCGGGCCATTCAGGATCACATCACCCTGGAGAGCCGCATGGGGGGCTATGAGGCTGCAGAAGCGCGTCGTGACGCAGTGCAAGACGCGTATCAATCTGTGGCCGAGCTGCTTGGAACCCGACCCGAGAACATAGCCTTTACAGAGAACGCGACTGTGTCCAATATGCAGGCGCTGTCTTCGATTCCGTTCGAACGCGATGACGTTATCCTGACGACTCGCAACGATTACGCCTCCAACCAGATCCAGTTTCTCTCCCTACAGGCACGAATGGGGGTGCAGGTCCTGCGAGCACCAGACCAAATCGAAGGCGGCGTCGACGTGCAGGCCATGGCGGATTTGATTCGCCGCCACCACCCCAAGCTCGTATGCGTGACCCATGTGCCAACAAATTCCGGCCTGATCCAGGACGTCGGCGCGGTCGGTTCCGTGTGCCGCGACCAAGGAGTCCTCTACCTGGTGGACGCCTGCCAATCCATCGGACAAATGCCGATCGACGTAAACGAACTGAACTGCGATTTCCTGTCGGCCAGTTCGCGCAAATATTTGCGAGGACCTCGGGGCGCGGGTTTTTTGTACGTGTCTGACCACGTGCTGGAGCGAGGTCTCGAGCCGCTCTTCATCGACATGAAAGGGGCGGATTGGATCGCTGAGGACCAGTATCGCGTGGTGCGAGACGCGAAACGTTTCGAAAACTGGGAGTTCGCCTGGGCGCTGGTTCTCGGAACGGGGGAGGCCGCCCGATATGCGACAGCAGTCGGAGTCGCGAAGATCCGAGATCGGGTGCGGGCATTGGCTGGTCGACTGCGGGAGGCACTCGGCGCGATTGACAAGGTGCGAGTGCTTGACCACGGTAGTGAGCTGTGTGGCCTAGTCTCCGTCTGGATAGACGGCTGGGATCCGGGTGAGCTCAAGGCTGCCCTCCGCGATCGGCGGATCAATACATCCGCGCAGATTCGGGTGTACGCGGTGATCGATTACGACGAAAAGGGAGTGACGGCATCGCTGCGCATGTCGCCGCACTACTACAACACTGAAGAGGAAATTGATCAGGCGGTGTCAGCCATTAGAGAATTGCTGCTGGAGAGGGTGTAGCTTCGAAGGGCTCGTCCGTGGGCATTTCAAAGTCGGCACCGCAAACGTAAGCATCATCACCCAAGTGCCAGGCCTTGGCGATATCGTGTCAATGACGATCCTTTTCTGTGCTACCCGAATTTCTTATCGAGATCGTTCCAATCGCGGTCATGCCGTATGAACGCTTTCGTCGGCCAGCTGACGCCTGATAACATCCGCCTTCTGGCTTTAGTCAAAGGGAGAGCAACTAATGACTGAGATCAACCCTGAACCGCTTGTGCTGACCAGCCAGGAAGGAGCAATTCAGATAATCACGCTGAATCGCCCCGAAAAGAGCAACGCGCTTCATCCGAAACTGGTCAGGGAATTGGCTGAGATTCTGGACGCCGCGGCGAGCAACCAGCAAGTATCTGTCATTGTAATAACGGGAGCGGGACGCAGTTTCTCCGCCGGGCTTGACCTGGAACTGTTGCTGAGGTGGACGCTCGAAGAGAAACTTGCCTACCTCGATACGGTTTTGCCGGTTTTTCGCAGAGTATGGGAAATGCCGCAACCGGTTATCGCAGCCGTCAACGGCCCTGCCATTGCCGGAGGATTCGACCTCGCAGCGTTCTGCGACTTACGACTCGCTTCGACCGAAGCCATCTTCGGGCAAGCGGAAATCAACATCGGGCTAACGCAGATCATCCACCCGCTTTACAAGTCAATTGGGCTTGCAAATGCGAAGGAGCTGGCGCTGACCGGCCAGAATATCTCTGCCGCAGAAGCTTACCGCATCGGCCTGGTCAATCACGTCTATCCGCGCGAGGAGCTTATGACCCGGGCTATGGAGCTGGCTACCCTGCTTGCTTCAAAGCCGCGCATAGCGTTGCTCGAAACTAAACGGCTGACGCGCGAATTAATAGATCTCGATACGAAAAGCGCCCTGGATGAAATCGACAGGACATTCCGCGGCTGTCTTGAATCCGATGAGCACCGCGAACGACTCGCGGCGGTTTACGCTCGAATCAGCAACCGTACCTGATTGATTCATGTTCGCCCGTGCGGAGGAAGACCGTAGGGAGAGAGATGGTGAAAGTTATTCGCCGGTCCGCGCTTCGTTCAAAGCCTGCACCAGAGCCAACACGTCTGCAACCTCTGTCCGGTAGTTTGTGACGCACGCTCTCAACACGGGCGTGTTTGCGTCGAGCCGCGTCGTGGAAAGCCACGCCTTTCCAGATGACACTGCCCTATTTGCAATTGCGTCAAGATGCGCGACAGATTCGGTAACAGTGTCTTGGGCATCTGTGAAACACACAACCGGCAGTTTAGTCGGGTTAATGATCTTCCATTCCGATGCTTCGAGTTCTCGGCGCAGTAAATCACCCATCGCCATCTGGTGTCTAATCGCCTTTTCGTAACCCTCCCACCCTGCGACGGCGAGCGACAAAAAGACTTTTAGACCGATAAAGCGGCGTGACCATTGCATCGAATGAACGTAAGGGTCGATGACGTTGGATCCTGCATAGCGCGGCATGTAATCGGTCGTAATGCGGCAGGCTTGATTGAGAATATCGTTGTGCCGCGTGAGATACAGACCTGCGCCCATGGGCACGGACAGCCATTTATGCGCGTCGAAAGTTATCGAATCGGCTTGTTCGATGCCGCCCAGAATTTCACGCAGTTCCGGCACGAACGCCGCCGCCCCGCCCCACGCCGCATCAACGTGGAACCATAAATTTTCACCTGCGGCCTTGTCGGCTAATTTAGCAATCTCGTCAACCGTTCCGCCGTTCGTCGTCCCGGCGGTTGCGACGGCAAAGAACGGCGCAAAATTGTTCGCCTGGTCGATCTCGATCTGCTTTGCCAAATCGTCGGCGCTCATACAAAAGTTCGCATCAATCTCGATTTCTCTGACCGAATCCGTGCCGAGTCCGCAAAATCTGGCAGCTTTGACAAACGAATGATGGCTTTGCGAAGAAACGTAAAGTACGGGTTGTTTCGACAAACCGCGCAAGCCATTCTCGGCAAACTGCGGGAACTTTTGCGTGAGCGCACAAATCAAAGCCGTGTGGTTAGCTTCCGCGCCGCCCGAGCAGAATGTTCCGTCCGCCGTTTTCGCGTCATAACCGAAACGCGAGGCGAAAACTCGGATTAGATGGCGTTCGACTTCTGCCGCGAACGGGCTGTGACTCCAAGCGGCAAGCTGGGGATTAAACGACGCCACCAGAGCGTCGGCAACAATTCCCATCGTCGTCGGCGCAGGATTGAACAATCCGAAATAACGTGGGTGCGGAGTGTGGACTTGAAACTCGCGCAAGTTATCGACGGCAAAACTGAGAGTTGCGAGCGACGAAACAGGTTTTGCAAAATCGAACGGCTCAAGGCGTGAACGAATCGCTGCCAAGTCAATTTCAGGGGCGACTGGTAATTCCGCTACTTGATTGAAGTAATTCTCAATCGTTGTCGTTAATTGCCGCCAAAGGTCATTGCGCTCTATTTCGTCAAGCAAAAACATGTACGTTTAAATATTCCCGAAAGACTCTTCATGAACTGCGTACTATTCCGAGCAACCAGCTTCTCTCACGCATCAAGACGGCTGACAATCGCGGCGGCAAACTTTTGCGCGGCGAGTTCGTGATGGTCGAGAAAAAGCACGGGCTCGATCAGTTCAAATTCCATGAGACAAAGTTCGCCCGCGATTTCCACCCCATCAACTCTGGCATACGTTAAATCCTCGGCCATGCTGTTAACGGTTTTTTGCGCCTCCCTAACTAAAGCGGGGGCGGGTTCGAGAGCCGTTTCAACGCTGCCGCCGAAATTATTCTGAACGCGAAAATCGCCCGCTTCCGCTCGTTTCAAAACCGCGTGACTGTATGTTTTATCGAAAAATATGAAAGACCATTCGCCCGTCGTCCGAACCTCTTCGACAAACTTCTGGACCATCGCGCCCCCGTCAAAAAGCAAACTCTCAAACTCGGATTGTAAATCGTTAGCGTTTTCCGGTGTAACGAGAAAGGTGCGCCACGCCGTCGCCGAAATCGTCGGTTTGAGAACGGCTTTGTCCCAATCATTTTCCGCAAGAGTGTTTGCTAAATCGCCTTTTTCACCTTTTTCAAACCAAACGGTCGGGGGAATTTTAACGCCGCGTTCGGCGAGTTCGCGCAAATAGATTTTGTCAAGATTCCAACGCAGAACCGCAGGCGCATTCAGCACTTTCACGCCCGTCGTTTCGAGCCGGCCGAGCCAAGCTAAAAACTCACCGGACTTTTTGTGATAGTCCCAACAAGAACGAATGACGACGCCGGCAACTTCGCCGAGCGGCTGACCCGGTTCGTCCCAGATGAGCGGCTGTGCGTCGAAACCTAATTCTCGCAGACTTTTTGTCAGCAGTTTTTCGTCAGCGGTTAACAACGCAAATTCACGGCAGGTAGCAAGCGCAATTTTCTTCATCGTCCTCGCCCTAGTGTCCTCTCTCTAAAGTGCTCGTAACAAATAGCGAGTTACTTGATTCTACAGGTCCCGTAGGGCCCCAATGTTTATAGACCGCCGTACAAAGGGATTTTTTGGGAGCTCCAGCGGAGCGAAATGTTTTTCCTGGCGGTCACGCACCCGCAAGAACATTTCGCTCCGCTGGAGCTGGAGCCATATCTTCGGGGGAACGTTCTATAAACATTCCATCCCTACGGGATTGGGGTTGCGTATCAATTAATTTGACCAACCTGCCTATCCCGGCCTCGACGAATTTGCCAGCACTTTAGAGACAAGACCCTAGTTTTCCATGCTCCAATACATCGGTGCGTCCACGCCCAGCGAACCTTCGACTTCGCCACCTTCCTTGCGCCAGTATTCGATTCCGCCGATTAACTCTTTCACCCTGAAGCCCAATTCATTCAGTTTCATCGCGCCCTTCGTCGAGCCGTTACAACCCACGCCCCAACAATAAACAACGCACACTTTGTCTTGCTGCAAATCAGCGGTTGTCTCCGCGTTGATTTTCGGCAAGTTTATCGCGCCCGGAATGTGGCACAGCGCAAACGAATCCGGGCTGCGCGTGTCAACGATGGTGAGATTCGTGTTGCCTTTCGACAAGTCATACATCAGATCGGCGACATCGGTTTCAAACTCCAGTTTGCCGGCAAAATGCCTCCGCGCTGCTTCCGGTTCGGCAGCCGGCGTATCCAAGACAAAAGAAAAACGCAGTTCAGGTCGTGCTTTGTTGCTCATCATTTCCTCTCCCTGGATATTTCTTTGAAGCATTCCGGAGGTTGCTTCCAAAACTCATTTTAGTTTAATTGGCTCAATGTAAGAGCCAATTACGCTAAGTTGAAAGGACCAATTACCACAGACTTGAGGTTAGATATTCCTTTCTCATTAGACTTCCAGAGAAAATCGGACACCCCGCTTTACCGGCAATTCTACGAGGCGATACGATTGGCGATTCTACGGCGTCAGTTCGCGCCCGGACTGCGCCTGCCGGCAACGCGCGAGCTGGCGCATGAATTCAACGTCTCCCGCAACACGATTGTGTTGGCATTTGACCAGTTGATTGCTGAAGGCTATCTGGAAGCGCGGCAAGGTTCAGGCACTTTCGTTGCTGCAAAAATCCCCGACGATTTCATCAACATTGAAAACGACAGGAAGCCGCGCTCTCTAAAATCGGAAAGCGAGTTCGCTTTATCCAAGCGCGGCAAAACGATTGTCGAGGCAAAATCGAAATGGTTGATCAGCGCGGGGGTTCCCCTGCCGCTGACGCCGTGCGTGCCGAGCGTGCCGTATTTTCCTTTTGAGCTTTGGGCCAAGCTCGTTGCCAAGCGTTTGAGAAAGCCGATTCGCGGTTTGTTGAATTACGGCGAGATTGCCGGATACAAGCCTCTGCGCGAAGCCATCGCAGCTCATCTGGGCGCGACGCGCGGCGGCGCGTTGCCAGCCGGAACAAGTCATTGTCGTATCAGGAATTCAGCAGGCGGCTGATTTGACGGCGCGAATTCTGCTCGACGTGGGCGACGTGGTTTGGACGGAAGACCCCGGTTATCAGGGGACACGCGCTGCATTCATCGCTGCCGGAGCAAAAGTCGCTGCGATTCCGGTTGACGCAGAAGGGATCAGTGTTGAAGTGGGCACAAAAAAAGCGCCCCAGGCGAAACTCATCTCGGTCACGCCCTCACATGAATACCCGCTCGGTGTGACGATGACACTCAAGCGCAGGTTTGAACTACTCGAATGGGCAAGCAAATCAAGAGCGTGGATTTTAGAGGACGACTACGACAGCGAATTCCGCTACGAATCGCGTCCGCTCGCCGCGCTGCAAGGATTGGATAACAACAATCGGGTGATTTACGCCGCGTCTTTCAGCAAGGTTTTGAGTCCGGCTTTGCGAATCGGTTATCTGGTTGTGCCGGGCGATTTGATCGAGAGTTTCACTGCCGCCAAAGCCTTGCTCGACCGCCACTCACCGGTTTTCGAGCAAACAGTTCTCGCCGATTTTTTTACGGAAAATCATTTCAGCCGACATCTCAGAAGAATGCGTAATGTGTACGCCGAACGTCGTCAAGCACTGATTGCGGCCATCAATTCGGAGATGAGTGACTTAGTCGAAACTGCACCTTCTTCGGCGGGATTACATTTGACCGTTTGGCTTGATGAAAGAGAAAACGACGCGGAAATTTGTCGTTTGGCAAGAGCAAAGGGCGTCAGTTGTGAACCGCTTTCGGCACTTTCGATTAAGCGCAAGATGCGTCCCGCACTGATTCTCGGTTTTGCCCCTTTTAGTGAAAAAGAGATCGCCTCAGCCGTTCATGAAATTGCGAAGATTTTGCGAAACAGGTGAACGTTCGGCATCACCCGCCCGCTGTATTAGTCGAAGATGAAAGGGATTATCGAAGATGTATCGCAGTGAGGCAGATATGCTGGACACTCGCTCACGTCTCTGCAAAGCCTGGATAAAAACGGCACGGGTGATCTACATCGGCGCGCTTAGTATGTTAATCTTCCCCTCTTTGCGGCCAGGCGGCATGGTCGTCCCCAAAGATTTGACTGATGTCCTTCGTTTAGCACGAAAACCATCAACTGACCGGCGCCTTCTAGGTGCGCAGGGCCGCCGCTGAGAACGCTCGCCCTCCGCATTACGCGCAAAAGAGCAGAACTAGCTCAATAACAAGCAGTTCAGTTTTGTCTCCAGAACAAGAGCGAGAGAATTTTCTCCTACTACTTTGAATCACTTTCACGTTCAAGTACGACATCGAAAACTCCCCTCTGGAAAACCCTACCATTGGCGTTCTGTTCCTCCACGACAATCGCATTCTCAGGACGATACATCGGATCATTCTTTTTTGGATCGCCTTGAAAATGAATTTCTGTGACCAACGGCTCATATCCTGGACTGATAGCGACCAGATGAAAGTGTGCGCAACGCCAGAACTCCGGAGCGCCGGTTGGATTGGGACGATAGGGAATAGGGCGAATGCTTTCAAGCTCGTAGAAACCCGTTTCAGATGAAACTAATCTTCCTCGGTTGCGAAAATCAGTGGTGCCGTTTGAATACTTCTCCGCTATATCAACGTGCCAAAAGTCCAGAACTACTCCCGGCAGCGGGCGCTTTGTGTCGTAGGCCCACACCCGGCCTGAAAGGACAAACGTAGTGCCTGGCTCACCCGGCAAACTAAGCTTGCCTCTGAAGGGTGCGCCTGTTCTGTAGAATGGCCCATAGGGTTGCGGCGTAACTTTCCTAAGATCGGACTTGGCCGTAATACCATCCTTCAGCACTGGCCCCATCTGGATCAAAATACGATCTGATCGGTTCCGGCTCACTTCCTGAGTTGGCTGTGCCTCTGAGCGAAGAACCAAACCCGAAATCCCAAATGTAGCCAGACCGATACTTGTTTGCTGCAAAAAGTTTCGTCGTGTTGAATCAAACATTTTATTCTCCCAGCCACGAAGGTTCAGATCTTGTGTCACACCAGAATTCCCGCGTCGGTTCTCGTTGTCTGAGTTTCTAACAGGCTGCGGAAAAACTATGAACGATCCACGAAATCACACGAAACGTCACGAAAAGAGTTCTTAGTTCGAGTCATTTCGTGGTCTCTTCTTCCTTAGAAAAACCACCCTTTTTCAGCAGCCTGCTAGCTGAGATCCTCACGGAATACCCTTGACCGCTCATATGTAGTTGAGTTCACCCAATGCGAGATCAGTGGTCTCTCGTTTCGATGACCGCCAGATGAAAAACACTCTTCCGGCTAATTTTGTGGTGAAGATGTGACGAAGCGGCCTGAGTTAGTGACCAAACGAGGCAAATACGGGGAGACTCCTGCGCAAGACGGCCGATGGCTAACCGGTAGCTGGAACTGCTCAAAGTAGCCGCGAAACTGTTGCGACCTTCTCGATGAAAGTGTTTGTGGGCGGATGCGCTACAGGTTTGCTCGTTAGCTGTGCCATTCTCCTGAACATCCAAAGATAAACGTCGCTCGGTGTGACAAGTTTTGAACGAACCACTACCATCTGCTCTGAATAAAGCTGGGAAGAATTCGCTCAGGAAAGCTCCAATGTCACTTAAGGGAAGGCTCTCGCAAGTGTTTGCAGCCAGAATACGCGATCGGGGCTTTGCGTATTTTCGATCCAACGCAGTTGAGATTCTCGAACACTCTGAATCACACGTTGACGCCCGGGTGAAGGGAAGCGAAGGCTATCTGGTTAGATTGAAGCTGGGACGTGCCTCACTAGACGTGGCTTGTACCTGTCTCTATTTCGAAAAAGGAGAGGCATGTAAACACGTTTGGGCCACGATGTTGGCAGCGGACAGCCGGCAATACCTTACGGAAGTGGATCAGCGGTCGCGGTTGAATTTGCGTTTTGACGAGGACGCGGTCTCAGAGTTGCGCGACCTTGCGGACACCCAGCATTTACTCGTCAACAACTACGGCCAGGCCAATCGCTTCCGCTCCACTCCGCCTTCCCAAATAAGCAAGCAGGCGGCGGTGGGCGAAGTGGGGACACCTCAAGAGCCTGAGCCTGTTTGGAGGCGACAGCTTTCGCTTATTACAAACACGGTATGGGCTGATCCCGACCCAGTCCCGGACGACTGGTCTTCCGGCCGCGAAGTCTTCTACCTCATCGACCCAGAGACCTCCCGCACCAGCGGCAAACTCACGGTGGAGATTGGCTACCGCGAGCGAACAATGAAGGGCGAATGGGGGAGGATCAAGTCGCAACGTATTCCCATGAGTGCGGTCTCAACCCTGAGAGATCCCGCTGACCAACAAATACTGGCCATTCTCTCGGGCGCCAGGGACGGCTACTGGCCCGGCTACGATTATAACTATGCGAGCTATTCTCTCTCCAATCGCTTTGCTCTTTCCACTACCTTGCAACAACTGGCACTGCCGCTGATGTGCGCGACGGGACGTTGCGTGTTGCGTTCGTTGGAGAAGAATGCCGAGCTGCGAGCGATTGAGTGGGACGACGGCGCTCCGTGGCAGTTTTGGCTGGCTCTGCAACCCCGCGAACCAACTAACGAATACGCCCTCCGGGGAGTTCTGCGTCGCGCTTCAGAAGAGATGGAGGTTGCATCCGCAATTCTGACGACTCAAGGTATCGTGATCGGTCCTGATTTGCGCGCCGCCAGGTTTGATTCACACGGTGCTCGTGTGTGGACCGAAGCCTTGCGCAAGTCCGGAGAATTTAGAATTCCTGCAGCAGACTCGAACGACCTCATCGCGCACCTGCTTGAGTTGCCCACTACACCCAAGCTGGACCTCCCGGATGAGCTGCAGTTCGAGCGTGTCCGTTTCCCGCCCACGCCTCATTTGATTGTGCGCAAACCTGGGTATGCCTACTCAGCCCAGTCAAGGCTCGAGGCAGATCTTCTCTTCGATTACCAGGGTATGTCGATCAGCTCTTGGGATAGGCGCGAAGGCTTTTATGATCGCAACGCCCGCCGATTTGTCGAACGCGACCGCGAGGCGGAAGGAGGCGCGGTTGAGTTGCTGAAACCGCTCGGTTTCCGAAGCACGAGAAACTATAACGATAATCAGAAACTTCACTTGTCATCAAAAAACCTGCCGCGAGCAGTTAAGACCCTTCTGGGGAGGGGTTGGAGAGTAGAGGCCGAAGGCAAACTCTATCGCAATCCGGCTTCGTCGAGCCTGTCAGTGAGCTCCGGTATCGACTGGTTCGAATTGCACGGCTCGGTCGATTTCGGAGAAGGGTTAGAGGCGAAGCTTCCGGCACTTCTGAGTGCCTTGCAACGCGGCGAGTCAATGATCGCGCTCGGCGACGGAAGTTTCGGACTGATGCCGGAAGAGTGGTTGCAGAAGTATGGTTTGCTGGCTTCGCTGGGTGTCGCTAGCGGAGATCATTTGCGCTTCAAGCGGACGCAGACCGGCGTCCTCGATGCACTGCTTGCGGCCCGGCCAGAGATTAGCTGCGACGAGACGTTCGCGCGGGTTCGCGAGGAGTGGCACAACTTCAAGGGTATCGATCCGATCGCGGAGCCGAGCGGGTTTGTCGGAACGCTGCGTGACTACCAGCGCGAAGGATTGGGCTGGTTCGAGTTCCTGCAGCGCTTCGGTTTCGGTGGTTGTCTCGCAGACGACATGGGGTTGGGAAAGACGGTTCAGGTCCTGGCTCTACTCGAGTCGCGTCGTTGCCACGGAGAAGCGAAACGCAATGGCGACCGCAAGATAGCCAGGAAGAGAAGTCCTCATTCCTTAAAATCCAGCGTCAACAATGGTTCGTCATATTCAGAAACCCGGCCCTCGCTCGTAGTGGTGCCGCGTTCGCTCATCTTCAATTGGCAGCAAGAGGCGGCGCGATTCACTCCGGCGTTGCGCTTGTTGAACCATACCGGCACTGAACGGACGAAGGACAGTAAACATTTCGAGAACTACGATCTGGTTATCACTACGTACGGCACGCTGCGACGCGATGCCGTGTTCTTCCAGAACACGGAATTCGACTTCGTGATCCTGGACGAGGCCCAGGCGATAAAAAACGTAAGGACAGAGTCGGCCAAGGCGGCGCGCCTTTTGAACGGGAAACACAGGCTCGCGCTCAGCGGCACGCCAGTTGAGAATCATCTGGGCGAGTTGTGGAGTCTCTTCGAGTTTCTGAATCCGGGAATGCTGGGAGCGGCTTCCGTCTTCCAGTTATCAACCAGCGGGGCGAGAGCACCTGATGAGGAGATGCGCACACTGCTGGCGCGCGCGCTTCGTCCGTTTCTTTTGCGGCGCACGAAGCAACAGGTCGCGAAGGAGTTACCCGAAAAGCTTGAGCAGACGATCTATTGCGAAATGGAAGGCGCCCAGCGCCGGCAGTATGACGAACTGCGTGACTACTACCGCGCCTCGCTGTTGGAACGCGTAGAGCGCGTCGGCATCAAGCGCGCCAAGATCCAGATTCTTGAAGCGCTGCTCCGCCTGCGGCAGACCGCCTGCCATCCGGCACTGGTTGCGGGTGGCCTCGGTGACGAGCCGAGCGCGAAGCTGGACATACTGATGCCGCGGCTGAGCGAAGTCACAGAGGAAGGACACAAGGCCCTCGTGTTTTCGCAATTCACCAGCTTTCTGGCGATCGTTCGCCGGCGTCTTGAGGTCGAGGGCATTGACTATGAATACCTTGATGGCAAGACACGCCGCCGTGATTTGGCGGTCGAGAGATTTCAGAGCGACCCGAAGTGCAAGCTGTTCTTAATAAGTTTGAAGGCGGGCGGCCAGGGGTTGAACCTCACTGCCGCGGAATATGTATTTTTGCTGGATCCCTGGTGGAATCCGGCGGTTGAGGCACAAGCAATCGATCGCGCGCACCGCATTGGACAAGCTCGGCGAGTTTTTGCCTATCGATTGATCACTCGCGACACTGTAGAGGAGAAAGTGCTGGCCTTGCAGGCAACCAAACGAGAGTTAGCGGACGCGATCATCAATGCGGATAACAACCTGATCAGGAATATCACAGGGGAGGACCTGATGCTGCTGCTATCGTAAGATTCTTGTCAGTACAGCCTGCGGTAGCGACTGGGTCCAGTCGCGCGATCTTCAGCAACGACAAAATCTGTTTTCTACCCTGAGAATAGAGAGTGCAGGCGCGCTGAGACAAAATCCGAAATCCGAAATTGAGGAATCAAGCATAGCCGATCACAGATGTGTGGATCATCTCGGCGTAATCAGCGTAATCTGCGGACCTTAAGCTCCAAACCGCTAACCACTTGATTAACCCCTCAAGCCGAGCAAATTTGCAGGTTGGGAAGGTGGGCAAAGCGCAGCGCCCCCGCTCCAGCGTAGCGCATCGACTCTAGTTTTCTTCGAGACTACACCGGATTGCACTTCTGCATGAGATTGAGTGATGGAAGTGGCAGAGCGATCCACGAAAATGACACGAGGTCCCGCAACCGCGAGGTGGTACTGACCTCATCAGACCGCGGCTTGAGTGAGGCCCTTGTCGAGCCACTTTTTATGAGGCAAACTTTTTTCGCCGCTGCGCGTCAGACTAGAGACACCGCGTGACGATACCGAATAACTGACACTTTCTTCAAAGAAAGAGAGTCAGCGCGTATCTGTTTCAACGTCTCGGAATCTTCTCCAAATTAGGTGGGCCAACATGCGACGATTCTTTCTGCCTTGTCTAAATTTACTACTCTTGGGTGCCCTACTCGGAGTTCCTGCAACCGGCCCCGCGCAAACCCGCCGGACGCTCTCCTCGGCACGTGGAGTCGCAGTCTCGACGGACTATCCACGCAAGTTGAATTTTTATTTCGCCCGTTGCGACCCAATTCTGTGCATGATCATCTCGGCGTAATCTGCGTAATCCGCGTAATCTGCGGACCCTTCTTTTGATTTCGTGCGCCTTCGTGTAGTTTCGTGGATCATGTTTTTTCAGTAGTCGCCCAGGCACAAGCTGAAATCTGTGCCACGATACTATCCACGAAGCACACGAACGGACACGAAAGAAATGGTTGGTAAATCTACGGCGGCTCAGCGCATTCTGTACATGTGGATGCCGCCCTTCAATCGGCGGACAGCTATTTCAGATCCGAAGCACGTCGTTTCTCAATTGACGTTCGCAACTCTTGCGGAGTGGCAGCACGTCCGTGCACACCATAAATGGCGACAGTAGATTCGATACCGCTGTCGCCCGTTGTCACGGGCTCGGTTGATTTGGTTTCCTTGTCCTGGGGCTCACGCCCCAGGCTTTATGCTGCCGTCCGCTCCGCGGACTAATCCCCCCAGAAAATAATGGGCGTACTCCTGTCTTCGTTAGAACTTGCGTGCCTATCAGGAAAGCGGCACGCACACCACCTGAGTGGAAAAGCCCATTAAGTGGGCGATAGCGCATACCGGTTCTGCCTCCCGCGATTGCGGGCTGGTTGAACATTCTCGGCATTGGTCCCGGCTTTGGTTCGCGTCTTGGTTCGCGCGTGATCTCCGCATGCTCCGTGCAGCTTTGCCTCAAACTCTTACGCGCTGCCTACGGCTTTGCCGCCGGATCTGAAGCTTGATGAAAACTCTGCTCGCTACTTACGGTCTTGCCGCCGGATGTGAGGCGGAGGCTGTGCCCCGCCGTTACATGCCGGGTTTATGAACGGGGGCTGCGCCCGGGCTGCGCCGCTAGGTTCGGGCTTCGCCCTCTCGAAATTCGCCGGCGCGCGCTTGCGGGCCTCTCCTGACTTCTTCAAATCCAAAATTCGCAATCCGAAATTCGAAATTCCTCGGAGAGCCGATTACCCTGACTTGATAGTCTCCGACACCAAAAAAATATCGGCCAGTATCGAATTTCTCTGCTGGAACCACACTTTTTATAGCGTCCGGTCGTGCGTACCAACGGCAGAAAGGGTAGGCCCACTGGTTTGCCTTGACATCCGCTACCGCTTGACGTAAAAAGCAGCCACTAGCCAATCCTAAAACGCGTGAAAGCGCTTCGCCTCCCAGATTTTCAGCGAATGCGCCATTTTCAATAATCAAACACATTCCGCAATGCGGATGAAGTCCCAACAGAAAGGATTCACCTACATGCCCAGACACATGCTTCGTCTTTTCCCATCGTTAGCATTCCTTCTTTTGCTCCTCGTATCCGTGTTGTCATTAGACGTCGACGCGCAGGCACAGTGCACGCCAGTGGTCTCCGGCCTCGAGTCCCCGCTTGGGATCGCACAATCCAACCAGGGTAACTTGATCGTTTCCGAGACCGGCACGGCCGCAACGCACTCGGGTCGCATCTCCATTGTTGAACCAGGCGGCAACCGTCGGACGCTTTTAGCCGGGCTGCCGTCAGCAATCAACGACGTCCTCGAACCCGCCGGCCCGGCCGGCGTATTCATGCGCGGGCGCACCCTATATGTTGCCATCGGGATAGGCGATAGCATTGTGGCGGGTGGCCCGGGCATCGCATTTGAGAATCCGCACCCTTCGTCGCCCATCTTTAGTTCAGTCCTGGCGCTTCACTTCAGCGCCAACGTGGAAAAGAACACAACTGGATTTACGCTTTCGTTTGCGCATCAGGTGGCGCTCGCGAACGGACAAAAAGTGACTCTGTCGAATGGCGGCGGGGACAAACTTACGGTAGAACTGATTGCTAATTTCCCCAACTTCACGCCAAACACACCTCCGGTGGGAAACGTTCGTGGCTCGAATCCTTTTGATTTAGTCGTTGTCGGCAACCAAATCTACGTCACGGATGGCGGTCAGAACTCAGTTTGGCAAGTTGATCTAAATTCTGGTGTGTTTTCCACCCTCGTGACTTTCCCGCCCGTTACCAATACATTGTTTGGAATTATAGGCGGGCCGACCTCCGAGGCAGTGCCGACCGGTATCAGGTACAACGACGGCCAGCTTCTCGTGACTCTGTTTACGGGCTTCCCATTTCCGCCTGGCGCGTCGAGGGTCGAGCAGGTTGATCCTTCGACGGGCGCCATCACTACGCTCATCGGTGGACGCAAGACAGCCATTGACGTGCTTCCGATAAGGGAAGGCAGCGACACCGATCATCTGGTGCTGCAACTGGCCTCTCCATTCGGACCGTTCTTTCCTCAGCCGGGCCTTCTCTTACGCTTCGAGACTCCCGCTGGTCCGCCGACAACGGTAGCCAGCTGTCTAACAAGGCCTACGTCGATGACCTTGGATGAGAAGACCGGCACGCTCTACATCACCGAACTTGGCCCTGGTCCTCCAGCTATACCTGGCGCCGGTCGCGTCGTGAGCGTTCCGCTTCCGTAGATTCAGAGCGGATGTAAGGCAAACTCTTAGTTTTGAGATGGCCGACTTTCCGTTTGAGATCCCAAATCTGTGATCTCAAATCTGTGAGCTTGGATGGGCGGCGGCTCTGCCGCCTCCCCCGCTGGCGGCTCTGCCGCTATCCCTTGCGGAAGCCTCTGGCTTTCCGCCCTTGACCCTTATTCTCGGTGGCGGCTTTGCCGCATCCCTTGCGGAAAGCCTATGGCTTTCCGACGCGCCTCCCTTCATGGAGGCTACGCCTCGGCCCTGGAAAGTTAGATGGACCATCTGATCAATCGGTAACTCCATAACGCAGCGTAGAAAATTAAGGACTTCATTTCGTGCGGTTTCGTGCAGTTTCGTGGATCGGTTTTGCTGTTAGAGTCCTTTGATCATCAACCCTCGAATCGAAAATTCAAGCCTCGCAAATTCGCAGGTCAGGAAGGGTGGTTTACCCACGCTCAAGTTGCAAGGAGTTCAAGTCAGTATATGGATCCATATGGCGGTTTACCCCCGCCTCAAGTTGCAAGGATTGCAAGTCTAACTAGTGGATGCCGGTTGTGCCGCCCGCGACTACGGACTGGTGGAGCTACGGATGTGCCGCCGGATGTGAGGCGGTGGCTGTGCCCCGCAGTGATCTGCCGGGTTTGTGATCGGGGCTGCGCCCCTGGTGTTGAAATTGGCTGGTTGCGGGCTAGGTACTGACGTCATCACACCTACGTTGCGTTCTCACACAGTTAACAACTCGGTCAACGATATCTCCTGAAGTATCTCTTGCGGAATCTTCTACCGAAAACGAGAGATGACCTTGCTGGGGTTCTGTCGAGCGTGCGTACAGGCGAGAACCGTGACCTCCTCGCCAAGAACGCGATACCAGATCACGTAAGGAAGCGATGGACAATTGCCCTCCGAGCATCTCGATACAAAGCTGGGTAAATGAGCGGAGTTTCAGTGAGTATTGTGAAAACCTTGGAAATTCAGAATGGAAGTCGGCTCCGAGACCGGCGCGCTGCGTCTCGTACCAGACCTGCGCCTCAGCAACGTCGAGTTCTGCGGCCCGACGAACCTGCACCTTGAAGCTCAACGAAGTAGTCGCTCGAGTCGAGTCTTTACCTCGGGCCAGGGGCTCTGATCGTCCGGATTGGATTCCATGTCAGCCAGCCGAGCATCAAGCAAGGATTTTTCAGCGTCTGTAACAGGGAGATCGTTGGGTGAGAGTGAGTCCCAAACCG
>JACCUI010000061.1 GCA_013811945.1 Pyrinomonadaceae bacterium | reverse complement strand
ATAACACCAAAACCGTCAAAGGCCTGCGTGCCCCATTTCAAAAATTGGTAGCGGGAATTGTTCCGCTTAAACTCCATCATCATGTTCTTCTCAAACGCGTCTTTCGTGCTCGAGAAGTCCACCTGGACAGAGTGATCGATGACCAGATCGACGGGCACCAGAGGCTCGATGACCGCTGTGTTCTTTCTCAGCCGTGCTACCGCGGAACGCATGGCCGCAAGGTCCACCAGTAGGGGCACCCCGGTGAAGTCCTGCAACAGTACCCGCGCCACAACAAAGGGAATTTCCTCAGTTCGTTTGGCATTGGGTTCCCAGTTAGCCAGCGCGCGGACGTCATCTTCGTTAATCTTGTTTCCATCCATGTTGCGCAGCACGGATTCCAGGACAGTTCGGATACTCACCGGAAGCTTTGAAATCGCACCCACGTTCTCTTTTTCGAGTTGCGGTAACGAATAAAACTTGGCAGATACACCGGGTCGGGGATTGAAGGACTGAAGTGAATTAAAGGGGCTATTTGGCATAGGTCTCTAAGACTTTAATCGTTCACGGGGGAGAGACTTTGCGCTTCCGGTTTTGTTAAGCCAGCGCTTGGAGTTTGACGATTGTATTGACAAAGTTCAGTGTAAAGTGAGGCCGCGCAATCGTCAAGCAAGGCTTTTCTTTTTCATGACAATTGGATAAAAGCGGAACCATTGCCGCGCCTTCCCGCTTTTGATATAGTTCCCCGCGAAGCAAACCCCCTAAACCTTGTTTCAAACTCCTGGATGAGAAACTGAATGTCTCTCACTCTCGGAGTGAGTTTTTGCTGCAGTGAGAGCAGTAGGATTTGAGGAGAGTGGCATGACAAAGAAACCTGCTGAAGGCTTTGAGTATTTAAGCAATAATCCAGATTACGTTCCAAATCCAGAGATTGAAGAGTTTATGGAGGAGGAAATCTTACGCGCACCGAAGGACCCCGAGCTGCTGGCCCACCGTCTGCGCAACAACACCGCAGCTTCTCCCAGCGACGCGGGTGGCGATCTCGATGCCTCTTGGGAGGATGTAAACGAGAGTGGTTCGGAAACTATTGCCGGCGATAACCCTACGCCGGATCAATCAATGGTGGAAGAAAACGCGCAAGCGATTGGCGTGACTTTCGAGGACAACGAAGAACTCGAATTCATCGACAAAATCGAGCGCCGTGATCGAGATCGGTTTGAGCTGGATCCGAGATCGAAGACAAGCGACGATATGATCTGATCGCCAGACAGAGTCCACCCAAAAGAACACTAGTCATAGCTTAAGGTTTGTCGTCTTTGTCGGTTTTTGCGTCTTTATCGTCTTCATCCTCCTCGTCATTGTCTTCCAGTTCGACTTCTACTACTGCATTGCTGGCGACGTCGACCTCAACCTCATAAGTCTTACCGTCCGCAGTGAGAATCTCAACTTCGCAGAGAGTCTTCCCTCCTTCTTTCTCCACCTCCACCCCCAGGAGATTACCGGGTTTAGCGGCTATGGCGGTTCTGACCGACGCTATCATCTGGTCGGCAGTGATGGCCGGTTTAGCCTTTTTGGCGCTTCGCCCTTCCGCCTCAATCCCATACGCAACGACTGCCAATGCCAGCGCAATCAAAAAGACTGAAACCAAACCTGCAATTCTCTTTATTCTGCTTTGTATTATGCTTAGGTCTCCTCGTCACATTTAAGTCTTATTCGCTTTAATTCTAATTGCCGAGCGCCCTCATCCTAATGGACGTATCCTTCTTAGTCAATTCTTGCAATGACATCGAATTTTACGTGGTCGGCTTAGTGGGCCGCGGCCGACACTAGTAACGAGCCGCGTTGCACTTCGGCTCATTCTGAGCGACACCCACGGATGCAATGCAAATTAAAGCGCGCCCGCGATGGCTATGCACCTCTTCAATCCTTCTTTTCATGATCACTATCCTTTCGTGTAGCGTCGCCCGACGAAAACCTTGAGGTGGCTGACCACCGCCTGAGCGCAGCGGCCAAGGCGGCGGTCAGTTTTGAACCTTCCAACAGTTGATATCGGCAAATCTATTGAGTTTCGAAAAATAGGCTCGTAATGGTCTGATTGCCGCTGACCTCCAGTACCAGCACCTCGAGTTCGTACCTCGTACCGGGCTCAAGAAACTCACTGGGAACTGTCAGACTCGTCTCCGAGGGTAGAACGTGAACGTCGAACGTGGGTCGAGAGAACCCATTCGGGTCTCCGGCACGTCCTTGGTGATGATGACCTCGTAACCCGTCCGGTTGAGCGGATCGCCGTTGAGCGTGGTTGTAACGTGGTTCCAAGTGACCGCAAAGCCGGCGGAAAAGACCACTCCACCTTCCTGCGGGAATAGGATGACAGGAGCTGCGGGAATATCGTGAGTAAAAGTTGCTGCGCCGGTCAGTCGCCTCCCATCTAACGCGCGGCCTCGAGCAGAGTATAGTCCTTCGGGAAATCGACCAGAATTTCTTCGATCGGAACTTCCTCATTTGGAGGTTCTCTCGATTCGAAAAATATTCCGCTTATAGACAAATCTCTAAGTTGTCGTTTTGGCTCGACCTCGAGCACCAGTCTTCCGTTTGGATCGAAGACGCAAAGTTTCTGCCAGTCGATACTATCGAACGCGCCATGAACGCCAGTATCTTCAGCTGTAGAATTGTGTTCAATGAACAACTTGGTTGTGGGCAGCCGCACAGCAGGACCTCTCGTCCTTCTGCAAGCATCAGCCCTATCGCCATCGTCGTCATTATCGTCGCGGCGGTTGTCCTGCCCGCTTTGTCCGGTTTGCATCTTCACGGACGGCAAGGCCCAGAGACTGACGACGGCAAAAATCGCCACCGCCACGATTAGTATTAACCCTGCTTTGGCTTTCATTTTTTCACTCCTTTTTTCGGCGCAAGTCTTGCGCGCTGTGCTAACAAAGTGCAGGAGACGAAGCCAGCTTAGGGCAGTGATAATAAATGGAAGATAAATTGCGGGAAAAACTTACGCGTGTCGTCATCGCGGACTTGCCGGCAGGGACGCGACAAAAACACTGCCGCTTTCATCAGAGCGGCGTAACTCCAACCGCCCATCGTGCGCTTCGGCAATCCAGCGCGCGATTGCCAGCCCCAGCCCGGCGCCGCTTCCTCCGGCTGGCTCCGCGCGTGAGCGGGCCGCGTCCGCGCGATAGAAACGCTCGAAGATATGAGCCTGCACTTCTCCAGGGATGCCTGTGCCGCTGTCGGCAACAGTGATTTCGTAAGCTGAATCGAATTGCGCGAGACTTACGCTGACATGACCGCCCGCCGGAGTATGTCTGATCGCGTTGTCGAGCAGGTTCAAGAGCATCTGCCGCAGCAAACCTTCATCACCACGAAAAGGAATTTCAGCCGCGTCCGAGACTTCCACCGAGACCCGCTTACGCACGGCCAGCACTTCAGCGGCACGCGCGGTCTCGCGAGTTAACTCATCGAGGTAGAAATTGCTGGGATGCAGCGGCCGCCGCCCTGCGTCTGCGCGGGCGAGCGTAAACATATCTTCCACAATGCGCGCCAATCTCCGCGTCTGCGCGTCCACCATCTGGAGCGCTTCGCGGTACTCGCTCTCAGTGCGGCGCGGCTGTTCCAAAGTGACTTCCGCCGCCGTGTGCATGACGGAAAGCGGCGTGCGCAGCTCATGCGAGGCGTCGGCCATAAATTGCCGCTGCTGATCGAATGATGCATTGAGGCGCGCGAGCAGCTCGTTGAAGGTAGCTGCGAGTTGGCCAAGTGCGTCACGCGGATTAGCGACGGGCAGACGCTCTTCCAAATTTTCAGCGCTGATGCGGCGCGCGCGCTCCGACATCGCGGCCATAGGCGCGAGGCTCTTGCGCGCAAGAAAAAAGCCACCAAGACCGGCGAGCGCGAGCGCGATTGGTATTGCGATGTAAAAACTCCGGCGCAGCAACTCCAACTCTTTCGTGTTCGCCTCAAACGACTGGGCGACGGCAATCAGATAAGGCGCGCTTGCAGTAGTCGCCGGAATACGCCGCACCGCGACCCGCACATCTTCCGTGTCACTTCCCCGACTGCCCGGCAGCGTGAAGATATAAACTGACTGGACGGGAACCAGGTCGAGCGAAGGAAGATCGGCGTGGAGGTCGCCTGGTGCGGCTTTCTCGGCGAGCAGCCGCCCCTGCCCATCGAAGACCGCAATCGCCTGATTGGATGAGGAGAAGTCCTCCATTGTGCTATGCACAGCTTCCTTTTCAACTAACCCCTCGACTTCCGCCAACCTCAATCCCTGGACTTCTGCGATCTCTTCGGCTTCCGCCAGCCCTCCGGTCAACTCGCGTGTCAGCGAGGTTGCCACTGATTCCAGCGAAGCGCGCAGACCGTTATCCAGCCGTTGATTGAGGCTACGCGTCAGCAGCGCGTAGACGCCGGCGCTGAATGCCAACAAGACGAGACCCAGCACGCCTAAGTACCACAAGGTTAGTCGGTATCTTACCGAATCGACCATCCTCACTCGCCCGCCTCTTCGCTTCCGGCGGTCAGGACGTAGCCTTCGCCGCGACGTGTCCTGATCAGCTTTAGCGCATGGCCCGCATCAAGCTTGCGTCGCAACCGCTGCACGTAAACCTCGATCACATTGGAAAATGGGTCGAAGCTTTCATCCCAGACGTGCTCGGAAATATCGGCGCGGCCTATCACTTCTCCGGCGCGGCGGGCAAAATATTCGATCAAGGCGTATTCTTTAGCGGTCATCTCGATTGGACGGTTATTTCGCTTTACGATCCGCTTCCGCGTATCAACAACAAGATCGGCGATCTCAATGATTTCCGAGCGCAGTGCCTGACCACGCCGCAGCAGCGCTCGCATCCGCGCGAGTAATTCGTGAAATTCGAACGGTTTGGTAAGGTAATCGTCAGCTCCAGTGTCGAGTCCGGCGATGCGGTCCTGTACGGCATCACGCGCGGTTAACATCAGGATCGGCACACATGATCCAGCCGCGCGAATCTCCCGGCAGACCGCGAAACCATTCTTGCGCGGCAGCATGAGATCGAGAATGATCAGGTCATACTCGTTAACGCTTGCCCGATACTCACCCGCTTCGCCGTCGCTGGCGATATCTACAGCATACGTCTGCTCACGTAAGCCTTTGGCCAGCATCCGCGCTGCGTCGGGTTCATCTTCAACCAACAGAATCCGCAAACTCGCTCCTTTCCGACGATCAATTAATGCGACGGGTTGGCGCTCATCGTCTAACGCAGCTTCGATAAACGGAGAATAAGTGCGTGTGCCCGAAACTCAATGGATTGAAGGTCACGAACCGGAGACAATCCTTGAGCGTAGGCAGTATCGTGACGCTTCGGACAGGTCCTGATTTCCTGTTACTTAGAACAGCTTCCGGCTATCCACCAAAATGGTAACCGGACCATCATTGACCAATTCAATCTGCATCAGACTTCGAAAGCGTCCAGTAGCCACCTCACCGATGTAGACTTTGGCCCGCGTCACAAAATACTCATATAGGGGCTCCGCCACTTCCGGAGCCGCCGCGTCAATCCATGAAGGACGCAAGCCACGCCGCACATCTCCGTAGAGCGTGAACTGCGAGACCACCAGCAACGCCCCGTCTACATCCTTCACTGAGAGATTCATCCGAGCTTCCGAGTCGTCGAACACCCGCAACGAACCAATCTTATCGGCAAGATATTCCGCATCCTTCTCTGTGTCATCCCGGGCGACACCTAACAACACAACCAGACCTTTCCCAATCTCACCAACAGTTTCCCCCTCAATTCTGATGCTGGCACGAGTGACGCGTTGGACGACTGCTCGCATCTATTTTTTTGGAGGTTTGCTGGGCCGGATCTCAACGCGGCTGGGGAGGCTGCGCTCGTCGTGATGGAGTAGGTCGAGTACGACACGCGCTACGTCTTTCGGCTGCAGCTGCCAGCTCTTGTCTTCGCCAGGCTCGTCACCACCGAACTCCGTGTTCACCGAGCCGGGCATGATATAGCTCACCTTAATGCCGTCGTGCCGCACCTCCTGCATCAAGGCTTCACTGAACCCATTAAGACCGAACTTTGATGCGTTGTAAGCGGCCATTTGAGGGTGAGGGTTAGCACCAGCCAGAGAGGAGATATTGATGATGTAACCGCCGCCGCGCTGCTTCATCAGCGGGATAGCTTCATGGCAGCAATAGTAAACTCCGAAAAGATTCGTCTCGATAACAGCGCGGAAATCCTCAGGAGACATTTCCTCGACGGTCGAAAAGATCCCAATACCCGCGTTGTTAACCAGTATGTCGAGACCACCAAACTCCGTTACTGTCCGCTCGATTAAGGCCTCCACCTGAGAATGATCGCAGACGTCGCAGACAATCCCGGTAATGCGTCCCTTCTCCAAACCCGCCAACGCACCAACAGTTTGGTCAATCTCGCTGCGCTTGCGAGCGCTGATGCAGACATCTATGCCCTCGCGCACAAGCGCTTCCGCAATGGCCCGGCCTATGCCCTTCGTTCCCCCCGTTACGATTGCGACTTTGCCGTTTAGATCCATATGTAATCGAACCAATTGTAGGGGCCGAACCCGTGTCGGCCCCTGTCCCCGATAACGGGTTTTGACAATGCCCTAAAGAAGAACGGGGCGGACACAGAAGTCCGCCCCTAAAAGTTCTGTGCGCTAAGCTTTCAGCTTCTCCTTCAACCTTTCGTTTACCACCTTCGGATTTGCCTTGCCCTTCGAGGCCTTCATGACCTGGCCCACAAAGAAACCGAACAGGGTTTCCTTGCCAGCGCGATAGCCCGCGAGCTGCTGCGGGTTCGCCGCCTCTATCTCATCAATAATCCGATCAATCTCCCCGGTGTCGCTTACCTGGGCCAAACCTTGCTCTTCAACTATTGAGGCAGCGCTCTTTCCAGTCCGAAACATTTCGATCAGTACATCCTTGCCCTGTTTGCCGCTAATCTTTTCCTCATCAATCATGCGCAAAAGCGCACCTAGTTGATTGGGCGCAACTGGCGACGCGCTGGCTTGTAAACCGGCAGTTTCAAGTTCTCGCAGTAGTTCAGACCTGAGCCAGTTTGCGGTTGCACGAGGATTACCTGATGCTTCCGCGGCCTGTTCGTAATAGTC
>JACCUI010000200.1 GCA_013811945.1 Pyrinomonadaceae bacterium | reverse complement strand
TTGCGACGGGTTTGCATCAGCGCGGCGACGCAACTCTTTCAGAGTTGCGTCTCGAGAAAATGAGATGCCTGGTCCCAGGGTTGCCAGAGCCCAACCCTGGGCTGAAATTAGCCAACGCTTTCAGCGTTAGTGTTTTCCACCTTAATCCCAGACGTAACGCTCATCACAGGCAATGCCATACGCTTTTAGGAAAGCGCGGTACTCATCCTGAAACGTCACTCGCTTGTGGTGTTCTTCCTGGTCTTCGATATATCTAATAACTTCCTCCAGATTAGATGGGCTTACTGAGAATGCTCCATAGCCTCCTTGCCAGTGGAACTTCGCCAATTTTGGTGAAAGCTCCTTCACCCAACCAGATGATGTTCGTTTGATCTCTTTGACGACTGACGCAATGGAATTCGTGCGCGAAAGTGCAAACAGTGCGTGAACGTGATCCGCAACACCATTGACGATCAGTGTTTCGCAATCCTGTTCCCGGAGCATCTTTGCAAGATACCCATGCATGTCTGTTTGTATTGTCTTGTCGCTAAGAAACGGGAAGCGGTTTTTTGTTGAGAAGATGAGGTGCGTCCAGAGACGTGAGAGTGATTGAGCCATGTGAGGGTGGCCTCCTATTCGGTTTTCGAAAAACAAGTGGATTCTACCACGTGCTAATCGCCTTTCGCGGAAAGCGTTGGCAAATTCAGGAGCGCGTTTGCCTTCAAACCCTGGGTTTACGGACTAACACACATTCAGTACGCTGAAAGCGTTAGCTAATTTCAGCCCAGGGTTGGCTTTGAAACCCTGGGTTCACGGACTAAACACATTCAGTACGCTGAAAGCGTTAGCTAATTTCAGCCCAGGGTTGGCTTTGAAACCCTGGGTTCACGAATTATCTGTTGCATGATCGAGATCGCATTTTACGGAGACTCGTTTCATCAGCGAGTTGATGAGATGGGCATGCGCGAAGTACTCACTGCGCCGAGATCCCCTTGGCAGAATCCGTATGCGGAGCGCCTAATCGGTTCTCTACGACGGGAATGCCTGGACCACGTCATAGTGCTTTACGAATCTTCCTTGCGGAGAATTCTGAGAGCATACTTCCAGTACTACGAGCACTCACGGACGCATCTTGCGCTCGAGAAAGATGCGCCAGAATTCCGAGCAATTCAACCTCCAGAACTGGGTGCGGTAGTGGAGCTAGCGCAGGGGGGCGGACTGCATCATCGCTACGAGCGACGAGCTGCGTGAGAGCCTTCATGGTTGCCTTCTACCAGGATTGCAGCCGAAAAAAGATTTATCGTGCGTTGTTATTGTGGCGCTTGAGATTTGAGCCATCACACTGGCAGCAATTAGTGATGAGGATCAAAAAGTCCGCGGCGTGTACTTGGACCGTGGGTGTCAGTATAGTCCTGCTGCCCAAATCGAGTTCTTGGTAGGGACAACGACCGCCAACATAGAGACTATCAGCCCGCTTTGCAACCATTCCCTCAAGGTGCCTTCGTTCAAGCTCACCGAAGAGTCGTTCACCCTCAGCGACAATATGATCCGTGTAACGAATTCTGCCAGTGTCGCGCTTGGTCGCGACGCGCCGCCGTTGATAGCCGCTCCACCCCGGCATATCTTTCCCGCGTCTCCCCGCCGCCGGGCGGCCACAATGTCTGGGGCGGCGATCCGCCTCCCCTTTTACTGCCATTCATACTCGAACCGGGGTTTACTTACCCCGCTAACATCTGCACTGGACGGCCCGCGAGATGAAGAGTGAAGCGCAGAGCATTACCCCGTGACTAGCAAAACCTTCGTCCATTAGTTCCCGCAATCCCCCGGCGTATCGTTGGTGATGATCCAGGAGGTCGCCGCCTGAGCGCACGAAACGACGCCATACATAAAACAACCCTGCTGATCTTCGGCAATAACTTTGATCTCATAACCCGTGCAAGCAGCCTCGCTGATTGTGAACGACTCACCATTTCGGATAATTGTTCCGTCCAGCAGATCTGGGCCCCAGTTGTTGCGATCTACCGGCGACAGGTAAAGATGTCTTATCTCCCTGGTCGAATTGTTTGTCACTGAGATTCCCAGCATGGGTTGGGCGCTCGACACGGCTGGGATAGCTGCACTGGATAAAGCCGGTCTACTGATCAGTGCGCACACGAGCGAGAAGAGGAGAAGCATCCGTGTGCCATTCTTTCTTCGCGCCTTCTTTATCGAACTTTTCATCACAAGTCTCCTTTTAAGTAGAAAATGATTTCACGTATGTTGACCGCGCCCTTGCGCGTAGTTAGCCAAGACGCGCAAGACGCCGACCGGCCGTTTACGGAAATAGCGGCGGACAGGCGCCAACGCAAACCTGGTAACTAGGTCCACTATCGACTGCCGCACCGTTATTGCCCTGGCTCTTGGCTACGTTAACCCTGGCCTTGGCGGTCCCGACATTGCCGGCTGCATCCGTGACCTTCAAATGAATCCAGTAGACGCGTCCATTCTTGTTGCCATCACGCTCGGCTCGCAATTGCACACTCTTGGCGGCGGCGGCGATCACCATGTCGTTAACTGTGTTGCCGTCACCGCTGTTGATGTTCTCAGGCTCGTCACTCGTAACTCGAGTGATCACTACGTTGCTCACTGACAATGCTGTGCTGTTGCAGTTGTCTCCGACTGAAAGCACGAGATCAGTTACCTGGATGGTCTGGTACTTATGGTCGGGTGCCCAGAGTTCAATCGCTTGTGACTTGAGCGTGATAGTCGGCAACTGGTTGTCGATAACAGTGACAGTCTGTAAAGCCGTGACTGTGGTGCTCCCCAATGTTGCTGAGTAAGTAACATTCGTTGTGCCAACCGGAAAGATATTGCCGGCAGGAACACCACTGCGATTGATCGTCAAAGGCGTCAACGGTACCGGCGTCCCCAACGTGGGCGTCGGCAGATCGGGAAGGGCCGCAGCGCAAATACCGGCATCAGCGTTTGCCGAGACATTTGCCGGAGCGGCAAGCACGTATAACGAGCCACTCGCGAAGCTGATGGTGTAGTTGGACGAGGTCAGCCCACTCGGAACAATGTTATGGACTCCGGCGGGTGTGCTTAGAGCATCGGCAAAATTAAAGGTCAGGGTGCCTCCCAGGCTTGCTGGAGTATCACCATTGACCAGAGTTGTGTAAGAGACGGTGAAGGGCACAACGGCGCCAAAGGATTTGATCTTGTCGTCAGCCTTAATAGTGAGTGCCCTGCGATTGATGGTGAAGTCGGCCCCGTTGTTGGTGATGACGTAGTTATCTAAAGCGCCGGCCGCCGTGGCACTGAGCGCTGCCGTAATGTGATAGTCGCCCACGTTGCTGCCCGCAGCGCGGCTGTAGCTCGCGCTGACTCCGTCGTCCATCACGAAGTTACTGCCGCTGCCCGTGGTCAGAGGAATCGGATCTAGATCTCCGTAGGTCTTGCTGTTCGGGTTGGTGGTCCAGGTGATATTCCGCTTGTTGATGGTGATCGTGGCGTTGCCGCTGGCCGGGTTATAGTTGCCGTTGCCATCAAAGGTCCAGTTGGCCGTACCGCCCGGAACGTTGGTATAGCTCGCGCCCAGATGCAGCAAGCTGTTGAGATCCGCTGGTGTCGATTCCACGCCTATAGCGGCGCCAGTGGCCCCATGTGCCGCGCCGTCGTAGACACCTGTATAACCGCTGACGTTGATGGTGGCATCGGCCTTGTTGATGACGATGGCTGCGGTGCCAGTTGCATTGTTGTAGTTGCCGGTGACATCAGTGAAGGTCCAGGTGGCTGTGCCGCCGGGAACGTTGGTGAAGCTGGCGCCCAGATCGAGCCCGGCTAATGCTTCACTCAAGACTCCTGTGGTGGTGCCGGTGGCCCCTTGCGCAGCACCGTTGTAGACACCTGTATAACCGCTGACATTGATGATGGCGTCAGCCTTGTTGACGACGATGGCTGCGGTGCCGGTCTGGTCGTTGTAGTTAGTACCGCCAGTGAAGGTCCAGTTGGCGGTGCCGCCGGGAACGTCAGTGAAAGTGGCGCCGAGATTTAAGCCAGCGCTTAGATCCGCGCTGCCTACGCCGGTAGCGGAACCAGTCGCTCCATGGGCCGCCGCGTCGTAAATGCCGGTGTAGCCATTAACGATCACGGTAGCGTCAGCCTTGTTGATGACGATTGCTGCGGTGCCGGTCTGATCGTTGTAGTTAGTACCGCCAGTGAAGGTCCAGGTGGCGGTGCCGCCGGGAACGTCAGTGAACGTAGCACCAAGATTCAAGCCCGCGCTGAGATCCACGCTGCCGACGCCGGTAGCGGAACCAGTCGCTCCATGGGCCGCCGCGTCGTAAATGCCGGTGTAGCCATTAACGATCACGGTAGC
>JACCUI010000002.1 GCA_013811945.1 Pyrinomonadaceae bacterium | reverse complement strand
ATCAGCGATGCAGTTAAGCGGTCTCGAGTTGTGATCACTACTGGCGGCCTTGGACCAACCGAAGATGACATCACCCGCAAGGTAGCGGCGCGTGCTCTGGGTCGGAGGCTGTTTCTTGATGAGTCGGTGCTGGAAGAGATTCGGAAGCGTTTCCTGAGTTTTGGGCTCACGATGCCGGAACGCAACTCCCGGCAGGCAATGGTAATTGACGGCGCGAAAGTGCTTGATAATCCGAACGGTACAGCGCCGGGTCTGTTTATTGAGCACGACGGCACTGCAATCGCTCTTTTGCCAGGTCCTCCCAGGGAAATGCGTCCGATGTTCGAGAATCATGTTCAGCCAAGGCTCGAGTCAAAGGCAGGACACTTGCGTGTGGTCCGTCGCGTTTTGCGGGTAGCAGGAATGGGAGAGTCGGCAGTCGACGAGAGGATTGCCCCCATCTACACGCGGTACTCCAATCCCCAAACCACGATTCTCTTCAACAGGAGTGAAATCGAAATTCAGCTTACGGCCCGAGGTCGAACGGAAGCAGAAGCTGAAACCCTTCTGGACAAAGTGTCGGCCGAACTCGAATCGGAATTGGGCCACTCCATTTTCGCGTTTCGAGGAGAGCAAATGGAGGAGATAGTCGGTTTGCGATTATCTGTTGGACGCTACACCATCGCGGTCGCAGAAAGTTGTACTGGTGGTCTGATCGCCGAGCGTCTCACAGATGTTGCCGGCTCATCTCGCTATTTCATCGAAGGCGTGGTCGCTTATTCAAATGAATCGAAGACCAGAACGATCGGAGTCGAACCAGTGTTGCTGCTCGAACATGGAGCGGTGAGCGCGCCGGTAGCTGAAGCGATGGCCGAAGGGATTCGTAAACGGGCGAGAACGGACTTTGGCCTTGCGGTCACAGGAATTGCGGGTCCGGGAGGAGGATCCGAGGAGAAGCCTGTAGGGCTGGTCTACATCGCGCTCGCCAGCGAAGTTCAAACGGAACATCGCAAGTTGATGCTTCCCGGTGATCGTCAACTAATCCGCTGGCGTGCGTCGCAGGCCGCGCTGGATCTGCTGCGACGGAGGTTGATTTAGTAGTTCTTTCGCCTCCAACTCCGGCACTTAGCACAACTGCCGTTCGGCTCCGTAATCACAAGCTTGACTTCACCAATGTTGCCCTTTGCTGGCACTTCTACGGGCTCGGCATGACGCTGTCCGCTGCCCGAACCCCCGACAGAGACGTGCGCGCGCACAAGATATCGCAGGCCTTCCAATCCAGAGAATGAGAAACGACCGTCTTCCTCAACCTTTAGCCCGTCACCATGGCAGGACGATCCTTCTGCATGTTCCACCTCTTCGACACACATACGTGCGTCACTCACTCCCCGTCCGTCTGGCCAAAGGACCACGCCTTCGATCATTCGACTCTTAAGTTTTTCAGGCAATTGTAAGTCGTAACCCTCGAGGGTTACCCCCTCGCGGATCGCAATTGCTTCGGCTTTCGAGAGGTCTTGTGTACTCGGATAAAAGGCTCGCGGATAAGGAATGTTGACCGAGCCAGTCGGCTAAGCCTGATTCCCAGAAAATATTCACCCGGGGGGATAGCGTTGAATTCGAAGCGGCCATTGTCATCTGCCTCAACAAACAGGTTGTCCTTTTGGTAGCGCTCTCCAATCTGGTCCGATGGTACCAGATCGATCATTATTTTCGACGCTGGCTCGCCGTTCTCGTCCAGAACTTTGCCGCTTAGCGAAGTTCTCGGTAGCAACGTGAAACGTGCGAATGCGCAGCCCCGGTCCTGGATTTCCATTTTGCGCTCCCCATCCATTACCCAAAGACCTTCAGGAGGCGTGATCCGCACTTTGTAGGCGCCTGGGAACAGCCCGGCCAAGCGGTATTCGCCTTTATCATCGGTTAGGACATCGAAACTGCCTCTACTCCCTTCAGCAGTGACGCGAACGTTTGGCAGCGGGCGTGGTGGTTGGTAAGGGCTTCCGGATTTGACGCGTCGAGAGCTGCCTACAGCGCCCAATATTGTTCCTCCTCCCTGGCCTCTGGTGAGGTTTTGTAAGTACTCGAGGTCTTCGCTCGCCTCGGACAGCAACCGCGTGCGGCTGCAAATGCTAGCGTGAAGTTTGCCGCTTTTCTGGTCGCTGTAAGCGTAGACGAGATAGCTTTGCCCGACTTTGAAAGGATAACCACAATCGCCACCACCATTGCCGGTGATCGCCTCTACCGTCATCCCGGATACCCCGCGAAAAGTTTGACTGACGGCGAAGCGGATCAACTTTTGTGGGTAGCCTCGGAAGTTTTCTTGATCGCTGATGAAGGTGGTTACTTCTATGACTTGCCCAGTGAAGACCGCAGAGGCTGGCCAGTAGGCTTGGCACGGCGGCCCCGAGTCCATACATGAACAGGCCTTCGCAGTTGGTGTCAGCGAGACCACCATTACGACGGCAGCGAAGATGTAAGTGATGTTGTTTGGACGCATAATGTCGTACTCGCCTCGAAATCATACTCTCGAGTAAAGAATTTTGCTCATGGGATTCACGGGGGAAAGGCGCAAGCTCCAAGGGCGGCAGATTCGGCTTGCTCCCCGGAAGCACATAGAAGTCTTAACCAACTCCTGGTTTCAGCGTAGCAAGCGCCAGAATGTTCGCGCGCCGCTTCTGAGAAAAAGCACACCACTGAAGTCAAAGAAAACCAAGCCCAGTGGGTTCGAACTTGGTAACATATTTCGCCCCAGAGTGTTGACATGAAAAGAAAACGCTTCGTCCAAGTCACATGCGTAACGGCGATCTGGAAAATGCGGTCGAGCCTCAATTACTCTCGACCTCACCTGATTGAGATCTTCCGAGGTCCAACGATTGAGTCATTATACGACTGGTTTCTGAATTCGGACCATAACTTGTTGCTACGTAAGCTCGTTGTTATAGTCTCACTCTTCTTCAAGCACCGACTTTTTACTGGGAGAGTGGTATAAGTTGCGACCCTTGCTGGTCATCGTCGCTGCGTATTTGCTCGGGTCGATACCGTTTGGTTATCTGATCGTGCGTGTAAAAGAGGGTGGCGACATTAGACAAACAGGCTCAGGCGGTACAGGCGCAACCAACGTTTTGCGTCGTGTGGGAAAAGTCGCCGGAGTAATGACGTTGCTCCTGGACGGGTTGAAGGGCTCGGCTGCCGTTTTGCTGGCGATATGGATTCTCAGTTCCTCGGAACAGCGGTTCACGCAATGGTGGGGGGCGGCAGCCGCTGTGGCCGTAATACTCGGCCACATTTTTCCGGTGTGGCTGAAATTTCGAGGCGGGAAGGGCGTTGCCGCGGGTGTTGGCACCTTCCTGGTTCTCATGCCTGGAGTGGTTCTCGTCGCGGCGCTATTTTTCGTCACCATCGTGTTGGTGACGCGTTATGTGTCGCTGGGATCTATTGTCGCGGTGTTAGCGATTCCTCTATTGGTTTGGTTGCAGCATGTATTCGTCCGGCCGCTTTCTAACTTTGGCCCGGCGATGACAGTCGCCGTTGCGGGTGCCTTTTTGATCGTCTGGGCTCATCGAGAAAATATCTCGCGGCTGATGCAGGGAAGGGAAAGGAAGTTCAGATGATCGTTTACGCGCCTCTCCTGACGCCTTAAACCGACGATGATATGAAACGCCTTGCCGTCATGGGAGCAGGCAGTTGGGGAACCGCGCTGGGCATAGTAGCAGCGCGAGCTGGTCATGACGTGCGTCTGTGGACAAGGAGTCCGGAAGTAGTGGAATCGATCAATCGCGAACACTTGAACGCCCTTTATCTTTCAAATGCTCGCATTCCGGAAAAGCTTGTTGCCACAACGGAATTCGCCGAAGCTTTGAACAAGGCCGAGATGGTAGTTCTCGCGATCCCTTCCCATGCGATCCGAGGCGTGCTACAGACGATGACATCGTTTCTTGAAGCAGGCATGATACTTGTCAGCGCTACCAAGGGAATTGAGATCGAAACGGGGAATCGCATCTCACAAATAGTGAATGAAACCGTGGGACAGAAGTTTCTGCCCAGATTTGTTTGTGTCTCGGGTCCGTCCTTCGCTAAGGAAGTCGTCGAGAAACATCCCACAGCCATCGTCGCGGCCAGTGATGATATCGATCTCAGTCGCTGCGTGCAGTCGGAGTTAAGCTTTGAGAACCTGCGCATTTATACAAACGACGATGTTGTGGGAACAGAGCTCGGTGGATCTGTAAAGAACGTGATGGCGATTGCCGCGGGCATCGTTACTGGCCTGGGATATGGTTCCAACAGCGTTTCAGCTTTGATTACGCGTGGACTCGCTGAGATTACCCGACTCGCCCTGCGGGAGGGCGCCAAGCTTGAAACGATGATGGGTCTCGCAGGCTTAGGCGACCTTGTGCTCACTTGTACCGGAACCCTGTCTCGGAATCGATTCGTGGGGCAGGAGCTTGGCAAGGGACGCAGTCTCGAGGAAATCTTAGCCGGCATGATAGAGGTTGCTGAAGGAGTCAAAACCAGCGAAGCGCTTAAACGTCTGTCAAGTCGACTGGGTGTGGAAATGCCAATCGCTGACGAGGTGTACGCCGTATTAGATGAGGGTAAGCCGGCCCAAGATGCCGCGGCCAACCTGATGACCCGACCGCTGCGAGAAGAATTTTAGAGAAAGAGTTCCGGGAAAGACTTGAATGGTAAGCGCAAAGGAAGAAAAGGCTCTGGCCTCTAATCGCGCAGCTTTTCACAACTATCACATTTCAGATAAATACGAAGCTGGGATTGCCTTGACCGGAACGGAAGTGAAGAGTGTGATGGGGGGCCGCGTACAGTTGAAAGAGTCTTACGTGGCCGTGCGTGATGGCGAAGTCTGGTTGTTTAATGCCCACATTTCCCCTTATTCTCATGGCAATCGCGAGAATCATGAACCCGTACGGACACGGAAACTGCTGCTGCACCGGCGCGAGATAGCGCGGCTGGAAGAAGCTGCCGTAAAGCAGGGGATGACGCTTGTGGCGACGCGCGTGTATCTGAAGAACGGACGAATCAAGCTTGAAGTTGGAGTTGCGCGGGGGAAGAAGATGTATGACAAGCGCGAAACTGAAATGCGCCGCACGATTGACCGAGAGACGCAGGCGCAACTGAAAGAGCGCAATCGTTAAAGCGCTGATCTTGAAGAATCGAGGAGCAAAAACTCATGAACATTGAAGGTAGATCCGGCTCTTATCAGGAAGTCGACGCCCACGCCTTAGCCGTCGCTGTTTTTAAGGACGAGAAGGCTGATAGTGGTTTCTTGAAGGACCTCGACGCGGCTGCCGGCGGCATGGTCAAGTCTGTAATCGATTCTGAGGAGTTTAAAGGCAAGGAAGGCGAAACTGCCTATCTATGCTTGCCGCCCGCTGGAGGTCTCAAGGCCCGACGGCTTCTTCTGATTGGCGCTGGTGAGAAAGCGGAGTATCACCCGGCTCGGGTTTCGGAATTCGCCGGAACCGCGGCGCGTTTTCTGCGCGGTAAGAATGCGAAGTCAATTGCGGTTGTGCCGCGGCTTGAGGATGATCCGGAATTGATCGCGGCCCGGGTGGTTGAGGGCGCGATCATAGGGCTCTTTGAGATAGATAAGTATCGCACGTCAGATAAAGAGTTGAAGGTTATCGATCGCCTGGTAGTTGTTGTTGACGGCGCCGACAAAAATGCGCTGAACCGCGGAGTAAAGCGTGGCCAGATTGTCGGCGAGTCTGTCAACTTCACGCGCGATATGGCTAACGAGCCGGGTGCTTACCTGACGCCGACAAATATGGCCGAGCGAGCCCAGGAGATCGCCAGCGAGTTTAATCTCACTATCGACGTGCTAGACGAAGCACGCATGCTGAAAGAGGGCATGGGGTCTTTGTTGAGCGTCTCTCGCGGGTCAGATGAGCCTGCTAAATTAATCATCCTGAAGTACACACCTGCGAAACCCGCGAAGGATAATGGGCAGTTACTGGCCCTCGTGGGTAAAGGAATCACCTTTGATTCCGGCGGCATTTCGCTCAAGCCCGGCGAGAACATGGAGCTAATGAAATACGACATGACAGGTGGCGCAACTGTGTTGGGCGCAATGCGGGCGATTGCTCAGTTAAAGCCTTCAATTCCCGTCCTGGGAGTTGCGCCTTGCTCCGAGAATCTACCATCGGGGAAGGCAACAAAGCCGGGTGATATTGTCCGGGCGATGACCGGCAAGACAATTGAAGTTATCAACACCGATGCTGAAGGCCGCCTCGTTTTAGCTGATGCCATCGCTTATGCGAAAAAGTTGGGGGCCACCAGAATTATCGACATGGCCACACTCACCGGAGCTGTTTCGATTGCCCTGGGAGACGTCAATGCAGCCGTGTTGGGGACCGATCAAGAGCTCATCGATGAAATAATCGTCGCGGGCAAAGAAGTTGGCGAAAAGTTCTGGCAGTTGCCCCTCGACAAAGAGTATTCAAAGCAGATCAAGTCTGACATCGCGGACATCAAAAATGTCGGAGGGCGCAAAGCTGGAACCATAACGGCCGCGGCTTTTCTGAAAGAGTTCGCAGATGGAGTCGCCTGGGCGCATTTGGACATTGCAGGCACGGCGTGGGGTGACGAAGCAAAGCCGTATCGGTCAAAAGGCCCCACGGGAATTGCGGTTCGAACTTTGATCAACATAGTCAATCGAGCCGACCGCTCAAAGTAGGAGCGGTAGGAGTCCTCCTAACAGTCGCGCTACTGCCCCGGCGCTGTGCGCCTCGGGTTGGCGGAGCAAAGCACTCAGGCTGGTCCACAAGCTGGTCCACAAGCTTAGGAACTGTGCTCAATCGTCGACAAGTACTGTCAGCATAAGTGGACAAATTCATTTAGAAATATGGGAGATAGTATGGCTTACCGCGTTTTTCTGACGCCCTCTCAAGTGGCATATAATTTGAAGGCTGATGGACAAGCCAAAGGGCGCGGACCTCACTAAAAATAAGGTCCTTGCCCCCCTCGACGGCCGCTCGAGGAACAGCGAAACCGCCCCCTTTGGCGCCTCAAAAAGTTCTTTCGTCTCCACGTTAGACCCTTCCTCGAAACTAATCCGACTCTTACTTTCACAGCGACTGGCCAGAACGATTGCCATCGGTGTTATAATTTCCGTGGTTGCCTGGTGTGAACCGACGTAGTCGCTGATTCATCGCAGGCTATAGGAGTTCAAGAAGCGCGGTGATCGATTACTACAAAACCCTTGGAGTTAAGCGTACGGCCTCCCACGCCGACATTAAGTCAGCGTATCGTAAACTTGCGAGACTCAGGCATCCTGACGTAAATCACGACTCTGAAACTGCCGCTCGCGAATTTGATCTGCTTTCAAAGGCCTACCATGTTCTCAGCGATCCCCAGGAACGGGCCTACTACGACCATCAACTGAACTCGCGAAACAGCAGCAGCTCTTCCATTCTGCATTCGAACAATCCGCACGCACACCGCGCCCGCAACCTGGCGGTACAGGCTAAATGGGACCGCGTTGTCGATGAGGTACTCGAACGTGATCGGCGTGAGAACCGTGAACGTCAGCGCGCTGTTTTCACGACAGTTTCGCTTTTCCTCTCCACCTTCTTCGTAGCGCTGATGAGACCGCCCCTATGGCAAGTCTTCGATTACGCGGGGCGCGCCATCATGCTTACTCTATTCGTGATCGGTGTCTGGCATCTGGCCACGCGACTACGAGAGTACATTCAACATTACACTTATATTCCGAAGCCGATTCAAACCAGCATCATGCGCGAGGACGAGACGCCGGAGCAGCCCTTTACCCGATTTTCCGCGTATACGTTCTTGCTGGTTGGGTATGCGCTGAGTATCGGAGTCGGACTTTTCATCGGTTGGCACACTCAGGATTTCTTCAACGATTTGACGTTGCTGTTTCAGCATCGCGTAGAAGTGGTGCAATCCAATTTTTTAATGTATGCGTCAGCGGCGTTGATTACCGATCTCGTGATCTACCCGCCGATTGCGGTACTCATTGTTGACACGATGCAGGCTCTGGCCGCACGAATTGACTGACGGCCTCGGGCGGCAGTTTTACAAATGCCAAATCTTGCTGCCGACTCTGGCCGTGTGTATAGTTTCCCCTTCCTGAAGTAGTTAAGTCGCAATAAATGCTGTTCGAGTGTTCGCCCCAGAATTGAAACCCGACGGCCTTCGTTGATGCCTGAGTCGTCGGTTCGCCGGCAAAGGAGAAGCGAGATGGCCAAGCGAATAACTAAACGGCAGCTGCTAGGATTAAAACTAGAGTCGCTGGATGATGTTGAGGTGCAGGAAGTCCTCGATTACCTGGCCGTGATTGAGACGTTGCGCCGGTCCAGGATTGCACCTTCCGCCTGGCAGGACGACATCGTTGAGCTGCTCGCAGATGCCCAGGAAAACAAGCGAGCTCGTCAGGCGTTCGAATGGGAAGTAGCGCGGCGGCGAGCCGAGCGTCGCGAGGTGGCCATTCCGGGGCATCGAACATGAAGACTGCGAGTCAGACCACTCATCTTACCTATCGGATTTCCGTGGCTTTCTGCACATTTCTCTTTTGTCTCTCGGTTTCGAGGGTTGCCGGGAGGGTGACTCTGGTCCAGGGTGACCTTGCCAAAAGATCTCTTACTCTGTCACAGCTTGAAATTGATAAGCAGCGTCAGCGCCTGAGTTCTTCGGAGGTCGAAGAGCGCCGCGATGCTCTCATGCGATTGGCGGCGCTGCGGCACCCTGAAGCTTCGCGGGTTGCCGTTTCAGCGCTTGACGATGTGGCGGCAATTGTCCGAGCTACGGCTTCGGGCGCCGTGCAGTGGTTGCCGGGGGAGGAAGGCGCGGCCGCATTGCTTCCCTTGTTAGGCGACAAGGACGAGTTTGTACGACAAGAAGCTGCTTACGCGCTGGGCCGGACAAAGAGTAGAAGCGCAGTCACGCCTCTCATCGAGCAGCTTGCGAAGGACAGGAAGGATGGAGTGCGTGGGGCAGTTGCGGTGGCTTTGGGTCAGATTGCTGATGAGGCGGCCGTCGCTTCACTTGCTCAGTTCCTTTCGCCGCAGACGGCGTCAGCCGGTGCGAAGGCACGCAAAGAGAATAACGTCTTCGTACTGCGGGCCGCAGCCGTGTCGCTGGGACAGATTGGCAGCCGGGCAGGATTACCGGCCCTGGTGGCCGCCCTTGAAGATGAGAGAACTACCGATGATGTACGACGAGAAGCTGCTCGCGCTCTGGGCCTCATTGGCGATCCCGCTGCCGAGCCGGCGCTGCGGAAAGTGTTGACGGCGCGCGATGCTTATCTTTCTTTCGCGGCTCACGAAGCCTTGCGCAGGATATCGCGCCACAAACCGGTCCGTCCCGGATAGTAATCTCGGCCGTAAATCGAAGCGCCGCCTACTAATAAGTGGGCGGCGCTTTAATTTGCAATTACAGGAAAGATTAGCTTTCAGTCTTCTCTGCGCGGCTCTGACTCTTTTTCGCGGCCTTAGAGGCTTGAGGAATCGGCAGGCCGACACCTCCGGAAAGCGACTCGACCTCTTCGGGCTGTCCCTCAGGTTTCGGGACTTCCTGAATTAGGGCGCCGCCCGAACTCTTCGAGAAGATCAGTTTATGAGTAAACCCGTCAACGTCTACGTGCACGAGGTCGCCGAGGCCGACTTGATCGGTAGCCACCAGGTTAGATAGCGGGTAGACGAGGAAACGCTCCACCGACCGTTTCAAGTGGCGGGCGCCATATTTGAAATCCAGGCCCTCTTTCAACAACATGTTTTTGGCTGTTTCGGAACATTGGAAGACAAACTTCGTTCCCGCCGACTGCATGATTCGATCCTGAACAGCTTGCAACTCGAGGTCGAGAATCTGACGCAGATGATGTTCTTTCAGCGAGCGGAAGACCACCACTTTATCAATACGATTCATGAACTCAGGGGAAAACTTCCGGCGCGCGGCTTCAACTGCCGTACGGTATATTTTTTGATCTACCTCGGTGTCGTTTGGATTCTTCGCACCTTTGGTAGGGGCAAAACCAATCCCGCCGGAGATGAGCTCCGACATCTCGCGCGCACCCAGGTTGGAGGTCATCACGACCATTGATCGTGAAAAATCCACGCGTCGGTTGTCTCCCAGTGTCAGAGTAGCTTTATCAAGGATTCCCAGCAGCAACTGCCACAAGCTATCCGAGGCCTTTTCAATTTCATCAAAGAGGATGAGCGAGAGTTTCAGATCGTCAGTATGCATCCGATCCAGATTCTCCTGCGTCAACATTGGCGAAGTCTCACGGTGACCGAGATAGCCTGGAGGGGAGCCAATGAGCTTCGCAATTTCATGCGAGTGCTGGAATTCGGCACAGTCAATTTTCACAATTGCGTTGGGGTCGCCAAATAGAACTTCCGCAGCAGCTTCGATGACGCGAGTCTTTCCCGAGCCGGTTGGGCCCAGAAAAAGCATGGTGCCAATAGGCCGATTGGGCGGGTTCATGCCGGCCAGGAAAATCTGGTAAAGACCGCTCATGCGGCGTACTGCCCGTTCTTGTCCTACAATTCTGGAGGACAAGCGTTCCTCAAAGTCCTGGGCGCGGGGACTTTTTTGATCAGGGTCCAAAAAGACTGTAGCCATATTGTCGTTTAAGTTGTCCATGTCCACTTCAGCAATTATCTTCGTATTCCCACCTGCTGCGAGAGTTTCCTGAACCTTTTTCTTTCGGCCCTGTCGGCCTCCTGCTCATCAGTCATAGCAAGGAACGATCCGCTGGTAAGATGGATGCGTTGTCTCAAGTCTTCGTTCGCCCCGTAAGAATCGCGAGTAAGTCCACTTCCGTTCAACACCCTGCTATATATTCCGTTCAACACCCTGCTATATATTCAACACCCTGCTATATATACGACACTAAGCGAAATGTCATCACTAAATATTGGGGAATTTCGGGCAACATTCTCTTTCCACCTTCCACCGGCGTTGCGGTGGCGTGACATTTCCTGTCAGACAACAGATGACAATATGTGTGTGCTGAGTGTGGCGAAGGGCGAGTTTACCGGGAGTTGAATGCACGTTTTAGCGCGCCCCCAGACGGAAAAGGTTTTTAAGCGAAAATCGGCATTTTGCCATGCACGCGCACCTGACCGCTGAGCCGCACTAACCCACCTCGAAACAAGCAAGTTTCAGTCGTAGTACTCAAGGCCTAAATGGGTAATAAGGTCCTCGCCGCGAAGGTGGCGCAGGGTGTTCTTTAGTTTCATCAACTGAATAAAAATGTCGTGCTCGGGATAGAGATGCGGAGCCGTCTGTGGTGACTTGAAATAGAAGGACAGCCATTCCTGAATGCCTTTCATGCCGGCGCGCTGCGCGAGATCAAGGAATAGTGCCAGATCAAGTACGATGGGCGCGGCCAGGATCGAGTCCCGACACAGAAAATTAATCTTGATCTGCATCGGATATCCCAGCCAGCCAAAGATGTCTATATTGTCCCAGCCTTCTTTATTGTCACCGCGGGGCGGGTAGTAGTTAATGCGAACGACGTGTGAGAAGTTTTTGTAGAGACTCGGATAAACTTCGGGCTGGAGAATGTATTCGAGTACGGAGAGCTTCGACTCTTCTTTCGTCTTGAATGATTCAGGATCATCCAGCACCTCGCCGTCGCGATTGCCAAGGATGTTTGTAGAATACCAACCGTGCAGTCCGAGCATACGTGCCTTCAAACCGGGAGCGATGATGGTCTTCATAAACGTCTGGCCCGTCTTGAAGTCCTTACCGCAGATCGCCAACTTGTTCTGCTCGGCCAGGATTCTGATGGCCGGAATGTCCACAGTCAGGTTAGGAGCCCCATTAGCGAAGGGAATTCCGGACTTCAAAGCGGCATAGGCATAGATCATCGAAGGGGCGATTGACTTGTGGTTTTCCTTCATCGCCTTCTCAAATGATTGGATTGTTTTGTGTACTGGATTCTCTTTGAGGAAGATCTCGGTTGAGGCGGCCCAGATCATCACCATCCGTGAAACCTTATTCTTTCGCTTCCATTCGGCGATCTCAGCAATCAGTTGGTTAGCTAGATCAAGTTTATGCTTGCCGCTCTTTACGTTGGTTCCGTTAAGGCGTTTGACGTAGAACTGATCGAAAACCGCCTTCATCGGCTTGATCTTTTGGAGCGGGCTTTTGAGCTGGAGGAGTAACTCATTTTCCAGGACTCCAGCATGCATCGCTGCTTCGTAAGCGGAATCTTCGAAGATGTCCCAGGCTCCGAAGACGAGGTCTTCTATCCCCGCCAGTGGCACAAAGTCCTTGATTAAAGGCACCCGGTTCTCGGTTCGCTTTCCTAGCCGGATAGTGCCCATCTGCGTGAGGCTGCCGACGGGTTCAGCGATACCTTTCTTGATGGCCTCCACACCAGCTATGAAAGTGGTGCTCACAGCACCGAGGCCCACAAGCAATACTCCCAGTTTGCCCTTTGGCTCAACAATCTCCGAAGGTTTTCCTGTTACCATCCGTCACCTCATCCTTCTAAAAGTCGGTGCCGTAATGATACTAGGCGAGGTGGATCGCATTAGGAGGAATCTTGCTCATTACTGGCGTTGAATTGCGGAACATCGCGCTGCTGGCGGTCTTCAGCTGGAATGGAGGGCTTTGCGAAAGGCGCGCGGAGTCAGACCTGTGGCTTGGCGAAAAGCTTTGGTGAAGTGGCTGGGACTAGAATACCCGACACGCGAGCTAATCTCGGTTACCGACAGATTCGGCTCGGCAAGTAACAACTGCGCTCGGCTTGCTCGTATGTTGGCCAGGTAGGCGTGGGGTGTCGTGCCGGTCAACTTCTTAAACACCCGCAGGAAGTGAAAAGGAGACAAGTAAGAAGCCGCGGCGATCTCCTTGAGCGAGAGATCTTGTTCGAGTTGAGCATGCATCAGCTCAACCGAGCGGCGGACGCGCCGATCGATCAGTCCAACACGAGAGAGCTCCAGCTCCTCGGAACGGCGTATATTCGAATAGTGTCTCAGGAGGTGCACCACCACTTGCTCAACCAACGCGCGGAGCACAATTTCCCGCCCCGGCTTTTCGTCTTTAAGTTCGGTCGTCAGGCTGCGGGCCAGTTGAGTTAGCCGTTCGTCATGCTCAACCAGATCCAACCGAAAAGCCACGGTGGTCCCCGGCCCAGTCAGATGCATACGCACGGCGTGATCAAGCACAAGGGCAGGTGCGAGGATTAATTGAAGTAGCTCAACTGACTGGCCTGCCAGATGCCCGCCGATGGACGGGTTAATTAGTAGCGCCTGATCCGTTAACAACGAACCGGATTTCTGGTCAGTCCTGAATTTCAGACGACCATCAAGCACCACGATGACGGCGTAGTCGGACCTCGCTTCGGGAGCCCCATCAAGCTTTTTCACTCGTCGGTAGTAGAGCGAGTATTGCGGACTTATTAGAAAACGATTTACGGGAGGTGGGAAAGGACTCATCAAAAGAACTGTACGCGAATGTCTTTAAGACCTTCAAATCGCGGCATGGGTGTTCCGGTAGCGAATCATGCTAGCGGGATCGTTGGTGATTAAGGCCTTTACCCCCCGCGATCTACCACGTTCAATCCACTCAGGAGTATCGACGGTCCACACTACCACTTCGAGTTGCGATTTTCTCGCCTGTTCGGTCAACCGGCTACTGGATAATGCGTGATGCAGGCAGATTTCGTTCGCTCCACAATCTTGCGCTAGCTTTACCAGCTTGATCCCCCTAATCAGAGTAGCGGGACGCGAGACCCTCGGCTCGAAGAGAGCTGCCGTGCGAATTGCAGGGTAGATGGCTTTGACCGCTTGCACTTGTGAAAGGTTAAAACTCGAAACAACCACGTACTGAGCAATTGCATGTTTTCTAATGGCGCCCGCTACTTCAGCAGCCAGTCTCTCACCATCGCCAGCCTGACTCTTCATTTCGAGATATAACAGGGCATCAGAGTCCGCGAAAAGATCAAACACTTGTTGCAAGCTCGGCAGTTTCTCTCCGGAGAAATCCACGTCATCGGCGTTAGGACGCCGACTGAACCAGCTGCCGACATCGGTTCTCCCGAGCACTTCCGCCGAGAGTTCAGCCACCACACCATCAATCAATCCGGTTCGTGCGAGTGTGGGATCATGGATAACTACGGGCACGCCATCTTGCGACAGTCGGACATCAAACTCGATCCCCTCAGCCCCATCTTGAATTGCACACGTAAATGCAGCGAGTGTGTTTTCCGGAGCAATCGACGAAGCCCCTCGGTGTCCGATGATTAGAGGTAGGTCACTCAGGCGGTGCACCCTTTCCCTCGGCTCAATAAAAATCGTGTGCGCTGCATATTCGTAAGGTTGGATCTACGTTGAGACAAGCTGGAACCGACAATGACATTCGCCTTGGTACGGTGCTTTCTAGATATAGCAGTCGTGTCGGTCGTAGTGGAGGATTGACAGCTCAGCTAGCTCGGAAGCGAAGTCCTCGGCGATTTTTACATCTTCAGGAGTTGCTCGACCGGCGGGTATGCCAATGATTTCGGCGTGGTTGTCTGCGAACTCGGCAGCTTCCGGCTCATCGTCGACAACACGCAAACCCAAGCCCATAACGCGGTCGGTTTCTACAACAAATTCTCCGAAACATCTGTTTAGGCCAGCAAGGCAATCCTGGGGCGACACCCAACGGCCTTTAAGACGGAAAGCCCAGTTTCTTGCGTACGAAGCACGAATGCCGCGCTGATAACCCGCTGTGAGGCGGCGTCATACCACGACCTTTTCATAATGGCTCTGTAGATACGCGGAAACTGCGCGGAATCGGTATCGGGCATCGTACGTCAGGCCGCTACGCAAGGATCACAGAACGAAGGGTTTGCACGACTGCTGCGCGTGAGAACGCATGAAGGTCGGAGTCGCGTCCGGTGCGCTGGTAAATGAACGCCGGCTGTTCAGATCGAGGAGGAATCAGCACGCGCACATTCAGATTACCTCGGAGCCACTCAATTCGTATCCCACCATCCCCGTCGGGGGCGATAAGTGCGCGGGGCAGATCCCCACTTAAAACGGTAGCCACATAATCTAAGACATCAACTGCTTTAGAATACGCGTAGGGGGTAATCGGCGCTTCGGTTGTCAGTTCCTCTTCCCGCAATGCACGGATATCTGAAATGAACTCCGGCTCGCTAACAGGGGTTCGGATAATGTAAACCACAGAACCCATCTGCAGATCTGCGATCGTTTGGATCTCCATCGGGGCCTGAGGATAATTTGCAGGCATGCCAATAAACCTGCGGCCACGTGAGAATTGGATTCGAAGCCGCTGTGGTACAGCCAGACGCTCTTGGCGTAGCCCCGCAATAGCATTCTCAAGTGACAAGTCCTGTAAGGCGATAGTCATGATTCCAACGAGTCTTCTGCGAACGCAAGATCTAGATTCGCAAGATAGGAATCCATAAGCTTCCGCGATTGGTGGGCGGATCCGACGTAGTCGATGACATCACGTTCGAAGACCACCATGAAGTTTAGATGTAGTCCGTCAGGCTCCTGAAGTGAGTGATCTAACATCAGTCGGACACGTGCATTCATCTCAGGATCGTGCCAAGTTTCAAGTATGCCGCTCCCGAGGTCCTGCCCCGGAACAGAAATAGGCCGCCGTGGCAAGCCGAGTAGCAAGCTGGATGACGTGCCGTCTGCAACCGTGCTGTGACTCGCATAAGAGAAGACATGCGTTTTGAAGGTGAAACTCTCTACGGTATCACGCACCCACTGATTGCCTTTTCCAATTACACTGACGAACCCCTCCAGCTCGTCGTCTGTGAATCCGCCTAAACTAGCTTGCACTTGATCGAACTTAAACTTGTAAAGGCCGAACGGGCCAAGGCGAACCGTCACCGCGGCAGTGGAAGGGTCACTGATATCTCCGTCGAGCCTGAAGCTGCCAAGACCAACATTATGGGCGGCAAAAGTCTTGGAGAGTCCTCCGATAATCTGACGCATCTCGCCCATCAAATTAAACGCCGGCGCAACAAAAAACCCGTAGTAATCCACGGCTGCTTGTTTGACTATAAGGTTCTGCATGCTAAGCACCGGTTCCAGCCGAAAAGAGTTTAGCACGTACCCACGCAGTAACCGATGAGCAAGAAGTTCTCAGTGAATAATCGAGACAAGGAGTCGGAATGGATGCCGATGGCGAGCCTATTGTTGTTTTGAAAGAGATGCTTGTTGGCCAGAGTTACGCAAAACTTTCTTTAGCTTGATATCGAAAGTTCCGTATTCATTCTTAACGCGAGCGCTGACCGGAAGGCGCCGGGCGTCCTCACTAAACCAGATAGAAAACTGGCCCTCAGTTTCGATCATCCCTCGTGGGCCGAAAAATTCGACATCAAGCCGGATGGCGTTAACTCTTCCCAGCACAGTCTTGATCCGTTTCTTCTCTACCACGCGGATGGGAACGTGATAAACCTGACCGGAGTCGCTTACCACGAGTTCCAGGGTTTTCCCCACCTGCAGCGACTGGGTTCTCAAATAGTAGATGGCAGATAGAATGTCCTGGACCGGGCCGGAGAATTCCGAGGTGACGGTGCGGGGAGGTCGCGACGGATTCGTGGGGTCTGTTTCGGTCCACACGACCTTCCCGACGACATTGTCAAAGACGGCTTCGCTGCTACGAATACGCTTTCCCTGTTCGTCGATCCTTTTGGTATTCTGAATTCCAAATGAAATCGGATCTACGATGGATTCCATTCGCTCCCGAAAACGCAGGTTGAACAATTTCGCAAAGAATCCTTTGCTCGAGATGTCGCCTTTGAAGACCCACGTGTATGTCGCAGTCTTCTCGAGCGGGGCCGAATTGGGGTTTTTAGCCGGCTGGATCACGGGAGTGCGGTTAGCGGTAAATCGAAAATCCGCAACATCCATTTTTCTTAGCAGGGCGCGGGAAAACTCGGCTTCATAAACCAGCTCTTCCGCGGGTTCAAAAGGCCTCTCCCAGATTGCGCGAGCAGGTTTCTGAGCAGTGGCGAAGTTAACGCCAACCGTGGCGAGCCAAAGAATTGCAACTAGTAGATTTCGCAATCGATTCATTTTAAGTAATAAGCCTTAAAAGCCAGTATTGCCCAGGCGACCAACAATCCGAGGGTCGCGCGGTATTCTCGGTAACGCATGTAGAGACCACTATCAAACTTTGTAGATTGAAATGCCTCATTACGAAATCGCGTGAACCGCGGAAAGAAGAGTGGCACCTCCGAAGCGTAGCGATGATAGGCAGTCCCAAAGATCTCAGCCAGGGTCGCGGATTCGACGCGCATGACCGGAAAATAGATGCCAAGAAACAGTGCCGCAAAAACGATCCCCAGCGGCCACCAGCCTGAACCAATCGTAAATCCTAAACCCAGAAGAAAACTACCGAGATACAGGGGATTGCGTGAGTAGGCGTAGGGACCGGACGTGGCCAGAGCGTCATTTTTCCTGATGTGGCCCGACGCCCAGGCGCGTGTCGCCAGACCCAGGACCGAAATAGCCCCTCCAACCTCCAGGTAAAGCGGGCGCGGCTGGGCCAGGAAAATGAAAAGTGCCGCACACAGAAAACCGAGCGGCACGCGCCAGCGTTGAATCCAGGTTCCACCTCTACGCAATACAGCCGAACTCCCACATGGACAGACATCCTTGCCTGTCCTTATTGCCGACCGATTCGAGTTTACTACGTAACAGGCAAGAATTCGCGGCCCATTGGTTGTGGTATTCTGTGGACGCGTTCCAAACGTTCGGTCACTGCCTGTCGAAGTCGCCCGACATCGATATCCATGCAAATCCAATTAGAGCATGCGCGCCGATGGCAATCGACGCGGCAGTCGATGTCTGTGCGATCCACGCAAACGTCATCATTGCGGGGGCTTCCGTTACGCCACCACTCAGTGGGTCCAAAGAGACCGACAACCGGGGTACCGGCGGCAACTGCGATGTGCGTTGGCCCAGTGTCTCCTCCTACATAGACTTGGGCGCGTTTAGCAAGGGCATAAAACCCCTTCAGCGAAAGACTAACGGCACGCGCTTTCCCGGAACGGCTGGAGCGCAAAACTCTTTCTGCCACTTCGATTTCGCCAGGACCGTAAGTAATTAGCGAGTGGAGACCGTGATGGCCCCAGACCTGATCGGCAAGTTCACCGAAACGCTCAGGACTCCAGAGCTTTGTCGGCCAGCCGCCACCGGGATTCAGAATCGCACAACGTCCCTCGGTCCCGTCAAGTGCTTTATCTGCCTCGCTTTCATGATTTGAGTCGACCTGAATTGGGAACTCGAGGCCGCCTGAGTGTTGAGGTACAGCAATACCAAGGGCACCATGCACCAAACCGAGATTTTTGCGAATCACGTGCGTACCTCTGGGAATAAAAACCGTTTTGGATAGCAAAATCCGACTGGCTGGTTCCCGGAGGCCTTCGCGCGAAAAGCCAAAAATACGACGCGCGCCAGAAAGGCGCGCGATAGAAGCCGATTTGAGTAGTCCCTGGAAGTCGAGTGCTAGATCGAAGGCCGAGACGCGTAACCGACGTAACTGCTGGCGCGGTGCCCGCAGCGTCTCCCCAGACATCAGTCCGCGCCTCAGCGCCTTCGTGTCGACTTCGATGAGGCGATCCAAAAAGGGGTTGTCTCTTAAAATTTCTGCCGAACGTTGTTCTACCACCCACGTGATCTCAGCGTGTGGCAGGGCATGCCTTAGCAGTGCTAACGAAGGTAGAGTATGGACGATGTCACCAATGCTGCCCAGTTTCACTATTAGAATACGCACCTTCTGATGGTAAATCGTATTTGGTGATTAGGCAAAACAACCTGGCAGGAAGCCTCTTGTGGTCGAGAGCGGCTTGAGGAACGGTAACCAGTATGTCGCAACTCTCTTTCTATGGACCGGAATTATTGCCTATTGTCCAGAATTTCGGACGAGGAATGGTTTTTCGGATCGCCCACTATGACAACGCGTCCACCGTACGAGCGCACCACGTCGCGCTCGGGCACGGTCTCCTCAGTGTAGTCGGTGCCCTTAGCATGTATGTCCGGCCGGAGAGCAAGCAAGAGATTTTCTACCGTGGGCTCGTCGAAAACGGTGACGAGGTCTACGGCGGCAATTGAGGCCACGATCTCAGCCCGCTCAGTATCGGCCATGATGGGGCGCCCGGGACCTTTCAAGACGGCCACCTGCCGGTCTGAATTTAATCCAACCACCAGCAGGTCTCCCTGAGCCTTGGCTCCGTAGAGATAACGAATGTGACCGACGTGAAGAACGTCGAAACAGCCGTTAGCGAACACGATCTTTGCTCCATTTTGCCTGGCCGTCTGGACGCGAGCGATAAGGTCTGCTTGATGGAGAATCCGGTCGACTGATCTCGTTTCAGTTTGACTTACGTCACGGTCAGTTTTCATACCACGACAATTCCTCCGGTAGCTCACTCGAGGAGAACTCGAAATGAATAACTCGGCGGTGAAATGGCTTTGCGCTCACGCATGAGGAGTGGAGCAACAAAGGCTTCATCAAAAGGATACCGCCCCTTGGCACTTCGCAGACCACAGGCGTCTCCCTTTTAATGCAGTCGGTAATCGCTTCCTGGCTTAATCGTCCGCGCTTATGTGAACCCGACATGACCCTGAGTGCGCCGTTCCGAGTATCACAGTCGTCCAGATGAACTCGCAAAGCGAGCATTCCTTCGAAAACAGCAATCGGTGGCTGGACATGCGTCACGCCAGCCTTCGTTGTCCAGGGACCGAAGCCTTCCAGGTTGATTCTTTTCTCGACGGCAATGGTGAGATCTTGATGCCAGGCAACCTTCCAATTGGCCTGTGGAGGTTTGTCGAAAAATAGACCACTAACAAGTTTGGCATTCTCGCCAAGCACTATCCGCAAGAGTGAGACAAGTGTGTCACTTTCTGCCAAGCGCCGAGTAACCGGAACCACTTCGAGTAGGTTCCTAATGCCAAAGGGTGTCCTACCCTTTAGTCTTACCGCGTCAGTTTCCGGTAGTCGTTCAAGTGCCTTAGTCAGATCCAAAACGGTCGAAGCGTCCACAACCGTCGGAACGACGGCGAAGCCATTTTGATTGAGAGAGTCTGCGATTGCGACTGAATCACTACTGCTCAACGCTTCGGTGACATGTTGGTTCAAGGTTGTATGATTCAATGGTGGTAATCGATTCAAATCACGACTGGGATTAGCGCCTATTACAGAACCGAGTAGCTTTGCTCGTCTGCGACGCGCAGATAACGAGATGAAACTTGCAAATAGCCTGCTTAAGCAGTGCCAACCTTAAGCATGTTTCTAAGAAGAGCGGTAGCGATCGCACTCAAGTAGCCCCCCGGATTCTGTCGTGTCAGCCCTTGAATTACATTAAATAACTCTGGTTTACGTTCGATCATTGCATAAGCAAATATTAATTCGTGCCGTGAAATCGTCTGGGTTCGTTGAATGCGGTCGCTACCGCTCCCGGTTCTGTACCGAGGCGGTCTTGACACTGCGCCGCCGGCTCTACCTAAGCAGTGACTCAACAAGCTCCTCGCCGGTGACTGACGCAGTGCCGCGCTTCATCACCACGAGGCCGCCGGCATAATTGGCCAGGCGCGCGGCGTCAGGGAAGGATGCACCGGAGGCCAGCGCCAGCGTGTAGGCTGCAATCACGGTATCCCCGGCGCCGGTGACGTCCACCGGCTCACGAGCGCCAATCGCAGCGATGTGAAAAGGCGCAACTGCGTCTTCGAGAAGCATCATGCCGTGGCTGCCGCGAGTGATCAGCAAGGCGCGGTAGCCGAGGCGTTCGCGCATTTCCTCGCCTGCCGATTCCAGGGCAGTGACATTCGCCAGTTGTTTGCCCAGAAGTTGTTCGACTTCGTCCTCGTTTGGAGTCGCCGAGGTGAAATTCTCAAACTCGGAGAGCCTAAAGCGGGAGTCGACCAGAACTGGGATTCCCCGGTTGGTTGCGGCATCCCGAACGTCCCTGGCCACCTCCTGGCCGCCAACGCCATAGTTGTAGTCGGAGATGATGACGGCATCTGAGGTTTGTACTTCCTTAAGAATACGTTTTCGTAACGGTTCATGGAACTCGGAGTTCAATGGGGCTCCCTCATAATCAAGGCGGATGACTTGCTGTCGAGTAGAGTGAAGTTGGCCCGCGAGAATTCGCACTTTCGTGGTTGTTTGAAGCTTCTCAGATGTCAGCAAGCCGGTGCAGTCCACTCCCGCCGTCTCCAACCTTTCCACAAGCGCTCGCCCGGCGGCGTCTTCACCAACGACTCCAATCAGCGAGACGTTGGCACCCAGTGAAACGAGATTCATCGCACAGTTCGCCGCGCCGCCCGGCACTGTCTCCGTCTGCTCGTGACGGAGAATGAACACCGGAGCTTCGCGCGAAACTCGACTGATGGCGCCATACACAAACTGGTCCGCTATTGCATCGCCAACCACCAGGATCCGGCGCCTCGGGAAGCGCTTCACGATGCTGATCAGTCGCTCTTGCAGCAGTGTCCGTTCGGTAGTCACGCGCGTTTCCCAAGCGGTTCGTCGATTATTCTCTTAACTGCGTCCAACAAGTGGTTTGCGGTCAAGTCTGGCTGATGATTCCAGTTTTGCCGCTGATGTTCCCATTCGCCGCGACCGTAACCGCTCATGACGAAGGCAGAGTTAACCCCCGCGTTACGGGCCAACTCAATATCGCTGTGACGATCGCCAACCATCCAGCTTTCTGCGAGAGCGATGTCAAACTCCTCGGCGGCGCGGCGTATTAGTCCCGGCTTCGGCTTACGACAATCGCAGTCAAATCGATAGGGGAGCTCTCCGACCGACGGATGATGGGCGCAGTAATAGATTGCATCGATTCGGGCGTCGGTTGCTGCCATCTCTTGTTTCAACGTTTCATGGATAGTCCGAATCATGTCTTCGGCAAAATATCCGCGGGCGACTCCGGCCTGATTAGTAACGACGATTGCCAGCCAACCATTGTCGTTCAGGAGCTTGATGGCGGCGCCGGAATAGGGAAAGACTCGAAAGCGCGAAGGGTGATTGATGTACCCGACCTCTTCCGAAATCGTTCCATCGCGATCAATGAAGACTGCCCGCTGCATAATGCCACCCCTGAGTTTAGTGATCCAAGAAACCACTCGAAGCCAACGCGAAACTGATCAACGTCTCAAGAGCAGGTTCTCTGCACCGACTCTGCAGTTATTTTTTCGTGTGGCTTCGTCTGATTCGTGGATCAAGTTTTTCTTACTTAAGGCTATCCACGAAATCACACCGAAAAATCACGAAACTCAAGGCGCTTTTCCATCATTCATGAAACGCAGCGAAAATGCTTCGCCGTTGTACAGTCATTTTTGAGACGGCACACTAGTGTAACCTAGTGCATTACTGAAACTTTTCACTTCATTACGGCTAAGGCTCTGGGTTGCTTCCGGTGCTAATGTGTTCCTTCCAAGCAGCAGCCGCGCGCGTTCGAAAACATCCTGCACGCTGATCCCGGTCATGCAGCGATGGTCAATCGGACAATCTCGCAACATACACGGCGCACAGTCTGGCGGGTAGCGCACAATTTCGCCAACTGGTGAAAACGGACGCGTGGTAAACGGGTTAGTAGGCCCAAAGATGACTAGGGTCGGCCGTCCTAGGGCGGATGCGATATGAGCGGGACCGGTATCATTCGTAACCAATAGATCCACCAGACTCAGAACAGCGGCAACCTGGGCCAGGCTGGTTTTGCCCGTCATCATGATTGGCTCATGGTGCATCCGCAGGCTGACTTCCCGCGAGACATCCAGCTCCCCGGGCGAGCCTATTAATAAAACTTCGGCGTTTAGCTCATCTATCAAACTGTCGGCAAGCGCACCGTAACGCTCGGCTGGCCAACGCTTCGCGCGGCTGTTTATCGAACCCGGACATAGGGCAACCACGGCCGGGGTCCCCAACGGGGCAGCCCCGCTGCGGTGGAAGACGCGCCCTTCGCGGAGACCGTGCGCGCGGAGTAGATCCAAAGCTTCCGACTGACGAGGTTCAGAAATGTGCAGGGAGGCATCAGGAGGCCCGTCGGCAATCTGTGCGTGACCGACAAGCGCCCGCTCGAGTTCAGCGACAATGTTCAGGTAGTAAAAGATTTCGTGCTTCGAGCTGCGCCATTCAGGAACCGGCACCGGATTGGTTAGCAGCCTGCCGCGGCCATCAGTTGCATAACCAATGCGAAAGGGAACTCGAGCCAGGGCAGGGATCAATGCGGCTTCAAGGGCATTGGGAAAAAGGACGGCGAGATCGAAGTTCCCCCGGCGCCATTCGACAGACTGTTTGGCAACTGACCATGGTCCGCGGCGGTCGTAGATCAGCAGATCGTCGAGAAAGTCGGCGTCGGCGAAAAGCTCTTTGGCCCAGGGCCTGGTCGCCAGAGTTATGTGCACACCTGGGAGCAAACGACGAAGTCCTCGCAACGCAGGTACGGTCATCACTGCGTCGCCGACCCAGTTGGTGCCGCGAACTACAACGCGATTGATGTTTTGCTGTTGAAAAGTTCCCATTAGCTCGCATCCACTCAGACTGCAGCTCTGGTCGGAGGTCAGAGCAAGCTTCGCAACCCGTCCTTGATTCCGATCTGCGGCTGCCAGCCCAGTTGCTCGCGAACCAAACTCAGATCAGAGACATAATTGACGGGCACCGGATAGGAGAGCGCATCATTGTATTCAATAATTGGTTCGAGCTGAATGAGCTTTCCCACGGTGCTGATCATCTCGCTCAGGGTTGCCGCATTCTTCGGACCGCCGCCAAGATTATACAGCCCGTATGAGTTGGACGAGGCGATGAACGCCTGGCAAGCTCGCGAAAAATCGTCAACGTGCAGGATGTCCCGAATCGCGTGTCCACCCACTGGGACTTGAATCGGCCAGCCCCTTTTGACTGACTCGACGTAGTGGGTAACGAACCCGTACTGATTGCAGTCGGAGGGACGCGCGTAGACCGTGGATAGCCGAAAGATGCAGGCTCGCACATTTCGCTGGCGGGCATAGTAATCGACGTAGCGCTCGCCAATCAGCTTCGACCACTCGAGCGGTGTCTGGCCAGAATAGTCAGTCGAACATGTTTCCGGCACCGGATCGTATGCCGCTGCGTTCGCGCCGTACACGTCCTTGGTGGAAGCATAAATAAAGACCGAACCAGGCTTCATCTGACTAATGACATTGGCGGTCCCTTCACCGTTGGTGCGAAAACTCAGATCCGCCGCTGACGGGTCTTTATCGAGATAGGCTGCGAGATGAATGACGACATCGTAATTCGCCGCAAGCTCAGCATCGCTTTCGGTAAGTACGTCGAGATTCAAGCGCCGCGAGAAATCGTCGGCTTCGAAAAACCGGCGCACATGAGTACCGAGATAACCACTGCCGCCGGTGACAAGAATTCTCATTGAGTAGTCTTTAGAGTCTCTTTTCGTGCGGTTTCGTGTGATTTCGCGGATCGATATCTTGCCCGGGGGATGCGATCCACGAAATCACACGAAGAATCACTAACTCAAGCACCTTTTCTTACTCATGAGACGTTGGACGTTGGACCTTGGACTCGTAGAGACCTTTCGCCATTGCAGTCAGTTTCATAAGCAACTCAGCGCTTCCGATTGCGATTAGCATGTCGCCGGCCGCGATCAATGCTTCACCACTCGGGTTAAAAAGCGTCTGCCCGTCGCTGCGCCGAATACTAACGATCACAATATCCAGTTCGGAGCGAATATTCGTGGCGCTTAGTTTCTGTCCCACAAGGGGAGAAGAAGGACTGACATCAAGCTGTTCCAATGCCAGACCGAGGGTATTTGCGGTTATTGAATCTATGAAGTCTCCTACCGCCGGCTTGGTAAGGGCCATAGCCATACGGTGGCCGCCGATGATGGTGGGAGCGACCACGCGATTAGCTCCCGCCCTGATGAGCTTGCTTTCCGCCTGTTCTTCGGCGGCTCTGGCAACAATGTGAAGCTGAGAGTTCAGATCACGCGCCGTCAACACGACGTAGACGTTGTCAGCGTCATCAGGCAGACACGCTGCCAGGCCGCGAGCATGCTCAACACCCGCTTCCCTGAGAGCATCTTCCGAGGTGGCGTCGCGAACCAGGACAATTACTCCGCGATCGGCTAACTCCGTCACCTTCTGTGGCTCGCGCTCGATAACGATGAAAGGCTGTTCGCTGGCCTGCAGCGTTTTCACCAAACGGGATCCCACGCGCCCGGCACCGCAGATAATAAAGTGGTCTCGCAATTTACTCATTTTGCGCAATTGCCGCCGCTGCCCAAAAGTCGCGAGCAACTCCGACTGCACGATTGATTGAACCGTAGCGGTAAGCGAGTAGAGCACGACGCCCACCCCGACGAACATAAAGATGGTGGCGAAAATGCGACCGTTGATAGTCGCGGGCGCGAGGTCGCCGTAGCCTACCGTGGTAACTGTCTGAGTGGCCGCATAGAGGCTGTCGACCATCGACCAGCCTTCAATTAAATGGAATCCCAGGGTCCCCAGCGCAGTTGCTAGGGCAACTGCCAGAACTGCATACCGAATTCTAAAGCGGTTACCCGCAAGTTTCCTCGACGCGGGGGATGATAGACTCATACGCTAGAAATCGCATCAAAGTGGCTGCTCGGAGCGCTGCCACGTTAACCAAAGGAAAAGTGGGTGTCAATTGATAGGGTGATACTAATAGGTGATAGGAGGCGGGTTTAGATTGCCCACTGGCTGGACAGGGCAAATTAGAGGTGATAGTTAATAAGATGATGGATGATTTCACTGCAAGTGAAGACAAGCGTAAGCTCTTCAACGGTTTTCACTTGTAAACAACCACTTATTACCTATCACCCATCACACATCACCTAAGCTTTATGCCCGTTCGCTATCCACCTCCGGACAGAGTGCCCGCCGTCGGTCGCGGAAGAGGTTCCACGCGGCAACAGCGGATAGTTGCCTATGAGCAGCCGCATCCCGGATTCGGGCGCCGGGTCGGGAGACGGCTTCTGAGCGCTCCGGTAATGATCCCTCTCGTTTTGATTGCTGCCTCAGTATTTGTGGTGCTGGTTTACTACTGGACGAGCTTCTCAGGACGCGTCGACAACCTTCTCAGAGGCGAGGTCTTTACGCGTTCAGCCGGCATCTATGCGGCGCCAAAACAACTTCGCGCCGGAGAAACACTTTCTCAGGACGACCTCATCGCTTACCTGAAGCGCGCCGGCTACGTCGAGAAGACTCAACAGGCAGACACTGCCCGGGGACGGTATTCCCTCAATGCTTCGACCATTGACATTGAACCCAGCCAACATTCGTCCGTCGATGGTCAGAACCAGTTTCAGAGCGTGCGAGTGCAGTTTTCGCGGAATGCAAAGTCGATCAGCTCATTATTCCAACTGGGAGGAAACACGCGGCTGGACAAAACATGGCTCGAGCCGGAACTGATAAGTTCCGTTACGGGACAGGAGCGCGAGAAACGGAAAGTGATTGGCTTCAATGATCTGCCAGTCCATCTGGTTAAGGCGATCACCGTGACTGAAGATCGAGCGTTCTTCGAGCACTACGGCGTAAACATTCGCGGGATCCTGCGAGCTCTGATCAGGCGGTATGACAACTCGGATCCGAATTCACCCATAGCCCGACAAGGTGGGTCGAGTATTACTCAGCAGTTAGTGAAGAATCTGCTCCTATCTCCGGAAAGAACGCTGGGACGCAAGGTAGCCGAGGCTTACATGTCGGTTATTATCGAGACCCGGCTCACCAAGGAAGAGATTTTTTCGCTGTACTGCAATCAGGTGTACCTGGGCCAACAGGCGGGATTTTCCATACATGGCTTTGGCCAGGCCGCTGATGCGTATTTCGGGAAAGACGTGACCAACCTCACGTTGCCGGAAGCTGCGTTTCTGGCCGGGCTGATTCGCAGCCCTAACCGCTACAATCCGTACCAGGAAATGAACACGGCCACCGCCCGTCGTAATCAAGTTCTGGATTCAATGGCAGACACCGGGGAGATCACTCGAGAGGAAGCCGACCGGGCCAAGGCGGAACCGCTCAAGGTCGTGGCCCTGAGAGGTCGCATCGACGCTTCTGATGCGCCATATTTTGCCGACTACGTTCAAAACCAACTAGGCGACATTATCGCCGGCCCGGGCACTGCTCAGCATCTTCGCATCTACACGACTATCGACATGGATTTACAACGGGCCGCTTATGCGGCGCTGACAAAACAAATCGCCGCGCTGGACAAGGTGCAGACCAGGCGTTTCGCACCGGGAACACTTCAGGCCTCGTTGGTTGCGATGAATGCCAAGACTGGGGAGATTGTGGCGATGGTTGGTGGGCGCGACTATTCGAAGAGCCAATACAACCGTGCCTCGGATGCTTTGCGCCAGCCCGGGTCGGTCTTTAAGCCCTTCGTCTACGCGACCGCGCTGAATACAGCGTACGATCCCGTGCCCCGTGTGATCACTGCGGCAACGACTTATGTCGACGAACCAAAGACCTTCTCTTACGACAATCAGGAGTATTCGCCGGGAAACTTCGGCCAGAGCTACTCGCGTGGTCCAGTGACACTACGCGATGCGCTGGTAAACAGTCTTAATGTGATTACGGTCGAGGTAGCGATGGAAGTCACCATCGGACGCGTAATGAATCTCGCAGGTAGAGCCGGATTGCCAAAGCCCGCACGAGCTTATCCGGCAATGGCCTTGGGAACAAGTGAAGCCACCCCGCTGCAAGTGGCGAGCGCCTACACTGCTTTTGCAAATTTGGGCACGCGCACGTCGTCGATGGCAATCAATCGCATTACCACCGGAGACGGCGTGACGATTGCTGCGCCCAGTGCACAGCGGAGTGAAGTAATGCGTCCCGACATTGCTTACGTAATGAACTCTTTCATGAAGGACGTCGTCAATCGAGGTACCGCCGCTAAGGTTCGGGCCCGTGGGTTGAAGGCCAATGTCGCCGGCAAAACTGGTACTTCACGCGATGGCTGGTTTGCCGGCTTCACCCCAAATCTGGTTTGCGTCGTCTGGGTTGGTTTTGATGACGGCTCGCAACTCGGTTTGACCGGGGCGAATTCCGCACTGCCAATCTGGACCGACTTCATGCAGGTGGCACTGAGCGAGCATCCCGAGTGGCAGGGTGACTGGCAGATGCCGGAAGGGATCCAGCAGGCAGACATCGAACTAAATGCAGGACAGTTGACTACGGCCGATAATCCCGCTAGACGCACCGAGTTGTTTATTAATGGAACTCTGCCTACGCCGACGTCGATTGAGGCTCCCGCAGAGGAAGCTACTCCCGAAGGGGAAGAGGAAACGATTCCTGAGAGCGGAGACATTGGGCCAACACCCGAGCTAGACCCGACAGCCACGCCTCGACCCAGACCGGCGCCTGGAGCGGGTGAAGAGGGTGCGCGCCTGGAGGGTTCTATCACGCTCGATATCGATCCGAGTACCGGCCTAATTGCAGTTGAGACCTGCCCGGTAATTCGCACAAAAACTTTTGTCATTGGTAACGAGCCCAGAACTTACTGCGGGCCGGAATATCACCGCGGCAGAACTGTAGACCCGGCCGCCTTACGACCTCGCGTGGTCGCAACTCCTCGTCGATAAACCTGGGCAGTAACTGGCATTCGACTGTCACAAGCATAGACCCAATCCCAAAGGACGACTCAAGCCCCGGTAATTTGCAGGTAAGCTTTCAAGCTCGCCGCTTCGGCGGGCTGCGAAGCTGACCTGCCAATTACGTATGTCTTGTTTGGGTTTTTAAGCCCTAAGTCTCCTAGATTCTGTGCTTGCTTGACATTGCCGCCTATTGAGCAAACCGAACGCTTTGCAGTCACGCTACTGCTCCGAGTCACCACGATAGGAGTCCACTACACCCTGATTCGAGTGTCGTACGTAAGGTTTCAACGGCGAGTGCCGCTGCATGTTGCTTGTGCGAAGGAAGTCCGCCCAGCGCATTCAAGAGATCGGCCCGCGTGAGCTGCCTGGCCTCTTCTACAGACTTTCCTTGAATCATCTCGGTCAGCACTGAACCACAGGCAAGCGTTGGCGGGCAACCATAGGCCAAGAAACGTGCCACCTCAATGCTGCCGTCAACCACGCGCAGCGAGAGGCGCAACCGGTCGCCGCAGACGGGATTTGTCTCTTCGGCAACCGCATTAGCGTCCGCAAGTTCGCCTGCGTTGCGCGGGTTGGTTAGGTGGTCCTTAAATGCTTCAGAGTAAGGCAAGGTGAGAGTCTAGAATCAATGTCGACGTTCTTCGATACAAATCCGCGCATCGACAAGCTTCTCGCCGTGATCCAGTCGAATCTTTACATCCGACAAGCGAACCGGTTTGATCATCATATGTGCGCTCAAACGCCTAAGCGACCTGATCAAGCTCGCCCGAACAAAGAAATTGCCCTCATTAAGTGTAAGTTTGTGGCGCAATAGTTGATCAGCTGTGTACTGATTGCCGGAGAACTCCACGCGGCGGAGAGTGTATCTGTTCTTTTCAGCCTGGCGGATGAGCGAACGCTGTTCTGCCACTGGTTGATGGCAGTCAGATTTCACATTTGACGGATCCTGAGGGGCGGCGTAAACCGACAGCGAAACCAGCAGAAGAGTCTGAACAATCCGAAGGGGCATGTGATCTAATCTCGGCCAACTGTTTGTGGAAAGCGTCGACTCGCCATCGCTTTCGGATTGAGCGGCGACAGCGACCGCAGCTTTTCCGCAACCCGCGACAAAACGTCGACCAGGTAACCAACGTCGGCCACGGTATTGTCCTTACCGAAGCTGAAACGAATCGACCCACGTGCGAGTTCATCGTTACGGCCGAGCGCCCGAATCACGGGCGAAGGCTCAAGTGTCCCGGAGGAGCACGCGGATCCTGTCGAGACAGCGATGCCTTCGAGGTCCAGGCTAATCAGAAGACTTTGGCCTTCAATAAAGCGAAAAGAGATATTCGAAATGTGCGACAGCCTGCGGTCGGGGTGTCCGTTGAAAACGATGTCGGGGACGCGTTCAGCAACTGTTGACTCAAGCCTCTCGCGCAGACCCGCGGTGTGGCTGTTTCGCACGCTTAGCTCTTCGTCCGCGATTCGGGCAGCAGTTCCGAACGCGACAATTCCCGGTACCGCCTCGGTGCCGGCTCTTCGTTCCCGCTCCTGGTGGCCACCTACATTCTGACCTGATATTCGTACACCCCGGCGAACGTAAAGCGCGCCTGCGCCTTTGGGCGCGTAGAGTTTGTGAGCGGAAAGCGAGAGCAAATCACATCCGAGTTGCTCGACTTCTATCGGTATTCGGCCGGCTGCCTGGACTGCGTCGGTATGCAGCCAAAGATGCTTGCATCCCTGCGCACGTTCCTGGCGTATGAGGGCTGCGATTTCCTGGATCGGCTGAATGGTACCAATCTCATTATTCGCGAGCATCACCGAGATCAGTACTGTGTCTGTTCTAAGTGATGAGCGAACATCTTCCACTTTTACAATGCCGTCTTCATAAGCGGGAAGGCGGGTGATCTCCCATCCCCGCTTCTCTAAAGCCTCGCAGATGCCGCGAACGGAGGAGTGCTCAATCGAGGAAGTAATGATATGGCGCCCGTGTGGTTCGACAGCTTCACAAAGTCCTCGGATTGCCAGGTTGTTGGCTTCCGTTCCGCCCGAGAGAAAAACAATCTCATTGGATCTAGCTCCGATCAATCCCGCGACCTCGCGCCGGGCGCGATCCACAGCACCCCGGGCCTCCTGGCCAAAGAAGTGCACACTGGAAGCGTTACCAAACCGTTCAGTCAGGTAGGGCATCATCGCCGCAACCACCCGAGGGTCAGCCGGGGTAGTGGCGCTATGGTCTAAATAGACTCGGCGGGTAGAAGACATTCAAATTCGGTTCCTGCCAACCAGTAACTTATAAACAAGCATCTGAGGGCTAGCTCTCTGACTAGGAGCAATGCTGTAAGAAGTCTATGGCTCCAGCCATAACTCGGTCAAGCGCCCGAAAAAGCGACTCAAAGTTGTTACGGGCTGGCTGCGGTGTTAGCATCACCCTCGCACGAGGGTTGGCTTTCCCAAGACTTTACGGCCATCATGGCCCCATACTTGCTGGAAGGAAAAACTAATGAAACATCTGAGAATTCCCCTGGTGGTTCTGCTTAGCTTAGCACTGACTTCCTGGTTCAACGTGGTGTCAAACGATGCGGCCAGGGCAATGGCGCAGACCCAATCGACTGCTCTCGAGCGCGGGTATCGCACTGGTTATTCAGATGGCTATAACACAGGTTACCGGGATGTAGCAGATCAAGCCACTCGTGACTATCAGAGCAAAGACGAATATCAGCGTGCTGACCGTTCCTACAACGAAGCGTGGGGTATGTTAGAAACCTATCGGGACGGATATCAGCAGGGTTTTGAATCAGGTTACGCAGCGGGGTACGACCACCAGCCATTCAATTCTTCAATCCCTTCGGGACTGGCACGTCGCGGTGCGGCGGATCCCCTTCAAACCAGCACGCAGAGTACCACTCAGCCCGACGATAATGCTGCGAACACATCTTCAAGTTCCAGTTCGCGTGTCACAATAAGCGGGCCAGTTATGATTCCCAGCGGAGCTTTATTGATGATCGAGATGGACACCAGTCTCTCTACCGACAGCAGCCAGCGCGGCGATCGTTTTCAGGCGCGGGTAATGGAGCCGGGTGAGTACGCGGGAGCTATCATCGACGGTCGTGTCACGCGAGTGAAGCGACCTGGAAAAGTTAAAGGTGTTGCCGAGCTGCAACTCGCTTTTGATCAGATTCGCCTTCCTGATAATCGTGGCAGCAATTTCAGCGCGGAAGTTGTCGAGCTCGTTGACATGGGAAACCGGGACGGTGGCGTAGATTCAGAAGGTGGTGTGAAGGGCGAGGATTCCACCAAGGATGATGTTTCCAAGGTGGGAGCCGCGACTGGAATCGGCGCGATAATAGGTGCAATTTTTGGTGGCGGAAAAGGGGCGGCGATAGGCGCAGCTGTCGGCGGCGCTGCCGGGACTGGCAGGGTTCTAACCAAACGTGGCCAGGACATTCGTCTCGAGCGTGGGCGACAACTAAGAATTCGAACTGCTTCTGAGACGCGAATTCAGTGAATCGAGGGCGCGAGAGACGGGGAGATCGGGAGAAGTGGAGGCGGGGAGAAACCAGCTCTCTTAGGTCCCGAGTTCCCATCTTCCCATCTTCCCGATCCCAGCTCCCTCTTATCACCCTCCTCACGGACTTCGGCACTTCCGACTACTTCGTCAGCGCCATGAAGGGCGTGATTCTTTCAATCAACCCCAATGCGCGCGTGGTGGACATCACTCACGAAATACCAGCGCGAGACATCGAAGCCGCAGCTTTTACTTTACTTGCTGCCCATTCCTCTTTTCCCTCCGGAACCATTAACTTGGCAGTCGTCGATCCAGGTGTGGGTTCAGCCCGTCGAGCAATTCTTGTGGAGACTGGCGGTCAGTTTTTTGTCGGACCGGATAATGGGATCTTCAGTTACCTCTGCGAACGTCAACCCAAGGCTAAGGTTTTCGAAGTTACGAATAAGGACTATTTCCGCGCGCCGGTGAGTTCGACTTTTCACGGCCGAGACGTCTTTGCCCCGGTGGCTGCCGCGCTTTCCACCGGTATTTTTCCATCAGAATTCGGAAAGCAGATTACAAGCCCGCGGCTGCTGGCGTCGCTTCTGCCCGAGAAGTTGAAGAATGGCACAGTAAAAGCGCGGATTATCCACATCGACCGTTTTGGTAGCTGCATCACGAATCTCACGCCCCGCGAGCTAACTGAGAAAATGATCGCTAATGGGGCTTACCTGGTCGCGAATGGCGCTAAGGTAAAGTCGTTTCGGAACTTTTTTTCGGAGCGGGGTGGACGAGGCAGGGAAGTCTTCGGTATCTGGGGTAGCGCCGGTTTTCTTGAGCTTGCCGCGAAGGACAAATCCGCCGCAAAGATCTTGAAAGCGAAGCGAGGTCAGCAGGTAGTTCTTCGGATGGGAAAAACCTAATCGCATGGGGTCTGCTGCTATCGGTTCAGTTTCCGCAGGTGATATGAACAGACCTCTCGATCTCCGCTACGGCTATGCCGCCTGATGTGAGGCGGTGGCTTTGCCCCGCCATCAGCGAACTCTTGATTTCTGGGGCTATGCCCCGGGGGCGGAGCCCCAGTCATTAAGACGGACTTTCACGGCGGGGCACACCGCCGCCTCACATCAGGCGGCATAGCCATAGCGAAGATCGCGCGTATGCTTTTGGACGGCTTATGGAGAAGATGAAGCAGTGATTGAAGCAGTACTTCGCTCTCTGGCATTCGCACTTTGCGATGGTCGCTGGCGAATCGCGCGAAGGCTTAATGGAAGCGTCGCTACTCAGCCTCACGGATACCAGTTTTCGGCAGCGTCGCTTGTCACTGGTCCGTCTGTTTGTTATCTTCGGTGCACATTAAAAGAACCTTATGTCCGAAAAAGCAAACGCACCCACCGCTACTTCTGCCGCCGGACTTAGAGGAGTTGCCGCTGCCACCTCCTCAGTCTCCGACGTCAATGGCGATAAAGGCCAGCTGATCTATCAGGGATACGATATTCATGATTTGGCTGCGCATTCAACTTTTGAAGAAGTTGTATTTCTTCTCTGGAACAAGCGTCTTCCCAAACGGGTGGAACTCGATGAGCTGAAGCGCTCGCTCACCGCGTTCTATGCAATACCGCAAGAGATCATCGATCTGATGAAGCGTTTCCCGCGCGAGGCCGATCCGATTGACGTGCTGAGAACCAACACTTCCGCGCTCGAGTTTTACGATTCAAATGCGCGAGATATTTCGCGTGAGGTGGCCCTCAAGACTGCGATCAGACTGACTGCTCAGTTTCCCACTCTGGTCGCCGCCGCTGAGCGGATTCGCAAAGGCCTAGAGCTGGTTGCTCCTGATCCGAATCTCAATATCGCAGCTAACTTTCTGTACATGCTCAAAGGCGAGAAGCCTTCCGAACATGACGCTCACTTGTTTGATATCGCGCTCATCCTTCACGCCGATCACGAATTAAATGCTTCGACCTTCACCGCCCGAGTAGTTGCCGGCACACTCGCGGATATGTATGCGGCTGTCACGGCGGCAATCGGCGCCCTGTCCGGTCCGTTGCACGGCGGGGCCAACACAAACGTCATGAAGATGCTGCTGGAAATAGGCGAAGTGGCTAACGTTGAGAGCTACATCAAGAAAGCGTTGGCGGAGAAGAAAAAGATTATGGGTTTCGGACATGCGGTCTATCGTACCGAAGACCCGCGGGCCACGCATTTGCGGAAGTTTTCGAAGGAGATGGGCGAGTTGTCAGGTGATAAGAAGTGGTACGACATGTCTCGCAAGGTAGAAGAAGTGATAATGCGCGAGAAGGGTCTCTATCCCAACGTCGACTTCTTCTCGGCCTCGACTTACTACATGATGGGAATCCCACTCGACCTGTACACACCAATATTTGCCCTCAGCCGCATTTCCGGCTGGACCGGCCACATCCTCGAACAATACGCTGACAACAAGCTCATCCGCCCGCGCGCGGAATACATTGGCCAGCGAGACGCCGTCTATGTGCCTATCGACAAACGGTGAATAACCTACCCTGGATCACACTGTCGCACCGTTGAGTGACATGTGGATTAACGTTGCGAACAAAGAGCTAGCTCGGACGACCGGTGTAATCGATTTCATTCCCGACTGGGATCATCATCTCTACAGAACCGGGAGCGGTAGCGAACCGCACTCAACCAGCTTACGATTGAATTGCTACTTGATCTCTTAACCTAGGCGACTCGCTGCCATCTGAACCAATGCGCAACATAACCCTCGCTCGCTGCCTTGAATAGTGCCTGCTTGAATGCGGTCGCTACCGCTCCCGGTTCTGTAGCAAACGTGACGCTACGCTTCCCGTTCTAAGTTTTCGCGGCCTTTAATCCTGACCCGCCTGTTCAACTAATGTTGGGACAGTGCTGATCTTTGATGGGGCCATCTGGCGGTTCTTGCGTTCTCCCTTACTGCGCTCTCGAAGCGGTCGCCTCTTTCTCCGTAGCGGTTGTCATGGAGTAACCCCGTCGCGAGTTTACTTCCAGTTTGCGCTGCTTGCCTTTAGCGTCCGGCGCTTTAACTCGAATTTCCAGGTTGTGTAGCCGCCCGTCATCCCTTTCTTCCTCTGTGAGCGTGAAGCCCAGACTGTAGCGGGCGGTAAGATTTCCTATGATCTTGCTAAGACCGCGCGCATAGTCCCCTGTGCGGCTGACCTGCACTGCTTCGCCACCGGATTGCTTAGCCAGATACTTGGCACTGCCAGAGAAACTCATGCCAATCCAGTTGCCGACTGGTTTGGCGAAGGGGAGCAGAAACTTGTAGAGAGTCCGCATGCTAACTGTCAGTGAGTTAAAAGTCACATTCGAACGTATTAGAAGATCTGCGGTGGCATTGCGGTCTTCGACGATTATCGGAATGATTCCATCCGTCACCCAGACGATTGCAGCCCGGGAGTTGGGCCGGTGAACAGTCGCAATCGCCGAAATTTCCCGCGCTGCGGCGTACAGGCTGTACTCTTCGCCGGTTGCTACATTTACCTTGCCAGTCTTACTCTCGCGCCTCGCGGCGACCGTGCCATCTTTCATGATGGTGCGAATAATGGTCACGCCAGTCCTGGGGTCCTTGTAAGTTTCCACAGCAAGGATGTTTTGATTTGAGGCCGGGTTCTCGGCGGGCTTATTAAGCTCTAACTGGGAGCGCACCGCACCCATGTCAGCCTCGGTTCTGTCTCCTCGGATGCGGTCGGAAGTGTCGTCCGACGCGGGTGTGTCTTTTCCGCTGGCGTTTATCATCGCGCGGATCCGTTCGTCTTCTGAGACCATTAGAGCCGGCACCTGCTTCAAAGCGGCGGCGATCTGGTTCCGATCGCGTGTGAAGTCCGTGAGCATCTTTCGGCTTCGATCTTCATCGAAATTGACGGCCATAATTGCTACTTCGTCTTCCGGCGAGAGTTTTGTGAGCTCGCCAGCGATGGTTTCAAGAACCTCCGGGCGCCTGAGAAATCTCCCGGCGCCGTCATCTCTGAGATCAAGAATCAACACCAAGGCGAGTGGTTTACGCGCCTCACCCTCACGAGTGAAGTAAGAAATGGGGCGAAGCTTGCCGTCGTCGAAGACTTCAAAGTTCTCAGGCTTGAGATCAGAGATGGGCACTCCGGTTCGTTTATCTTTGACGAGGGCATCCATGAATACCACTCGGGTGTTGACCCGGATAGTGTCTGCAACTTCCTGGGCCATCGTTGGCGTGGGTTGAGCTACCGGAAAAAGCAGTGCCAGTCCAAACATGAAGGTCCTGGCGGCAAAAATGTTCTTCGATCTCATAATCTTTACTCCCGATCGTCAGTCGTTGCGTCGTCCATTATTGCTCTTCCCATATCGTTGGGGTTCTGCATCAGCATCGCCAGCGTCTGGGGCGCCAAATTGACCTGAACCACCGTGGCGTCGTGCTTTTCGATGGTCACCACCAGAACCGTGTACTTAGGACCAGCATCCCGGAGAAAGACGTAAGTCTGTGCCTCGTCATTTAGTGAGAGTACCTGGATGAAGGGCAGCCATCTTCCCGCAAGCCTTGCTTTAAGGGTCGCCCTGAAGTCTGAGAAGCCGCCTTTTGCGCTGAATTGCTGATCTTCAAAGAACGCCAGTTTCACACTGCCCGCTTCGGCCAGTCTCTTCTTGGATCCGCCGGCGAGATGCGCAGCAGCGGTTGCGGCTTTAATTCCAGCCTTAGCGAGAAAGGGAATGCCCTTGTGTTTGACGCCATAGAACTCCTCCACTACCTTCACGACGGCGCCAAAATCATCGCCCTTGGCCTCCGCCACCGAATCCGGTGCGGACCAAAGCAAGGTAAGTAGCAGCGTTGGGACTAGTAATCTCTTCATTGTTCCTGCTCAATTCTTCGGCTTAGGTTTCGTCCTCTCTATTCCCAGCTCGGGAACGCCAAACTGCCCTTCGAGCTGGCTTAGCTTTTCCAGATCCACCGGACCCACAATGTTCACTATGGTTAGCTCCTTCAGATCTGTGGCCACTACCACCAGCCCTCCGACTTGAGCCGCGTTGGACATTAGATAGACCTCGACGCTGCCCTCTTTCTTACTGCTTACATTCAGGATCTTGCTCCAGGCGGGACTGCGCAACTGCAAACGAATGGATTCGATGTCGGCCTGCGAGTAGTCACCGTCACGCTCAAACTCAAAGCTTTTGACGTAGATTCCTTTCAAGCCATTGACGAGTTCCTTGATTTTGACCTCGTCCGGGTCCTTGCCAGACAAGAACTTTGCCGTGAGATGCATCAGCCGTTCGTCAATATTAACGTCCACCGTCTCGCTGGCTTTTGCCCCCAGGTGATCAAGCTGGCCCATCTCTATTCTGGCATTCTGCGCGCGCGCCGTCACAGAGACGCTGAGACCCAGCAACAGCCCGAGCGAAGCGAGTTTTACTGTCTTGAAAAGTGTTCTCATGATTGATCCGTTCATCCTATTTTGTGTTGGTTGCGTATCAGGCTCCCGGGATACGTGCCTTGCGCCTTCTTTTGAGCGAGACTCAGCTTTGCGCTAGCGACGCTCAAGGCCAACATCAATTGCTCTTTGGCGGCTTCAGCTTCGGCACGATGTCTTGCGGTTAACTCAGTCTCCCTTGCCCTGAGGGTGCGAAATTGTTTGTTTCCGGTCATCAGGTTCTTGCGGACGCCGCGCCCCTTCGGCTTGTTCTCAAGCGCTGCATTAACAATCGTGTATTCATGAACTCCTTTGTCTTTCGGTGGAGGTGCGACGTTCTCTGGCGCCGTCTTCAACTTCTCCACGGCCTGAGGATTCGAGACGGACTCGAGGCCGACTAAAGCGGTTTGCTTATGGAGAAGCAACCAGAATGCTCCGCCGACCAGCATCGTTGCCACAGCGGCAGCAATCGCGAGCCGCGGAAAGAAAGTTCTCCGACGGCCAATTCGCACTCGCGCAGGTAGTTCCAGCGGTCGCGTTTGATAGCCTAGCGTGCCGAGAACCTGCTCGAGTTGTTGAATCTGAGGATCTGGTTCGCCAGTTCGATCCCACAAGTAATCGTCGTTCATAAGCCCTCCCTAAAGCCGAGCTTTTCGCGCAGCAGCTTCATACCGCGATGCAGGTTGACGCGCACCGACGCGGGCGTAAGACCGGTGCGAGTTGCAATCTCCGGCCCGGTCATTCCCTCGACGAGCCGCAGGACGAGAGTCTCGCGATAAGCATTTGGAAGCGAGCGGACAACGTCGAGCATTTCTGTTGCTTTGGAACCAGAGGTGTCGGTACTACGCAGGTCCTCGGTGACTTCTACTGTCTGGTGCGATTGTCTGTAAAAGTCCATCGCACGGTTGCGGGCAATCATTGCTATCCATGGTCCGAATGCAGCTCTATCGCGCAGCGTGGGAAGCTTCTTGAGAGCATGCAGAAAGATGTCTTGCACGAGATCCTCCACCTCGCTTCGCGGCACGCGCGCCAGCAGGATGCCGTGCACTAGGGGCGCGTAGACATCGTAAAGCTGCGCGAACTGGTCGTGGTTGCCTTCAATGACTGCCGTCACGAGTATCGCTTCAGGAGCGACTTCGATGTTTACGAGAGCAATCGAAGGTTTCCTCCGGCCTGTTATGAGAGGCATGTCTATGGCTTCAACCTCGTACATTGCACAGCCTCATCTGGGATCCGGTGTTCATCTGGCATTCAATTTGGTCTAAGAGGTTGAAAAGCAAGGCGGTAATCTTTAGGTCAATCCTGGCTTTGCCTGACACGGATTAAGACGGGATAGCAGGGAAGAGTGTTAACAAAGAATAACTACTCAGCAGTTCCAGCATTCGTTTGCGGCACAGGGGATACTACGAGATTCGGGTCTGCGGGGTTCTCTTGTGAGGTTAACCTTCTCATCTCTTCGGAAGCTGACACCAAACGCGTGTGCCAGATAAAAAGGGTGGAGACGACGAGGGTGATAGTGCAGGCGAGTCCGCCTTCAATTCCGTAACTCCCTCCCGTCAACCATGCTGGGCCAAGGTCGGTGGCCTGCAGAAGGGGGTGCGGCGCGATTCGGGTTATACCGCTCACCGGTAGACCAAAAAGCGATCCCAGTGCCCAGTTCCAAGCCCAGTGAACGCCGAGAGGAAACCACAAGCTCCGGGTACGAAGGTAAGCTACCGCAAGCCAGACGCCCGCAAGTGCGGTATTCACAAACGTGAAGCCCTGGGCCACGTTTGGATTTTGCAGATGAACTGCCGCGAAAGGTACAGAGGTAAGCACGACTCCCAAGACCGCGAGCCGGGCTCGTGTCAAAGTCTGCAGGGAGTAACCTCTGAAGAGCGCTTCCTCAGCCAACGCGGCGATGACAAAAAGCACTCCTGAAAGCACGAGAGTTTTCGCAACCTGGGGAAGAATACCGGCAGGGGAAAACATAAAACCTAATCCGCCGCCTGCAGTTGCAATGGCCGCCGCAAAAGCCAGAGAGGCAATTCCGATTGCTGAACCGACTAAGAGATCGCGAAACCATCCCGCATGAAGCGAGAGTCCGAGAGACCGCCAGGGCAGGCCTTCGAGCAAGCGAGCGCAGACGTAACCTGCTGCCAGGCTTGAAGCCAGGATGATCAATCGGTAGACGACATCTCCAACGTACAAGCCCAGCCTGACACCGGGAGCGAAATAGATCGCCCCGGCGTAAACCACTCGCACTGCGCTGGTGAACAAGAAGAGGAAGAGAAGGTAGGCTAGTACAAACACCACGAGACGCCAGCCGCTACGCAGACGGCCCGCACTGTTGATAAAAACTTTCCTGGGTTCCATTAGATGTTGCCGTAAAGCTAACTCGAAGGGGGCATTCTAGACGATGGCGTCTAACACGATCCACTAAATCACACGAAATGACACCAACAGGATTTCGTGTTGGTTCCTACATCTGGTCGGAACCGGGAGCGGGTGGCGACCTGAGAATCTTGTCAGTTGTTGGCCTATCGAGACCTTGTAAAATCTCGAAAGTGCGACGCTCACAAAGGCGGATTCACGCAAAGACGCAAAGGGGCCAAAGACGCAAAGAAACCCCTTCTTGCAGACGGGTTCATCGCTGCGACATCTCTTGTCTTTGCGTCTTTGCCCCCTTTGCGTCTTTGCATGAAACCGCCTTTCGTTAGCCCAAATGTTCGGAAGGCCGGAATGTGGATCATTAAGCCGTATGGTAAACTTCGTAGCATTTCATGAGTGATCTACACCGAAATCCGTATGCCCAAAAGCAAAAACTGGCCCGCCGCCGGCGAATCTTGTTGTGGATGCTCGGCGTCACCGTGCTCCTGCTGTTCGCAGTTATCATCTCGCAACAGTTATGGCTGTGGACCGTCGTCCCGCCCGACACGGCCTCAGATACTCTTGTCCTTTATGCGCTATCCACACTTAACTTCGTAGCATTTGTTGTCTTCTCTTTTATTTTTGTCCGCAACCTTCTGAAACTGCGCCGAGAGCGGCGAGAGTTGCAGCTCGGCTCGAAGATAAAAACCCGTCTCCTGGTTTACTTCATTGCCATCAGCTTCCTGCCGATCATCGCGATGGCCGTGTTCTCATATCTTTTCCTGAATCGCTCGCTTGAAAAGTGGTTCGGCGGGTTGCGTGAGGACGTTGTGAAACAAGCGCGTGAAGTCCAACGCGAAGCAGTCGAAGCCCAGTACCGCAGCTTCAGCGAGACCGCTGCGTTGCTCGGAGTGGTCTTAAGCAAGCAATCGGATGAAGAGCGGCAGGAGACCCTCAATCAGATGGTTACCAGGGGACAGCTTTCAGCTGCTGAGATCGTCGATTCTGATGGAACGAGCATCGCGCAAAGCCGGGTTAGTCGCTTAGGTGAGAATCGGGAATTAGAAACACTGCTTCACGGGGCGCGTCAGGCAAAAGCAGATGTCGGACAGAGTCTGGTAGATGGCGAGGGATTTGATGTCATCACGGTTCCTTTATCTGACAATCAAAGAGTGATCCTGGCAACAACACGGCGAGCTGACACCACCCTGAGCGATACGATCTCAGGCTCGGAAAGCGAGTATCAAAAACTCGTCAAGAGACAGCGCAAAGTCCGTTTGCTCGGGCTCTCCACGCTGGGCTTGATGACCCTGATGCTTCTCTTCGTGTCGAGCTGGGTGGCAATCTACCTGGCGCGCGGGATTGCTACGCCAATCAAGGCTCTGGCAGAAGCCTCTAACGAAATTGCCAGGGGCAATCTCTCACATCGGGTGGTTGCCGGCGCCGAGGACGAGCTCGCCTTGCTGGCCCATTCGTTTAATCAGATGACGGCGCAGCTTGAAGAGAATCGTCGTCGCATCGAGGCTGGGTCGAACGAGCTTCGAGACAAGAATCTGGCGCTTGAAGAGCGGCGAAATTACATTGAGACGGTTCTTGAATCGCTCTCGACAGGAGTGGTTTCCCTTGACGGCAATGATCGGGTAACGACCATCAATGCCGCAGCTGCCCGAATGCTCCGTTTGAGTAGCGTGCCTGGCGGCCAGGACAAACTTGAACAACTAATAGGCGCTGAGGATGCAGTTGTTTTAGATCGGGTGCTGCGGCGCGCGCGTCGAACGGGTCAGGCTACGGAGCAGACGCAGCTCACCGGCGCCCTCGCAAAAGAGACTGGACCACTGCCCGTCGCTTTGGCAGCCACGGCCTTGCGCGGCGTTCCGCCCGAGGGGCGGGGGGTTGTGCTTGTCATCGATGATCTGTCTGAGCTTCTGGCGGCCCAGAGGGCCGCGGCGTGGAGCGAAGTCGCAAGACGAATGGCCCATGAAATCAAAAACCCCTTGACACCGATTCAACTGTCTGCGGAACGCATCGCCAAAACCTACCGGCGTGTCGGCGCCAATGGCAACCAGAACGGGTCAAACGGTGCACGGGAAGCAGCGGCGGATGAGGGCAATATCTCCGAGGTGATCGACGAATGCACGGAAACGATCGCGCGTGAAGTCTCCGGTCTGAAGGCTATGGTAGACGAGTTCTCGCGCTTCGCACGTCTGCCCCTGGCCCGCCTGGAACCTGCCGACTTGAATGAGGTGGTTCGTCACGCCGTCGCCTTGTACGAAGATCGCCATGATGGTGTACAGATCGAGACGACGCTGGCTGCGACGATGCCGTTAGCGATGTTGGATACGGAACAGTTGAGGCGGGTATTTGTGAACCTGGTTGACAATGCGCTGGGAGCCCTGGCGGAGATGGAAGGCGAGCGGAGAATCACAATCGCCACGACGAATGACACTGCGCGTAGTCTCTTGATTGCTGAAGTTATAGACACGGGACACGGGATAAGGTCCGGAGACTTTAAGAGGCTCTTTCAGCCTTATTTTTCTACGCGGGGAACGGGAACCGGCCTGGGTTTAGCAATCGTGCAGCGGATAGTGCTGGAGCACCGCGGGAGAATCCGCGCCGAAGCGAATTATCCGCGCGGGGCACGATTTGTGATCGAATTGCCCGGGTAAGAGCAGGAGCAAACGGCAGGAGCAGCTCATTTCTGATCTCATTCGTGGTGATTCGTGTTATTTCGTGGATCGCTTGTTTGCCTTAGAGATGAAGAACGATCCACGAAAGAACACGAAACAATAGGCCACCAATGTCAAATAAGAAACAATGAGAAAATGACAAATTGCCAAATGGAAAATGAGCCGTTCCTACTTTCTATTTTGTGATGTCTGAATCAATTCTCATCGTAGACGACGAACGCGGCATTCGCGACTCCTTGCGCGGAGTCATGGGCGACGAGGGATTCGTCGCCGACGCGGTTGCGAGTGGTGAAGAGTGCCTGAAAGCACTGGAGCGGCGGACCTATGATTGCATCCTGCTCGATGTGTGGCTACCCGGGATTGATGGACTCGAAACTCTGCAACAGTTGCGCGCCATCGGCTCCGACTCCGCCGTGGTGATTATTTCCGGGCATGGAAATGTGGAGACGGCCGTACGCGCCACGAAGCTCGGCGCGTTTGATTTCATCGAGAAGCCTCTCTCCATAGAAAAGACGGTGCTCACCGTGCGCAATGCTTTGCGCCAGCGTCAGCTCGAATTGATGAATGCCGAAATGTCTGCCCAGCTAGCGAAAGAGTACCGAATGGTGGGCGAGTCTGTGGCCATGCGCGCGCTTCGCAATCAGATTTCGGTGGTTGCTCCGACAGATGGTCGCGTTTTGATCTACGGTGAGTCAGGCACCGGGAAAGAGCTGGTGGCACGGGCAATTCATGCTCAATCGCGACGAGCCTCGGCGCCCTTTGTGGAGGTCAACTCGGCTGCGATACCGGAGGAGTTGATCGAGTCCGAACTCTTTGGACATGTGAAGGGTGCGTTCACGGGTGCGACTGCCGCCAAAAAAGGCAAGTTTGAGCTGGCTGATGGAGCGACTCTGTTTCTTGATGAAGTTGGAGACATGAGCGCGAACGTGCAAGCGAAGGTTTTGCGAGTACTCGAGGAACAACGCTTCGAGGCCGTAGGCAGCGGCACGGCGATCAGCGTCGACGTGCGGGTTATTGCCGCCACCAATAAACGCCTGGACCTGGAAATGGATCAGGGAAAATTCAGACCG